>NZ_CP026118.1:2506123-2833904 GCF_004101865.1 Halobacillus litoralis
GACGACAGAAATGCGTCAAGCGATTACAATGCTTCAATTTAACGCCACTGAATTGTGGGAGCATGTGCGAAAGGAAATAGAGGAGAATCCAATTTTGAGCATCGAGGCTTCTCCCTCTTATGGCTCTACCTTTCATCAAAAAGAGTTTGCCTATCATGATCCTATTGAGCAAATCGCCCAACAGAGATGCGATTGGAGAGAAGACCTGATTGAGCAAGCGGGTTGGCTTCAAGAAAATGAATCTATGAAACATATTGTTATTTACTTGGTTGGAAACTTAGATGAGAACGGTTTTTTAACCATGGTTGCAGAGGAAATCACGGAGGAACTGGGAATGGAAGTTGAAATGGTTGAAGAAGCACGTCATCTTCTTATCAACTTTGATCCTTACGGAGTCGGTTGTTACAACTTTCAAGAGTATCTTCTGCTGCAAATAGAAAAAAAGTACCCAGACTCAGCCTTCTTGTATGCGTTGGTCAAGGATCATCTGAACCTTTTAGGAGAGCAGGAGTTGCGTCCCATAGCTGAAAAAACAGGAGTAAGTGAAAGGCAAGTAGGAGAAGCCCTCCAATTGATCAAGACTCTTCAGCCACGGCCGGTTATTGAACGGGCGACGTCCGCATCTACACCTTCTCTTCCAGACTTAATACTTGAAAAAGAACCAAGTGGATTCCTACTGAGAGATCCATACTCCATCACAAAGCAGATCCGGTGGGACGAGAAGTTGTTGGGCATGTACCAAAAATCACACGATGCTTATGATTATCTCGATGATTGTTATAAACGGGCACGTTGGCTGATGCAGAGCATTGACCAAAGAAGAGAAACCATCATGCGTGTCGCTGAAGTGATCATAAAACATCAAAAAGCTTTTTTTGAAGGAGGGTCGCTAAAACCCCTCACTTTAAAGAAGGTTGCTGACACATTGGATCTCCATGAATCGACAGTCAGCCGAGCGGTATCGTGTAAAGTGATCAGGACTCCGGATGGAAACCACGAACTGAAAAGCTTCTTTCTTACAGGCTACCAATCAAAGCATGGAGAAGAAGTTTCTTCGCAGCAAGTAAAACAACTCCTTCAACAACTGATCAACGGGGAAGAACCAACCCGCCCCCTCTCTGATCAAAAGCTTGCAAATGAATTAAGCCTCCAGCATGATCTCAGAGTCTCGAGAAGAACTGTGGCCAAATACAGAGAAGCATTGCAGATACCTTCTTCCTCAAAGAGAAAAGTGAGCGTCGGTGCACCTCTTCCTTCCTAGTGTCTATGTGCTGATTCCTTATATCGATAGATTAAACCTCATAAAAAAAGGGGATAGACATGTAGACGAAGGTTGAGGAGGTAATCCAGCGATGAAGAAAATTGTGAGCAGTATCAAAGAGCTGGTCGCAGAATTCCAAAAAGACAATGTACCATTACTTGGCGCTGCGCAGGCTTATTATTATTTGCTATCAATCGTGCCGATGTTGATTTTGCTATTATCCATTCTCCCATATTTGAACATTGATGCTGAGACAGCTATTCAAGCGATGGGCAATGTGATCCCTAGTGATACCGCAGAAGTTTTCCGGGAGAATATCGTCGGAGTAGTTGAACAACCGAATGGCGGATTATTGACCCTGGGTATTTTGGGGACATTATGGTCTGCTTCCAATGGAATCAACGCCTTCATTCAGTCAGCTAATGAAGCTTACAATGTGGAAGAAACACGCTCATTCATCAAAGTGCGTCTGCTTTCCATCGTATTAACCCTTGGGATGATCATCGCCATCGTTGTATCCCTCGTCTTGCCAGTGTTTGGTCAAGTGCTGATCGATATGATCAATTTACCAGAACAGACAGCGATTTTATTTCAAATCCTGCGGTGGGCTATCAGTGTGGCAGTGATCGGTCTCGTCTTAATGGCTCTGTATCACTTTGCCCCTAATAAAAATATACCCTTCAAGCACATCCTGCCCGGAGCAATCATTACAGCCGTGCTTTGGCAGCTGATTTCTTTAGCCTTTTCTTTCTATGTAAGTAACTTCGGTAGTTACTCCGCTACTTACGGAAGTCTTGGTGGTGTCATTATCCTGATGCTATGGTTCTTTTTAACTGGCATTATTCTTATGGTAGGTGCCGAAATCAATGTCATCTATCACCGCCGTCACGCCAACGAAAAAACAAAGGCAGCCTAACCCCTTCTCTCGCGGGCTCGCTCTATCCTGACGACCTTTGTGATATGTGATTCTCTTGTAATCACTTGAGGGAGAACCTGCCCTTTATGAGGTGGATAAACCATACTCTAGCGCTCGGGTAATAGCATTTTCCGCATAAAACCCATATGATGGTTTTGAGCATCACCGCTTACCAAAGCCTCGAAACTGAGTGTTATGGAAAAGGGAGCGGTTATGGGATAAGAAGAGGCTGGGACAAAACACTAACTGCCACTGGAAAAGACGAACATTAGGATAGATGGATCAAATGGAGCGTAGGCAACATACGAAGACTCCTGCGGGAACAGCACGAGGCGAAGACCCCGGAGGAAAGCGGTCTTTGCTTTCTGAGGAGGCTGAGGCCGTCCCCGCGGAAAGCGAAGTATGTTGCCGGAGCGGCAAATGCATGAATGGATTCATAAGGAAAACCCGAACGAATTTCGTTCGGGTTTTCTAGCGAAAAAATTCTATTTGTCCCACCCTCTTTTAAATTCTAATAGTAAAGTAAGGTTTATTAATACTTCGAGAATCCGATCAGGCTTATAAGGAAAGATTATGAGTTTCCAATAAATCTGTCAGTGTCGGACGTTCATGACCATCTCTTCCTATAATAGGCGTGGCTTTGACCAGGGACTCCAGAACGGCCTCTTCAGCAGCTTCTCCGACAGCTCGAAACGCTTGATCCATGTCTTCTTCGTGGATCATTCTTAGTGTTAATGGTGTATCAGACTTTTCATGAGGAATTTCATTGGCGGTCGAAAAGCCGATGACAACTTCCCCACTTCCGTTTCCTATGATGGACCCGGTTCGGGAAAGTCCAGTGACCGAGCGCTTGAGGATACGGTTCAGCTGACGTTCTGAAACGGGGAGGTCAGTGGCTATGATCACCATTACAGACCCACGGTCCTTTTCATCTTCTTTTGATAGGATCTTTTCTTTCAGTTGTTGACCAAACGGATTGCCATCAATCAACAAGTCACTTAACTTCCCGAAGTTCGTAAGGGTAAGGACCCCGACCGTAAATTCTCCGGCAGCTAATTCGACGATACGTGAAGCAGATCCAATTCCGCCTTTCATAGAATAGCAGAGCATACCTGTCCCCGCTCCTACACAGCCCTCCTCAAAATCTACATCAGCATTGTCCAGAGCTTCGGTAATATGCTCTTTTTGTACGGAGCGTTCCCTAATATCATTGAGCCACATATCATTGCATTCACCGATGACAGGATTGACTGTTCCTGTTTCCCTGCCAATTTCAGGGTTATTTTTCAAAGTATAATCAACAACGGCATCAAAGGCTGCTCCTACTCCGAAAGTATTTGTCAAAACAATCGGCGTTTCTAATGTGCCAAGCTCATTCAGTTGAATGGTTCCTGTCGTTTTTCCGAACCCATTGATGATATGGGAGGAGGCGATTAATTTTTCTCTGAAAAGATTCCTCCCATGAGGAAGGATGGCGGTCACACCTGTTTGTTGGCTTCCTTCACTTAATGTGTGATGTCCGACTTTCACTCCTTGTACGTCTGTTAGGGTATTGTTTTTTCCTGGGGGCATGAATCCGATAGTCACACCATGGTCTCTGATCGATTTGTTCATCATATGTTTTTCCTCCTCCTGGTGGATGTATTCTCAACTTGATTGTCAAACTCCTCCTTCCATTAAGAAATGCATGTTCATACAACCCGATCATTTTATATGCAGAAATTTCAAATTAATGGAACAAATGTGGGGGATAATGAAAGAATTGAAAAAAATTTGCTGAATTTCAGAATTTTCATGGTTGCGCTTACATCGTTTGAATGAATGGATTTGTGAGTTCTGATAATTGTTTCATTTCTGTGAAAATTCAATTGTCAGCTGGTATGAAGGCGTGAATCCTGCCATTTTTCATGCTATACTAGTAAGAAAATAAAAAGACAGAATTTTTTAATTTTTGCCTGTAACCTACAAGAATAAGTCCGCTAGGGGGAATGAATATGCAAAAACACGGATATCCTGTTCCGCAAGGTTTATATCATCCGGAGAATGAGCATGAGGCTTGTGGAATCGGAGTGATTGCCAATATTGATGGAACAAAGAGCCATAGTATTGTTGAAAATGCCATCACCATACTCTGTAATTTAGAGCACCGGGGTGGACAATCTGCTGACGTAAATACAGGGGATGGGGCTGGAATATTAACTCAGATCCCTCATAACTTTTTTGAAAACCAATGTGAAAAAGAAGATATATACCTTCCTGAGGCTGGTGGTTATGGCATCGGGATGATTTTCTTACCGGAAGATCATGACACCAGAATGGAATGTAAGAGAATCTTCGAACGTCTTGTTGAAGAGGAAGGGCAGAAATTCCTTGGGTGGCGGACGGTACCTGTCAATGATTCGTTCGTCGGTAAAGATGCGAAAAAGACGAAACCATTTATCCGCCAGGCGTTCGTAGCACCTTCTGAAAATATAAAGAACCAAATGGATTTGGAACGTCGTTTATATATCATACGTAAACGTGCAGAAATCGAGATTGCCGCAATGGATGGATATGATGACTTTTATATCAGTAGTCTTTCAACGAACACGATTGTTTACAAAGGAATGTTGATTCCGGAACAATTGGATTCGTTTTACATTGACCTGAACCATCCGGATTTCAAAACGGCCCTCGCTTTAGTGCATTCCCGTTTTAGTACAAACACCTTCCCGAGTTGGAAACGTTCACACCCGAATCGAATGACAATCCATAATGGGGAATTCAATACGTTGAGAGGTAATGTCAACTGGATGAGAGCCAGACAACAGCTCTGTAACTCCGAGTACTTCAGTGAAGAAGATTTGGAGAAGATTTTGCCGGTCATTGATTCTCAAGGCAGTGACTCCTCCATGTTTGACAACGCGTTTGAGTTCTTATATTTGTCAGGGCGTTCATTAGCACATACAGCGATGATGATGGTCCCTGAACCATGGTCGAACGATGATACGATTCAGGAAGACAAGAAGAGTTTTTACGAATATCACAGCTGCTTAATGGAACCTTGGGATGGTCCGGCTGCGCTTGCTTATACAAATGGAAAACAGATTGGTGCCTGCCTTGACCGTAATGGTCTGCGTCCAGCTCGCTATTATGTGACAAAAGGCGGGATGATTGTCCTCGGTTCAGAAGTGGGAGCCCTGGATATATTCGCTGATGATATTTTGTACAAGGATCGTTTGCATCCGGGCAAAATGCTGCTGGTGGATCTTGAAGAAGGAAAAATCATTCCTGATGAAGAGATCAAACTGCAGACAGCTCGTGAACATCCATATAAGGAATGGATTGAAAAGAATAAATTCGACTTGGAAGACCTTCCGGAGCCGATTTCTGAGCATCCTCCGGTAGAAGGACTCATCCAGCAGCAATTGGCTTTCGGCTACACCACAGAAGAATTGAACAAAATTCTTATGCCTATGGTGACTGATAAAAAGGACCCTGTAGGTTCCATGGGTTACGACTCCCCGTTAGCGGTCTTGTCGAAGAAGCCACAATTGCTTTACAGCTACTTCAAGCAATTGTTCGCCCAAGTGACCAATCCGCCGATCGACGCCATTCGGGAGAAGTTGATTACAATGGTGGAAACGACGATCGGTGCAGAAGGCAATCTTGTCGATCCTCAGCCGGAGAGCTGTCGTCAAATCCGTATCAAGTCTCCTGTACTGACGAATCGTCAGCTTGAACAATTGCGCCAGCAGAATGTGGAAGGTTTCAAAGCGCAGACATTGTCCATATTGTTTGAAGCGAAAGCAAACAAGCTGAAACCTGCTATCGATCGTGTGTTCGAACAAGCCGATCAAGCGATTGAGGATGGGACGACCTTGCTCGTGCTTTCTGACCGTGGAGTCGGTAGAGATTATACGGCTATCCCTTCATTACTTGCCGTATCAGGGCTCCACCATCATTTGATTCGAAAAGGAACACGGACGAAAGTCAGTATTCTTATTGAATCAGGAGAGGCGCGTGAAGTTCATCATTTTGCAACCCTTCTGGGCTATGGAGCAGAGGGAATCAATCCTTATCTCGCTTATGAGTCGTTAAAAGACTTGGATGAGCGTGGACTGATAGAAGTCGATTCTCATGAACAAGCCGTAGAGACCTATGTGAAATCTGCTACAGATGGAATCATCAAAGTGCTGTCAAAAATGGGAATCTCGACGATTCAGAGTTACCGGGGAGCTCAGATTTTCGAAGCCGTCGGTATCCATAAAGATGTCATCGACCTTTATTTCACTCGAACGGCTTCACGTCTCGGTGGTATCGGATTAGATATTATAGAAAAAGAGGCATTGATGCGTCATGAAACTGCGTTCGATGAGCAGCGCGGTTCACAAAATACACTCGAAGCAGGGGACGATTTCCAATATCGTGAAAACGGGGAGGATCACCAATACAACCCGCAGACGATTGCAACATTACAACACGCCTGCCGTGCGAATGACTATGATTTATTCAAGCAGTATTCACAGATGCTGACAGATGAAAAGAATAACCTGCAATCCCTTCGAGGGCTTTTATCATTCAAGAAGCGGCCTTCGATTCCAGTGGAAGAAGTGGAATCGGTGGAAGATATTTGTAAGAGGTTCAAAACAGGAGCCATGTCTTATGGATCTATCAGTGAAGAAGCCCATGAGGCCCTGGCCGTCGCCATGAACAGACTTGGCGGTCGAAGCAACTCCGGGGAAGGCGGGGAGAACCCGAGCCGCTTCACTCCTGAGGAAAACGGTGATATGAAGCGCAGTGCAATTAAACAGGTTGCGTCAGGGCGTTTCGGCGTAAATAGTCATTATTTAGTGAATGCAGACGAAATTCAAATTAAAGTCGCTCAAGGTGCGAAGCCTGGAGAAGGCGGACACTTGCCCGGCAAGAAAGTATATCCATGGATTGCTGAAGTGCGTGGTTCTACTCCTGGTGTTGAATTGATTTCGCCGCCACCACACCACGATATTTATTCAATCGAAGACTTGGCAGAACTTATTTATAACTTGAAAAATGCTAATCCAAAAGCCCGGGTCAGTGTGAAACTCGTTTCAGCTGTCGGTGTTGGAACAATTGCAGCCGGTGTTGCGAAAGGACGTGCAGATCTCGTCCTTATCAGTGGATATGATGGAGGAACTGGAGCTGCACCAAGAACGAGTATCAAACATACCGGTCTGCCATGGGAAATCGGATTGGCAGAAACCCACCAGACGCTCGTCCTCGACCGTTTGCGTGACCGTATCGTTGTAGAAACAGACGGAAAAATGATGACAGGGCGTGACGTCGTGGTTGCATCATTGCTGGGAGCCGAAGAGTATGGCTTTTCCACGGCACCGCTTGTCGTCCTTGGGTGTGTCATGATGCGTGTCTGTCACTTGAACACATGCCCGGTCGGTGTTGCGACTCAGGATCCCGAATTGCGTAAGAAGTTCACTGGGGAAGCCGATCACCTGGAAAATTTCATGCGTTTTATCGCTCAAGAAGCACGTGAATTGATGGCAGAGCTTGGCTTCCGCTCTATCAATGAAATGATTGGACGGACGGATGTATTAGAAACAAACCAAGCCGTCGATCACTGGAAAGCCAAAGGCGTCGACCTATCCGCACTTCTTTACCAGCCGGATGTACCTGATAACTACGGGCGTTTTGCCACAATTAAGCAGGACCATGGTCTGGATAAGACGTTGGATGTAGAAGAATTGATCCCATTGTGCAAGAAAGCTATTGAAAATGGGGAACCGATTGAAAGCACAGGTTCAATCCGTAACATCCACCGGGTGACCGGAACGATTCTCGGCAGTGAAATCACCCGCCGATACGGAGCTGAAGGGCTTCCAGAAGATACAGTGAAACTGACATTTAAAGGTTCAGCTGGTCAAAGTTTCGGTGCTTTCATACCCAAAGGGGTGTCCTTGAGACTTGTGGGAGATGCGAATGATTATGTCGGTAAAGGATTATCAGGTGGTAAAGTCATCGTCCATCCTTCACCTAAGTCAACCTTTGCGCCCGAAGAGAATACCATTATCGGTAACGTTGCTTTCTACGGAGCATCTGACGGAGAAGCTTATATCAATGGCCTGGCTGGTGAACGTTTCTGTGTAAGGAATAGTGGAGCAGAAGTGGTCGTCGAAGGTGTCGGTGATCATGGATGTGAATATATGACAGGTGGTAGAGTAGTCGTTCTTGGTGGAACTGGTCGTAACTTCGCAGCGGGTATGTCCGGAGGCATCGCTTATGTCCTTGACGAGACGGAAAGGCCATTTGAAACGAAATGTAACAAAGAGCTTGTTCATCTTCATCAATTAGAAGATGATCAGGAAATCGAAAAGCTATATAACATGATCAAAAAGCATGTCGCTTATACGAAAAGCGTGCTGGGCGAGCGGATTTTAGCGGACTGGGAGACTTATGTTTCTAAGTTTGTCAAAGTGATCCCTAGAGATTACTTGGCGATGGAGGAACGCATCCAAAGGTTGAAAGATGATGGTTTAGAGAAGTTCGATGCGGAAATGACCGCATTTGATGAACGTAACAAACCGGTAGCAACAGTTAAATAATGAAGAAGGGGGAGATCTGATGGGAAAGTCTACTGGATTCATGGAGTATGAGCGTCAATCTATACCTGAACGCGATCCTGCAACACGAACAAAAGATTGGGAAGATTACACGCTTCCCCTCTCAGAAGAAGAGGTCCAAAAGCAAGGAGCCCGCTGCATGGACTGCGGCGTTCCTACTTGCCATTCAGGAATGGAGGTCAATGGGATGACAACGGGGTGCCCCGTATATCACCTTATTCCTGAATGGAACGATCTCGTTTACAGAGGTCAATGGAAGGAAGCTTTAGAAAAAGAACATGAGATGAATAACTTCCCGGAATTCACAGGTTTCGCCTGCCCTGCACCATGTGAAGGTGCATGTGTATTAGGCATCAATGAACCTCCTGTAGCGATCCGAAGCGTGGAGCGTTCGATTATTGAGAAAGGGTTCGACGAAGGCTGGGTCAAACCGGAACCCCCTGCCTACCGCACAGGAAGAAGCGTGGCTGTCGTAGGGTCTGGACCAGCTGGTCTGGCTGCAGCCGCCCAATTGAACAAAGCCGGTCACTGGGTTACCGTATATGAGCGCAACGACCGTGTTGGGGGTCTGTTGACTTACGGCATACCTGAAATGAAACTTCCTTACAATATCGTGGAGCGACGGGTGAACATTTTGAAAGAAGAAGGCATCCGTTTCCTTACAAATACAGAAGTGGGGAGAGACTACCCTGTTTCTCGATTGAATGAAGAATATGATACGGTAATCCTTTGTGGCGGAGCAACCACGCCTCGTAATCTGGAAGTCCAGGGCCGCAATTTGAAGGGCATCCACTATGCGATGGATTTCCTCCATGCGAATACAAAGAGTCTTCTTGATTCAGGTCATGAAGATGACAACTATATCAGTGCTAAAGATAAGAACGTAATCGTTATCGGTGGTGGAGACACAGGTACAGACTGTATGTCCACATCCATGCGTCACGAATGTAAAAGCCTTGTTCAATTTGATATTTACGATAAAAAAGGGTCGACACGCGACAATGAAACAAACCCATGGCCGCAATACCCGATTATCCATCGGATGGAGTACGGCCAGAAAGAAGCGGAAGCAAGGTTCGGTAAAGACCCTCGTGCCTACGCAGTCATGACGAAAAAGTTCGTCGGTGACGAAAACAACCGTATCAAAGAAGTACACACGATTGATGTCGCACTTTCTTATGATGAAAAAGGCAACAAAGTCCGTACAGAAATCCCGGGTACGGAAAAGGTCTGGGAAGCAGATCTTGTTCTACTTGCAATTGGTTTCAGTGGACCTGAGCAAGACTTAATTGAAAAATTGGGTGTTGAAACGACTGTCCGTTCGAATATAGCTGCACAGTATGGAAAGTACACGACTAATGTCGAGGGCGTATTTGCAGCAGGAGATATGCGCCGCGGCCAAAGCTTGATCGTGTGGGCGATCAACGAAGGCCGTGAAGTTGCACGAGAATGTGATCGTTATATGATGGGCAGTACTCAGCTCCCGTAAACTCAAATTGCTAAAATAGGGTGGAGTTTCAGCGCCTGCCTGATTAATCGAGTGGAAAAATCTTCGCGATTTTCCACTCGGTTTTTTGTTTGGAATAAAAGAATTTATAATTTTGCTTCTGAAGTTCCTCTGCGTCTCTTGTGGAAAGAAATGTTCTGCCATTTTTCACTAAATATCGGGGGACATGGCACTTCCCCTTTTGTCCTTAAATTTTCTTCCGAATCCATCCTCTGAAGAGTTTATTTTGTCGAATGCCTGGGTACATAAATTGTAATGTTTATTTTTTACTTAATATTCTAAAGTTCAGATTCAGAGGAGGAGCTCAATGAGTAATGACAAGTCAAAGAAAGATGAGCAACTGGAGCAGTACCGAGTGGATGATACTGGCAAACATACGACAACGAACCAGGGGTTGAAAGTGTCCGAAGATGAATTTTCCCTGAAAGCAGGGGAAAGAGGTCCGACGTTGATGGAGGACTTTCATTTTCGTGAAAAAATGACCCACTTTGACCATGAACGTATTCCTGAACGAATCGTCCATGCGCGAGGATTTGCAGCCCACGGTGAATTTGAATTGTACAAATCCTTAGAGAAATATACGAAAGCTGACTTTTTAACAGATACATCAAAAAAGACTTCTACTTTTGTAAGGTTTTCGACAGTGGCGGGTTCCAAAGGTTCATCAGAAACGGTGCGTGATGTCCGCGGTTTCTCTACGAAGTTTTATACAGAAGAAGGGAATTATGATCTTGTTGGAAACAACATCCCGGTCTTTTTCATCCAGGATGCCATCAAATTCCCTGATTTAGTGCATGCGCTGAAACCTGAGCCACATAACGGCATGCCGCAAGCAGCTTCTGCCCATGATACTTTCTGGGATTTCATCGCTAATAACCAGGAATCTGCTCATATGGTGATGTGGGCGATGTCCGATCGTGCGATACCTAGAAGCTTCCGTATGATGGAAGGGTTCGGTGTGCATACGTTCCGTCTCGTTAATGCAGAAGGCAAGTCCCATTTCGTAAAATTCCATTGGAAACCTGTGCTTGGCACCCATTCCCTTGTTTGGGATGAAGCTCAGAAGGTCTCTGGTAAGGATGCGGATTTCCACCGCGGAGATTTGTATAATTCGATAGAAGATGGCGACTATCCAGAATATGAACTGGGAATCCAAGTCATTCCGGAAGAAGAAGAGTTCAAATTTGATTTTGACGTGCTCGATCCAACTAAAGTGTGGCCGGAAGAGGACGTCCCAGTAGAAATCGTCGGTAAAATGACCCTGAATAGAAATGTTGATAATGTATTTGCCGAAACGGAACAAGTGGCCTTCCATCCTGGTCATGTAGTTCCAGGTATCGACTTTACAAATGATCCATTATTGCAGGGGCGTTTATTCTCTTATACCGATACACAGCTGATTCGTCTTGGTGGACCGAACTTCCATGAGCTTCCTATTAACCGCCCTGTCTGCCCATTTTTCAATAACCAGCGAGACGGTTATGGCCGTCAGACCATCAACCCTAGTCAAGTGAGTTATCATAAAAACTCACTGGCAGGCAACACACCACAACCTGCCAGTGAAGAAGAAGGCGGATATAAACACTATCAAGAGAAAGTAGAAGGGCACAAAGTCCGTGCCCGCAGTGAAAGCTTCAAAGATCACTTTTCTCAGGCGGCATTGTTCTGGAATAGTATGAGTGATCACGAGAAGGATCACTTGATTCAAGCGTTCAGTTTTGAATTAGGTAAAGTTGAAAGTGTAGCCGTTCGTGAGCAAATCGTCGAGATGTTCTCTAATGTAAGTTTGGAGCTCACTCAAGCCTTTGCCGAAAACATCGGTGTGACACCGCCTCAAAATGGTGGTTCAGATGTAACGAAGTCTTCTCCTGCTCTAAGTCAGGCGAATACCAAACATTCACCGAATACAAGGAAAGTCGGTCTGATTCTGGCTGATGGTTACAATGGAAAAGATGTCCAGGAAAACCTTGATCACTTCGCTTCTCAAGGAATCGCGGTAGAAGTAATCAGTGATAAACAAGGCACAGTGCAAGGGGATGACAACTCCGAAATGCCCGTTGATCATACATTCTTGACGACAGACTCTGTATTGTATGATGCTCTATATGCTGTCGGAGGAAAAGAACAGGACAAAGCTTTCAAGAAGAAGGCTTCTTACTTCCTTAATGAAGCATTCACCCACTTTAAGCCGGTTGGTGCTACGCACGAAGGTGTACATTGGCTTAAGGAAAATGAATTGAGTGGCAATAGTGGTGTCGTTTCTGGTGAAAATGCAGATGACTTTGCTGGAGAGTTTGTGGAAGCAGTTGCTGCACACCGCCACTGGGATCGTAAAATCATGTAAATAACTTCAATAAAAACCGGCCTTGCTCTTGCAAGGCCATTGAAAAACCTTTTTAATCTAGAGGAGCTGTTCAAGTTTGTTGTTGCTTCTCACGAATCGCTTCTCGGTGGATGCTTGCCGCGGGCACGGCCTCAGCTAACTTGGTCAAGAAGATCACTTGACCAAGTGGATCTTCGGCTCGCGCTGTTCCCGCAGGCGTCACCACCGAACGCTCATCGTGGAATCAACAGGGGCCCTTCTAAAAAGAGTGATTTCTTTGATTTATAAGAGAATATCACTCTGCGTGTAAAAGCCCAAATGTCTTATCGAAATTATAAAAGAAGCCGAGTTGAACGATAAAATCGTCCAACTCGGCTTCTTTATTAGATGCATCTTTCAAAAAGTGCCAGTTCTTCAGTGACCTAGCTCTTGCAAGACCGGTTTTTTTGAAGACTTAATTCCAATCTGAAGTGTTGGGGAAGGGGCTCCGGGGAACGATTTGTTTTCCGTGGGCGTGCGCTGGGCGTCCTCAGGCTGGCGTCTTCCGGGGTGTCACTAACCAGCGTGTTCCACAGGAGTCTCACCGTTTCCCTCCGCTCATTGCCATATTAGTTTCTTTGGAATCCGTTAAAATAAATCCTCTCCGAGAAGTTGGAAATAACGCGCGAAGCCCCATGCCCCATTGAGACTCCTAACTTGAAAGTGGAGACGTCTTGGTTGCGGCGTATGGACTGGACAGAGCTGGAGGAGATAAAGGAAACACGAAGAACAAAATGATTCGATGTTTACTTATCGTACAGAAGCGAGGGAAGTCTCATTAGCCGCTAGACGCTGGAACTCTCCCATTTTGTTTTCTAATTCAGCTCTAGGAGGCTTGCCGTCTTCCCCGCGGAAAGCGAGCTATTTCCAAGACCCTATTTCTCTAAGCAATAGCAACGAAACCTACCTCAAAAATGGAACAAAGTATAAGGAATAAGAACGATTTATCGAATAGATTGTTTAAATACACGAAACATAAGGGAAAGGAAGAATAAATCAACTAAACAGAGAGGTGATCCCATGATACGTACAATCTTAATGATCATTGGTTTAATCGTCGTGATCGGATTCATTATTTCATTACTATAACTTAAAGCGATTTAAACAGCTCACCTCGTCCAAGGGTGAGTTTTTTATTGTTGCACTATTTTAAACCTCGTCTTTCAAGACGGTTCTGCTTTTATTTTGTATAATGAATGTAAATCAAGTCGAGGAGGCATAACATGAAAGATGCGATTGCATTACATAAAGATGAATTCCTTGAAGAGCTGAAACAATATTTAAGCATCCCCAGTATCTCCTCACTATCCAAGCATAAAGAGGATGTACAGCATGCCGCTGAGTGGACGGCAAAGGCATTAACAGGCGCCGGGATGGAGAATGTGGATGTTATCCCAACAGAAGGACATCCAATCGTTTACGGTGACTGGCTGCACGCTGAAGGCAAGCCTACCGTCCTTATTTATGGTCATTATGACGTCCAGCCTGAAGATCCCCTGGATTTATGGGAAACACCACCGTTTGAACCTGTAATTCGTGATGGGAAAATTTTCGCCAGAGGGGCGACAGATGATAAAGGGCAATTATATATCCACATCAAGGCTGTCGATTTATTAATGAAGCAAGAGGGAGAATTACCTGTCAACGTGAAGTTTGTCATTGAAGGGGAAGAGGAAATTGCCAGCCCTAACCTCGGCCCTTTTATTAAAGAGAATGAAGAGAAGCTTGCTTGTGACGCTGTCGTTATCAGTGATACCTCTTTCATTGAAAAAGGACAACCTGCTATTTGCACGTCGCTGCGTGGTGCACTTGCTATGGAACTTACGGTGAAAACAGCGAATTCAGATTTACACTCAGGAACATATGGGGGAGGCGTACCGAACTCGATCCACGGACTTGTCCAACTGCTTGATTCGCTGCACATGGAAAATGGGCGTATTGCAGTAGAAGGATTTTACGAGGGCGTGCCGGAGCCGACTGAAGAATTGAGGTCAGAAATGGCAGAAATCCCTTTCAATCAAACGAGAACAAAAAAAGATTTGGAATTGGAAGATTTATTCGGTGAGGAAGGTTTTTCTTTCCAGGAACGTGTCGGCATCCGGCCAACTCTTGAAATCAATGGCATCACAGGCGGTTTTCAAGGGGAAGGATTGAAAACCATTGTTCCGAAAGAAGCGAGTGCGAAAATCAGCTGCCGTTTAGTCGGCAGCCAGAAACCAGAAGCGGTTTATGAAGCAATCGAACGTCATATCGAGGCATACAAACCTGTCGGGTGCAGGGTCAGCCTGCATCAGTTTATCAAAGCAGATCCGGTAGCGATCGACTCTAAGCACCCACTCATTCAAGCTGCTGCATCCGCTTATGAAGAAGTGTATGATGTGCGGCCATTATTCCCGAAAGAAGGCGGCTCGATTCCAATCGTTGAAGTGTTCGGGCGTGTGCTGAAAGCCCCTGTCGTTCTGATGGGTTTTGGATTACCTACAGAGAACTTACATGCACCAAATGAACATTTCCACATTGAAAACTTCACGCAAGGCATTGAAACGGTGTGTCAGTATTTCAAGAAAATATAAGAAAAAGCTGAGATCTTCTTAAAGTGGGTCTCAGCTTTTTTGTGAATACATATCTTCAATCACAGACCTTATGAATGGAGTTTTCTTTTCTGTGTACAGAGAGCGGTCTTCTTGATGGGAATGGGCCAGCTGACGTTTAAGGGCTTCATACTCTTTTGCTTTCTCTGGTTGTGTGCGTAAATAATCACGAAAAGCCAGTTTCTCTGTCCATTCTGTTCCATGGATTTCACAAATATGGAGGTGAAAAGTGCCGTTTCCTTTAGGGCCTTTACGAAAAAATTTACGCTCTTTCCATTCTGGCTTGGGGACATATTCATAACCGATGCTGGATAAAGGCTCCACGCATTCAGTGAATTTCCCTAGCTGCGGAATCCCTACAAGTATATCTATGATTGGTTTAGCTGCAAGGTTCGGAATGGAAGTGCTCCCGATATGTTCAATCCTTTTCTTATCATCCATCAAAACCTGCCGGATTCTTTTATACTCTTCTTTATAAACCAACGGCCATGCGGGGTCGTAATGATGTAATTGGACACGGGATTTACTCATCATCAATCTCCTCCTTCCAATTCTTTAGGTGCTCGTCACAAGAGAAGCAGATCAGCGTGCGGTCCTCATTTATGACACCTTCCAAAAAACCGTTCTTGCAATAAATATCATCTGCGCAATTCGCACATACACCTACCCATTCTTTCATATACGCATCTTCCTTTCACTGAAAAGAGTGTCTTTGATTTTGTCTTTTTTTGTCAAAAATTGAGAAGGAAGTGTTAGAATATTAGGAAGTGGAACAATTTTCTAGGAGGTCAATAAATGGAACGATTACAATCAAGACCAAAATCATTCGGAGAAGTATTGGATACTACGTTCAGTATATCAAAAAAACACTTTGCACCATTATTTCTCATTTTATTAATACTTCTGGGACCGCTCTACATCTTGAATTATTTATTTATGGCATTAAGTGGCGTAAGTATTTTCGGAAGGCAGACAGATGGCGGTTTCACTGAAGGGATCATGGACAATTTGGATACAGCAGCAGCGACACAGGAGATTGTCGGTTCAAACATGGGTCCGGGCGGAGAAATCCTTTATATGTTGCTATCTTCGGTCCTTGCTCTCGTTGTCTACCCGATGGCTCAGGCTTCAATCATTGTTGCGACAAGTAAGGTGCTGAAAGGCGAGGAGTGGGGAAAAAAACAAGCTGTAAAAGGGGCCTTCTCAAGGTTCTGGCCGCTTGTCGGCAGCTCTGCTCTCCTTGGGCTTATTCTGGGCGGCGGCTTCTTCATTGGTTTTTTGATTCTCGGCATTAGTGGCGGCATGAGTTTCGCTACTGCAGGGGCAGGTCCTGGACTCTTTATGTCCATCATTCTTGCGGTCCTGCTTTTAGCTGCTCTGGCTTTCCTGGCGACAAAATGGAGTATGTTCTTCGCATCTGTCGTCTTTCAAAAAGTAGCCCCAGGGCTCTCAAAAAGCTGGCAGCTGACAAAAAGGCGTTTTTGGTCGACACTTGGTCTGTTCGTCGTGTTCTTTATCATCATCATGCTGCTTACATCGATTATTGAAGGTCTATCCGTGTTTTTACTCGGCGGAAGCATTCTTGGAAGAATTGTGACCGATGTGTCTACAGTAATTACGACACTGTTCCTCATGGTAGGATATACGGTCATGTACTTTGACTTGAAAACAAGAAATGAAGCGGATGACTTGGAAGAGATGATTGCTTCTTATAAAGAGTCGTAATCGACCGAAGACTTAGTCCAGATGGTAGGTGAATTCAGTGTATTCTTCCAATGAGGATAAAGAACAGTTGAGAGAAATTCTTGAACAACAAGAATACCAGGCTTATGAACAAGACTCATCCCGTTTCACTGATCGTTTGCTTGATGTCATCGCTGACTGGCTGATGGAAGCATTCAATACCTTTTTTCCGAATTGGGAAGTAACGGAGTCCAATGTCCATGGATTGATTTACTTTATTGGATTCTTCGGTCTCGGGCTGCTTATTTTCTTTCTAGTGAAATTAAGCGGAAATCTCTCTGGTGAAAAGGAGCGGAGAGGGCAAGGTACATTTGCATCTTCCGTCAGCTTAGAGTGGTCTACTGACAAACATTGGCGGGAAGCGGATGAGTTAGCCGCACATGGAAACCTGACCGAAGCGGCGCGTCATGTTTTCTTGGGCATGCTGCTGGCATTTGATGAAAAAGGCTGGGTAGACACAAAAGCTTGGAAGACAAACGGGGATTACCACCGGGAATTAGCAGGCGTCCAACAAGAGATGGGGGACGCGTTTGGAAAGCTCGCGCTGACGTTCGATCAGATCACCTATGGAAATCGGACGATGGATGAAAGCGAGTATGAACAGTTTAGACAGAAAGCATTCACATGGCTTGATGAGGAAGGGGGCTATGACTGATGGATCATTCAAAAAGGACATGGATGTGGGTCGGTTTGTGTCTGACTTTCCTTATCGCTCTCCTGTATTGGCTGTCGAGCGGCCGCCCGGAAGCCTATCCGCCGTATCTTTCCAATTCTCCCTCCCCTTCGGGAGTGAAGGCTTTGTACACTAATATCGATCAGGAGGATGTTATTTCACGTTGGAACCAACCCCCGGAGATTCTGCCGGAATCGGAATCCCCGCAATTGCTGCTGATGATAGAACCATACTCGACGATCAGTCAATCAGAAATGCAGCATTATGAAAGTTGGATGAGAGAAGGGCATACCCTCCTGCTAATGAAAAACAACCCCGTCGGTTATTTCGAGAGTGATGTTGAATATGGGATCGACCCATCGGGAGAAACGCTCGTAAAATCCCAGAACGGGGGAGAGTACAAGGCGGTTGTTGGACAACAGCACCGGTTAATGCCGCGCGATTCAGATGATGTCATTTTGGAAGACTCTGAAGGGGTGCTGGCTTATGAGAGGGCTTATGGGGATGGGAGTCTTATAGTAGGCATGAATCCTGATTGGTTTACGAATGGACAGGTGTTGGAAAACAACCACTATGAATTGGCTGCATATTTACTGGGCCAGAATGAACGAGAACGCTTGTGGGTCGATGAATACATACATGGAAAGGAAACCCTTGCTGCCAACTTTACTATTTATCCGCAGTGGTTGTTGGTGCTGGCTTTACAAATCGGTTTGCTTGCTTTGATGTGGCTGTGGTTGAAGGGAAAACGGTTCGGACCTGTTTTCATGCCAAGGGAAGCGGAAGTACGCTTTGGTATTGAGCGTCTCCAGGCACTTGCATCTTGGTATAGAAAAAGGAAGTTTTACCGGGAGTCTTTGGATATACAAGTCTCCTATGTCCGCCAATTATTACATGAACGATGGGGAATCGCGTTGACCACTTCCTGGGAAGATGTCTGTCACACACTTTCCTATCGTTTGAGCGAGGATCGCTTCCAGGAATGGCAGCGATGGACAAGGGAAATAGAACAATTGGAGAACCTGTCTAAAGTCGATGAAAAAGCGTACCTGGAATGGTCGGAAACTTTAGATGAGATGAGGAGAGGAGTGCAAGATCGATGAATGATAAGATCGCTGAGTTGATCAAAGCGTACGAAAAACAAGTCTTAGGACAAAAAGAGAATGTACGCCTGATGCTTTCTTCTATTTTAGTAGGAGGGCACGTGCTTTTAGAAGGTGTCCCTGGAACCGGTAAAACACAAATGGTACGAACATTGGCAGGTCTTCTCGGAGGAGAATTCAAGAGGATCCAGTTCACTCCGGATCTACTGCCGAGTGATATTACGGGAAGTATGATCTACAACATGAAATCCGGAAGTTTTGAGACGCTGAAAGGACCTGTTTTTACAAATGTACTGCTGGCAGATGAAATCAACCGGACCCCCGCAAAAACCCAAGCCGCATTACTTGAGGCTATGGAAGAAAAGCAACTGACCATCCAGGGAGATACCTATACTCTGCCTGATCCTTTTTTTGTTGTTGCTACTCAAAACCCGGTGGAATTCGAAGGTACCTATCCTTTACCCGAAGCTCAGCAAGACCGTTTTTTGTTCAAGCTTCATATTGATTTTCCGAAATTTGAAGAAGAAGTGGACGTTCTGAAACAAACGCTAGCACGAAAGGAAGAACGAAAGGATTCAAATCCTTCCTTGGATATGGATACATTTTTGCAAATCAGCCGGGAAATCTCTCAAACTACGATTCAAGATGAAGTGTATGAGTACATCATGACGATCGTCCGAAAAACACGTGAAACAGAGGCGGTTCAACATGGAGCCAGCACTAGAGCCGGGATTGCCATGGCGAAAGCTGCGAAAGCCTGGGCTTATTTGGATTCAAGGAATTATGTTACACCAGATGATGTGAAGGCTGTTGCGATGCCAGCTCTTCGTCACCGGATATTATTATCGCCACATATGGAACTGGAGGGAGCGACCCATGACCAAATCATTCAAGAGCTTGTGGGATCAGTTCCTGTTCCGAGATAAAGGGATTGTCCCCACCTTTCGTTTTGTGCTTCTTATCCTCGCCTTATCGCTTGTACTCGTGGTGCTCACCTGGTTTGGGGCTTCATGGGCTTTCATATTGGCGGTGAACACCTCTGTGCTCTTATTGAGCCTGCTCGACTTATCATTTTCTCCGAAAAGGAAGCACCTTTCCATTGAAAGGATCATCGATGAAGAACTGGAAAGAGGAGTACATAATGAAGCAGAGGTTACCATTCACAACCAATCCGCATTTAGGATTACGGTCAAGGTGATCGATCACTTTCCGATGACGTTCGATCGACCTTTTCCTCTGAAATCGAAAGTATCAGGAAAGCAAAAGGTTTCACTGGGTTATTCCTTTGTTGCTCACCAACGCGGGGATTACACCTTGCCTTCCTTGCATGTAAGGTACAAATCGTGGCTCGGGATTTGGGAAAAGCAAATGAAGGTCAAGGTGGAATCACATGTGCGGGTGATCCCTGATTTGACCGAAAGCCGCCAATTTTTAAAAGATGCCCAGCGTTTTCTTCTTTACGAAGGAACCAGACTGAAGAAACGGCGGGCGGGGGCAGGAGAATTCACTCAAATCCGCCCTTATGTCGTCGGGGACGATGTAAGAAAGATCAATTGGCGTCAAACGGCGAAGGTACAAGAGCTGATGACGAATGAATACGAACCTGAACAAGGAAAATTCATGACCATCCTCATTGACTGCGGCCGTATGATGGGGGTGGAATTGGATGAACATAACAGACTGGAACGTGCGTTGGAAGCAGCTATTACAGTGGCGACAGCAGCCTTGAAGCGTGGGGATTATGTGGCAGTGATCGCGTTCTCAAAGGAAGTGCATGTCTATGTACCTCCAGGAAAAGGGATGCCACATTTACAAACAATCCTCAAAGAAATTTACTACATTCAAGTAGAGGGGTATGAATCAAACTATACCGCTGTTTTTCAACACCTCCAAATGGTGCAGAGCCGTCGGAGTCTGCTCCTTTTATTCAGCGATGTAAGTACATTTTTATACGAGGAAGCGGCTTTGCACTATCTGCAGCGTTTACGGAAAGAACACCTGTTTCTCATGATTGGAATTGAGGACCGGGTGGTTGATGATGTGACGAAATCAACGCCGGAAGATTTGATGACGACAATGGTGAAAAGCATGGCACAAAAACACATCCTGGATAAGGTGAGAGAGTTGAAGAGGTGGGAACGACAAGGTCTGCAGATGATTGAGGCACCCGAAGAGCATCTCGCTACCACCGCTGTCTCCCAGTATATCCATATCATGAATCGCGGGCTGCTATAGCAGGTGGTTGATTTGCATATCTTTTACCAACGATGATGTATGCGGCTAAGCCGATGACCGTAATAACAGCAAAGCCATATTTTGCTTCCAGAGAAATATCGGCAGGGGTGATGAAGCCTTCAACAATACCTGCAATAATGAAAAGTGGGAGCGTTCCGAGTAGAAGTAGCACGGATCTGTAAGCATAGGTTTTCAACTGGTAAGCTCGCGTGCGCTCCCCTGGCACCCAGAGCTTATATCCCATCAATAATCCAGCCCCGCCTGCGATGAAAATCGCGGTAAGCTCGATGATGCCATGAGGAACGATATAGGCCCAGAAATCATAAGTCTTGCCATGATGCATGAACAAAGCAGCAATGGATCCTACAATGATGCCATTATAAATTAATAGATAAACAGTGAGGAGTCCGAATGTGATTCCACCAGCGAAGGCTAGAAAAGCGACTTGCATGTTGTTCGTCATGATCTCAGCAGACATGATAGGTGAGTTGACGGCACCATCCTGACTGCCGATACGCTCCGGGTCAATCGATTGAGCCATCGCTTCAGGCAATATGGCATAAATGTTCATCGGGTCTTGCAGGACGGATAAATAGGCGGCAAGCCCACCGCCGCAAAAGAGCAGCATGCTGATGAGCACAAACTTCCATTGTTCACTCAGCAGAAAAATAAAAGTACCGCCAAAGAGCTGTTTGAGCTGTTTCCAATTCGATGAACGTTCCTGGTAAAAAATGTTATGGGCTTTTGCTACAAGATCATTCAAGTAACCCGTCGTCTCTTCTTCTGGAAAGTACGTCTGGCTGTAAGAGAGGTGCTGGGTCACTTTTTGGTAGATTCGTTGAAACTCATCCACATGTTTTGCAGCTAATCGGGTTTGGTTTTTATGTAATAGTTGAATCAATTCTTCTAGACGTTTCCAATCCTTTCGGTGCCGTTGCACAAAAGATCGATAATTCATCGTTTCACCTACAATACGGGAATTTTTTACATTCTAATCCTATTATAAGAAACAGTCGTTAAGATTGGAACCCTTAATGAAAGGCGGGGGCTTATGCAAGAAACGTTGAAAGTGAAAACACCTGAACATGTAACATTGAATTTTAAATTAGCAGGCCTGGGTAGTCGGGGAGCAGCCCAAATCGCCGATACGTTGATCATCTCCCTCATGTATGCAGGAATGATCGCCGCCATCATTTTTTCGGAAACACAATTGGATCGCTTACTTTTTGAAGGTAGAAACATGTTGATCGCACTCTTGCTAGTGATCATCTTCGTCATCAACTGGGGATACTTCTTCTTATTCGAATGGTTCACAGGAGGAAAAACTCCTGGAAAAATGCTGCTCGGGCTCAGGGTAGTCAAAGAGGATGGAGGGAAAGCGACAGCCCTCTCGATATTGATCAGGAGTTTACTGCGAATCATCGATATGCTCCCTTTTTATTATTTGGTAGGGATGTTGATGATCTTCTTTCACCCGAATCATAAACGGTTAGGAGACATCGTAGCAGGAACCATCGTTGTTCATGAAAGAAAGAAAGGCCGTTCCCTGAAAAAAGAAAGCCTTGTCGATAAAGAAATGAAAAGGCGTGGATTAACTGCTGACTATGTTCAGATAGGTGAATGGGAGCGACAGCGGATAACAAAGGATGACTGGCTCCTGCTTAAGACCTTCGTTGAACGGCATCCCACACTCAACTATGAAAAGCAAAGAGAGATGGCGAGAGAAGTGGCGGGTATTCTTTTCCCAAAACTTGGGCTCGATGATGGTACAGGCAATACGCTGGAAATGGAGAATCGGCTTTTCGCAAGTTACCTTATATTACGGGACGATTGGGAATTCGGTTTTCGTTGATGATCAAAGCTCGTTTTCCTTTTATTTTATGGGAAGCGGGCTTTTTTCCTTATTCTACATTGATTTCCAGTCTAGAAAACTGACTGTTTGAAACTAAATTAGATTAATGTCGTATGTGTATTGTAATGAGAATGAGGAGTTGTATGAAATTCTAATAGGGAAGTGCTGACTCGCCTAATGAGCAATGTAAATCAAACGAAGCTGTTAAAGATGCTGTAGCCTGTAAATGAAATATCGAAGAATGAAAGGGAGAAAAAATGAAGAATCTTGCCCATTCCGAATGGAGATTAAGTGTGATGGCTCTAGCGGCACTTATCGGGAATTTTATTGCGATTTTTGTCGTCCTGCGTGAACTGAACCTAACATATGTGATAGGTTGTCTGGTCGTTTTTGCATTAGTGGTGTGTGGAAATGCGATATACGTGCGCTATAAGAGAAAGAAAAACAACGCGGCGGAAAACAAGAATCAAGAGCACGGATAGGGCAGCACCAATCAGAAACAGCGCAAAAACTTGATGGGATTGGTTATTCATATGAATTAGCTTACCGTTATTTTACCTCGGAAATCTGGTCGATTAATAAACTACTGCAAAAATAAACGAACAAAAGGGAGTTTTCATATGCGTATTGCTTTTATTTCAGATATGCACGGCAATGCTGTAGCTTTTGAAGAGGTAGTAAAGGATCTTGAAGATCAATCCCCTGATGCGGTTGTGTGTCTGGGAGATATCGTCATGAAAGGTCCTCAACCAAAGGAATGTATGAATCTTTTAAATTCATTAAAACCTATTTCGGTGATTAGGGGAAACCATGAACATCTGTATACTAGATACCAGAAAGGAAGTAATCCTAATTCATTTAAAGACATTCTTACATCTGAATCGATCAAATACGATCAACAATATTTGTCCATAAAAGAACAGGAGTGGCTCTCTAATCTTCCTGAAAATGAGACCCTTACGTTTTCGGATAGAAAAATTGATATTTTCCATGCATCACCAAAATCATTAAATGAAGTGATCTTTCCTTGGGCGCCTATTGAAGATGTAGACAAATTATATCTAGAATCTACATCAGATTTCAGTTTTTATGGTCATGTTCATCATGCTTTTGTCAGGAATTCGACTTATAGGACGATCGTTAATGCGGGGAGTATTGGATTACCTTTTGATAAGGATAACAGAGCATCCTACGCGATTTTAGATATTGGTACTAAAGGTAGTTCTGTTCAACTAAGAAGAGTTCAGTACAATGTTGAGAAGGCCATTAACATTGCTTATGATCGAAAGATGCCATTTGCGCATATGTTTGAGTATGCATTGCGGAAAGCGGAATATCCCTACATAGAACAATTATTCAGTTCAGCAACTGATCAGTAGAGTTCTCGCTAAGAAAAATTGTCAGCTTTATTGTAGAAGTAATGAGTAACCAAAACACAATTGGCTGATTTGTTGTTGTTACGCTCAAAAGAATCTGAAAGTAAGGGGTAATAAGTGAAAAATATTATTTCGGTAACCTTAATATTGCATATAGTATTCTGGGCAGGAACCATACTTGCGGGATTTATTATCTATAAGGGTATAGGTACTTCGCTTTCTTTTAAATTTATTATTGGATATGTGATTTATCTTCTTCTCTATGTAATGTTCTCCATATATCTAGTGATGATGAAAACAAAAAAGTTAAATTGGATTCAATTTAGAAGAAGGCTTTTTATGTTTATTGCATGGTTTATTTCTTTAAGTGCTGCCCATTATCTTATTGAATATTTTTTCAGTGACTCGGAGATAGTTTTGTGGGATTTCGCTATTCCTTTAGGTTTATCCCTTGGATTGGCTTTTTCTGATTTAATGACTTTACAAAAGAAAGGCTGAAGCATTATGCCTTTTGATCTTCCGCTAACAAGGGTAAGTTAGTGGAAGTCTGCGCAATGTCTATCGTTTATAGTGCAATCGGTCGGTAGAGTTCAATAAAGGAGGTAAGAAAAATAACCCATATTACTTATGATTATCATGCTGAGAAAATTGGTCAAGGTGTGCCTGCAATATTTCTACCTGCTGGTGGTTTCACTGGAAATGAAGGACTTAATATAGCGGAATTCTTAAGCGGTGATTTTGAAACCCATCTGATTGATTTGCCTGGTTTAGGAAATAGCAAAGGTATTGATGGGAAAATCACTTCAGTGCATCTAGCAAACTGGGTAAAAGAGTATATGGAACAAAATCATATAGAAAAGGCTGATTTAATAGGCCATTCCTTAGGTGGGGCTATATTATTATCCTTTGCAGTTCATTACCCTGACAAAGTGAATAAACTGGTTTTGCTAGACCAGGGACACAAACCATTTCCTAGAATCCCGAAGTCAGAATTCGGACCATTCGCTTATATATTTCCGCTAATAAATGTATGTGTAAAGATATTCAGAAAACCTTGTTTGAATAAATTGGCGCCTTTATTTCTTCAGAGTAATGAACAGGAAATAGACTTTGAAGGTGATGTGAAGCGCTTTTGTGAACGTATGGGTATTGAAGAAAATGAATATGTCCGGATGGCAATAAAACACCCAGCTGAATTCTCTGTGGAAGGTTTAAATCTAATGTTTGGGTACTATAATCTTAATCTTCCTAAACTATTAAAATCGATAAAGGTTCCAACTTATTTAATCTATGGAACATTTGAAAATATCAATGAAAAAGAGCACAGACATACTGAGCACTACATACAAAAATTAAAGAGACATAGTCTTCCAATAACATATCATCAAGTAAATGGCGGTCATTATGTCCATTGGAATAAAGAATTTTCATTGTGCGATTTGAAAGAGTTCTTAACAAATACTTCTTAAGATAACAGGTATTGAAAATATTTCGATTTTGAGTCAAGTCTTGGAAGTCTTCAATGGAAATGATATTAAATGCAATGAGCCCTTCATTAACGGTTACTGGTTGTTACTTTCAATCGGCTTTGACTATTTATATATCGTTCCTTACCCAAGATTTTCAGTCATAGACTGAACCTTGGTTGAATCGTTTACTTGGGCAGCTAAAAGGGAAAACTTTTATAGTTATTATAGACCAAGGAGGCCAATCATGGAGACAATGGAAGAACTGAAAAAACGATTACGGAAAATGACTATAAAAGAGATCTTCGACCATTACGAAGGAGAAATACTCGGACTTGACCATCACAAACGTTTCATTAAATACAATAAAATGTTGAAGAACCCATTCCAATTTTTCAGGGGAAGCGCATATCTGTTCTATTACGATGTTTCCAGGATGCCGATTTCCTATCATACACCTGAAGATAAACCGACGTGGATTCAGGGGGACTTGCATTTCGATAATTTCGGAGGTTTACAAAACGAACAAGGCGAGATGGTGTTCGACTCGAACGACTTTGATGAAGGCTATCTAGGTTCTTACCTGTACGATGTGTACCGTATGACAACGTCGATCGGGCTGTACGCGGAGCAGCTCGAATACGGAGAAGAGGACCAGGAAGCTTTTATTGACACTTATTTACGTGCCTATCATCATCAGCTTGAGGAATTCGTAGAGCGCGGCGGGGATCCCTCCACCCTTTTGTTTAAGAAAGACAATACGGGCGGACCGGTGGCAAACACACTGGGAAACCTCGAAAACCGGGAAGTGACAGAAAAGTTGAATCAGATGACTAAGGTAGAGGATGGAGAGCGGCACTTTAAAATAGAAGGGCAGCTCGAGCGGTTATCCGAGGAGGAAAGGCAAGGACTTGAAGAAGCCTGGCCGAAGTATATCCAGTCATTAAACGAAAATAAAGACTCATCAGGAGATTACTTTGCTATTAAGGATGCTGTGAAGCTGGAGGGCGCCGGGACTGGATCCATTGGACTGATGCGTTTCTTCATTCTGGTGGAAGGACCTGGCGAGGGGCATACGGATGATGTGATCCTTGAGGCAAAGGAAGCCCGTTATCCAGCGACAGGGCATTACTTTTCTTATGATGACCTGTTTCAATCCGAAGAGGGTCTGCACCATGGCCGCCGGGTGATTCAGACTCAGAAGGCTATGCACTATCTGCAGGATCCTTATCTTGGCTTCTTTTCGATTGGCGATCATCACTTTTATGTGAGAGAGTCGACTGCTTTTGAAGAAGAGGTGGACCCGGAACAGCTGCTTGATAGAGACAGCATGCTTGCTACCGTGGAAACGATGGGGAAAGTAACAGCGAAAATTCACGCGCGGGCGGATTCCGATGTGGATGCTTCTCTTCCACATGAAAGTGAAGTCGAAATTCTGAAAGCGATCGGCAATCTGGACCGATTCGTGGACGATCTTACCCGGATGGGAATGTTCTATAAGCACCGGGTAGAGGAGGATTTTCAGTTGTTCACTGAATGGCTGGAAGAAGAGTTCCAAAAAAGGGAAGAGTAACAGAAGGAGGACGGTCCACTTCGGGCGGTCCTTTTTTATAAGGTCATCGTACGGCAGACTGGAGACAGAAATCAAAATTACTGTTGATGATATAATAGAAAAACAATTAATTAAAACACCTAACAAAGGAGGGTGTAACATGACCAAACATAGAATCTATACAATGAGTGTCGCAAGTGTCTATCCCCATTATGTTACGAAGGCGGAAAAAAAGGGGCGGACGAAAACAGAAGTCGATGAAATCATCTGTTGGTTGACAGGATATACTCAGGAAGAGATGGAAGCACAATTGGAAAAACAGACAGACTTCGAGACCTTCTTTGCGGAATCTCCCCGAATGAATCCTTCGCGGAACATGATTAAAGGGGTGATCTGCGGTGTCCGGGTGGAAGATATTGAAGAACCAACAATGCAGGAAATTCGCTACTTGGATAAGATGATCGATGAGTTAGCAAAGGGAAAAGCGATGGAGAAGATTTTACGTAAATAATATAATTTTGGACCTGACCCTCGGCTAAGCTGATGCTTTTAGTGCAGCAGGGGTCAGGCCTTATTAAGCTTCATTGTATGATTAAGGTAAACTGAAAAGGTTTAATTAATCTATCTTACCTTAAAGGTGGACGGAAATCCTTTCATTCTTTAGGGATTATTCACCCAACTGCAGCATACCTTTGAAAGTTTTGGCATATTGATCGGTAGCAATAATCGCATCAGCCACTTCTTCAGCAGTTACTGAAAAAGCCTGGTGGATAGTTTCTCCGTCGGCTGTTGCTGTTTCGGCTACTTTGAGAATATCTTCTTTGGAGACATCTTTCAGTTTGATATCTTCCAAGGTGATTGGTAGGTCAAGGCTGGTATATAATGCCATATATTGTTCCATTACTTCTTGAGAATGTTCTTCCATTGTTAATTGAACAAGGGTGCCGAAAGCTACTTTCTCTCCGTGTGTGAGGTGGTGGATGTCGCCTTCCAGCGCGGTGAAACCATTATGAATAGCGTGGGCAGCACCTAGTCCGCCACTTTCAAAGCCTAGACCGCTGAGAAGAGTGTTTGCTTCAATCACATTTTCAAGAGCAGACGTTACTACTCCTCGTTCGTTCGATTGATAAGCGAGTAATGCATAATCGAATAGTACTTCTTCACATTTTTCTGCTATCGCCTGTGCAGCGAGTGTTGTTTGTCCTCCTGCCATCGTATTACCGCTATTGTTCACAACACTTTTCACCTCTACGAATGTAGCGAGTGCATCGGCAATACCGGAAGCTAAGAACCGCGGAGGAGCTTCTGCAATGATTTTGGAATCCAGCAATACAAGATCTGGATTCTTGTCATAGAAACGGTAGGATTCAAAAACGCCTTCATCTGAATAAACAACGGAAAGCGCGCTGGTAGGTGCGTCTGTAGAAGCCGTTGTTGGAATGATTACCGTGTAACCTTGAACTTCATCAGAAACCGCTTTTGCAGTATCCAGCGTTTTTCCTCCCCCAACACCAATGACAATGGAAGCTTCTGTCTCTTTTGCTATATCAGCGATTCGATCCATTTCTGTTGGAGAAGCTTCGCCATTGAATACCACATTCTTCGTAGTGATGTTTGCTTCGTTCAGATAAGATACGACATCATCGCCTGCAATTTTCCATACGGTTTCGTCTGAAATGACAACAGCAGTCTCACCAATACCTTCTAAATGGTGTCCAATCTTACGGACAGCGTTTCTGCCTTGGACATATTTTGCCGGGCTTATATATACACGTTCTTTCATTTTTAATTCATTCCTTTCATGTTCTATTATGGTTGTACTTTTCCCTCGTGTTCAGGAATGTTAAACAAATAGGAACAAAAAAGGGAGATTCCCTGTTTTAAAGCTCTTTCAGATTTTATGATTTTCTTTTTTTCATCGCTTTTAATAGATATCCGCCTTTAAACTTGCGTGGCTCATAAGAAATGATAAAGGCATTAGGATCATATTCTTCAATTATTCTAGTCACCTTCTCTTCCAGATTTCTTTTTGTCAGAATCTGAAGTTGATAACGGGCCCCATCTTTACCCATTCCTTCGAATACAGTTACGCCGTACCCATTGTTACGAAGAGTCCAGACAAGTTCAGTATTATTATTCATTAAGTTGACAGTAAGTGTTGTATATCCAATAGCCAATTTATTTTCAATATAATTCCCTAGAAATATCCCTGCTGCAAACCCTAAGGCATAGACAAGCATCTCTGGAATACTTTGTTCGCCGCTTAGGACGATGGATAAACCGAACACATAAATCAACGCTTCTATAAATCCGAAAATAGCAGCAAATACACTCATGTTTTTAACGACAAAAATGATGCGAAGCGATAAGGTCGGCACTAAAATAATTTGTAATAAGAAAATTAATAGGATATTCGCCATTTGAAACCCTTCTTTCTGGAGTGAGTAGTTCTTTCTATGAATCCCTTATATATTTTGCAAAAATAGAAAACTGATGTATGGGCTCTTTTCTTATAAAGCAGTATGGTTCCAATCCGGCTGTAAATCTGTTTGGAGGTAAAATATTCCCGTACTTTTCCATCAATAAACTGGATGATGGATAGGCTCTCGTGATTAACTTCTTATACATCCGCAATAGCTCAGTGAACATAGTTTGTGATAAATCAAGGGAAAGGGAGGTGCGCAAATGAGTAGCGGTATGTTTGATGAATTTATTAAGATTGCACAAAAACTAAATGATATTGATGTCATTCCGTTGTTAATGGGATCGGTTGGGCTGGAAGTCATTACAGGTGAAAGTTGGAATGCAGAAGACATAGACATCCATGTACCTGGTGATAAGAGAGGCTGGGAAGTACCGCCTGAATTGTCTATACATAACTGGATGGGTATTGTGACACTCATGAATTTTATGGGATATAGGTTAATTGATTTACATGAACATGAGTTTTCAAAAGGAGGGTTATCTGTTGAGTTTGGTATTATTGACACATTACCGACTTTTGCGGGAGTGCAATTGAAAGATTTAGAAATGCAGCAACTGGGCAGTGTTAAGTATTATTTACTGAACCATGAACAATATTTATGTGTATATGAAGCTTCTTCAAAAGATAGTTATCGAGCAGATCAAAACAATCATAAAGATTTAAGAAAGATAGATTTTTTGAAAAAAACAGGAAGTAAGGATTGAATTGCTCCTGTTTTATTTGTACTAACAAGTCACTTGCTCCCGAATTCAATGGGAGTTAAAAAGGAAAAACCAGCTGAGCTAAGTGCTCAGCTGGTTTCTTGGTTTAATTTATGTAGTTGTATTCAAAGAATCATAGATGTATTGCTTTAATCAATAAACTGTGTTAAATTTAGTTATTGACTTCTTTTTATTTAAATTAAAATATAAATACCTCTTTTATGATTATAATACAAATTTACTCTGGAGTCAAACCAAAATTCTTGTCTTTTAAGGAGTGGGTGATCTGAACAAAGAAATGCGGAAAGAGCAAGCATATTTGGATAATGTGATGGAAACCATTGCAAAGCAAATAAACGAGGTTGAAGCAGATACTGAAAAGCGCAAAGAAGATGTTATCAATATCCGCAGGCATTTTTGGGATGATCTGAAAATTAATATGGATACGTTCGATGATTACCTTGAGACGATTATCGGGATGAGACAACAGGCGCAGGATTTGTCAGTAAGCCAGGGCACGCATAGGCATGCTTTTAATAGGCTTTCAAGGCTTAAACGGATTGAGAAGGTCCCATATTTCGGACGGATAGATTTCGCTGAAGAGGGGACCGATGATACGGAGCAGATCCGTATCGGCGTTTCTATGCTTACTGATGAAACAAACGAAAACATTCTTATCTATGATTGGAGAGCTCCCATTTCAAGTGTTTATTATGACTACCCTCCTGGCCCGGCGGAATATTCTACACCTGGTGGAATCGTCCGGGGAGACCTTGAAAAGAAATTGCAGTATAACATCAGCAATGGTTTGATTGAATCAATGTTCGATACTAGTCTTACGATCGGAGACGAGATCCTGCAGGGAGTGCTTGGCAAAGGATCTAATAAATATATGCATAGTATCGTAGCAACCATTCAAAGGGAACAAAATAAAATAATCCGCAACGTTCGTGGAAGTCTTTTAATTGTCCAGGGGGCTGCGGGGAGTGGCAAAACCTCAGCTGCTCTCCAGAGGATCGCTTATATTCTCTATAAGTACCGGGAAACTTTGAAGGCAAATCAAATCATTTTATTTTCACCTAACAACATGTTCAGCAGTTATGTATCACATGTCTTGCCAGAACTTGGTGAAGAGAATATGCAGCAGGAAACCTTTCAAGATTATCTGGAATACAGGCTGGGCAAGTCATTCAATGTGGAGGACCCTTATGACCAGCTGGAATATTTACTGAATGCTGCTGGTGATCCTTTTTATAAAACTAGAAAAGCCAGTATTCAACTTAAAGCCTCGTCCAGCTTCTTTGGAGCGATCAACAGGTATAGAGAATCATTAGAGACTTCTGGCATGATATTTAAAGGTATAAAGTTCCGTGGGCATACGCTCATCTCATCGAAACAAATCACCGAAATTTTTTATAGTAAAGATACATCACTTCGATTTCTTAATAGAATTGAGAAGTTGAAAGAGTGGTTGATCAGGGAGATTGATAAGATTGAAAAAACGGAGCTGAGTAAGTCCTGGGTCCAAGGAGAAATCGAGTTACTCAGCAAAGAAGAGCTTCAGAAGGTTTTTACTCAATTAGAGAAAACAGAAGACTTTAATGAAGATTCCTTTAATTTCTACGAAAAACAGCACAAGGTTCTTGCCCGGATGATCGTACGCAGGAAGTTGAAGCCTCTACGCAAAAGGGTAGAAGCTCTTCAGTTTATAAATATTAAAAGATTATACAAGCAGCTATTTGAAAATTCTATGAGCACCAAGTTATGGAATGAGGGAGAGGTCCCTGACCGATGGGGAGAGGTATGCGTTCTGACAAGGGAAATGCTTGAGGAAGGCAATCTTTTTCAAGAGGATGCTACCCCGTATTTGCTGCTGAAGGAACTTATTCAAGGCTTCCAGTCAAATACTGCTATTAAACATGTACTTGTAGATGAAGCGCAGGACTATTCTGTCTTTCAATTCGAGTTTTTAAAAAGGTTATTTCCTGCTGCCAGGATGACCGTCCTGGGTGACTTTAACCAGGCGATATTCGCTCACGCGGATAATTTTGAGGATTTCCATGCTCTTACCAGCTTATATGGGCAAAGTGAAACGGAAAGTATCGTATTAGACCGCAGTTACAGATCTACCAGGCAGATTATTGATTTTACACGTCAACTTATTCCTGAAGGGGAGCAAATCAAAGCTTTTGACCGGGAGGGAGAGAAACCGGCGCTCACCAAGCTGGCTGACCATGCTGAATTACACGAAGAAATCATAGCTAAAATCGACTACTTGCATAACAGTGGAGACCATACGATCGCTGTGATTTGTAAAACAGCTGCAGAAAGTTCAGCTGCCTATCAAGCTCTTAGTACCGTAAGAGATCTTAAGCTCGTTAAGAAGAACACTGGGGAGTACCAACAAGGGGTTATAGTCATTCCTGCTTATCTGGCAAAAGGGATCGAATTTGATGCTGTCATCCTTTATGATGCCTCAAATCAGGTTTATGGAGAGGAGAATTTGCGCAGATTGTTTTATACGGCGTGTACTAGAGCGATGCATCACTTGCAAATATATAGTGTCGGCGAGCCGAGTTACTTTTTAGATAACGTTGGAACTGGAGAGTTGTTGGAAACTGAGGGTTAAGAATTTCATACAGGGACGGCTGATCATGTGAAAGGTATTTCAGATGATTGGAATATAAAGGAAGCCACAAACCTCGAAAATTTAAGGTTTGTGGCTTTCGCATTTATCCATTTATGTTAAAGTTACGTGGGTCTCTGGTATCAAACCAAGATGATATATCTTAGAGCTTAAAGTGAGAGGATGAGAATTATTATTGGAGCAACGATAAAGGATGCTTTAAATTTTCTAAATGGAAAGTGGTTAAGGGGCATCGGGATAGTGCTTTTATGCTACATAATCAAGCTTGTTCTAGAGACATTGCCTGTACAGGGTTCAATCAGTATCCAGATGGCACCGGTAGCTGTGGCAAGTTCTGAGACACTTATTTCTTTGGTAATCACTTCTGTAGTGAACAGCATTCTTTTTTTCATTATGATCGATTACATAACAAATACACAATACACAATGAGGAAAAGGTTCGTGAAGGCATGTACGTATCCTTTCCGGAATTGGCATCTATTGTATAAGGGATTAGCTGTCTTTTTCATCACTAACCTGCTCCTTTATGTAATAGGGATGATGATGATTTATGCAGGGCTTGGAAGCCTGTTCACATATGCAGCAGGGGTCAGTTTATGGTCAGGTATTTTGTTCGCGGCTTACCTATTGATATTCGCATTCATCATCTGGCTGTTCTTAGGAATCTCGCAGGCGATGTATATCCTTTATGACGACCCTGGTTCTGGTATATTTTCTAGCATGAAAGAAAGTTTTTTATTGATGAAAGGCTACAAATGGCCTCTGCTGGGTCTCTTTGTGTTAACGGGGATCGGTTTAATCCTCGGAGTACTTCTGTTTGTGGTCGGACTAGTGGTGTCTCTTGCTATATATGAAGTGAGCCGGTTGGTTTTCTACAGGGCGCTTATTCAGAAGAGGCGACAAAGAGAGTGGCACGCAAAATTTAATGAGTAACATTCAATGGAAATCGTGGAACGCGAGAATTAAAACTCGTCCTTAGGCTTTGGTCTGTGGGCGAGTTTTTTTAATGTATTGCGATTTTCCCTGGTAGAACAAATTATGATATTCATCATGTGAAATACCTGATGTTCATGACTAAAATACTTACTCCGACCTCAGTAAACTTAAGGTATAAATTTAAATGAGGTGACTTTAAATGAAAAAAAGTTTAATTGTCGGGATGACTATCGGAATTTTGTGCGGTGCAGCAGCCCTGATTACAGAGTATATGATCGGTTGGGTAACTGGCCTCTGGTTCGAGGAATTAAATTTTGTCTCAATTATGCTATCCAGCATTATTGTGAATTTAGCTGGGGCCTTTATTTTTAAAAGGCTGGACCGGAAAACATCGAGAGCCTTTTTGTATTATGGATTGGTTGTTGCTGGCGTCACTGGCCTTCTCACAATAAATGTTATCGTAAACCCACCACAGGAGCAATTCGGCGTCGCAGATCATCCGGTCCATATCGTTGTAGCTCTCCTTTCATTCTTGCTGATTCCGAAATGGATGAGAAAAGAAAAGCCAGTCTTGCAGGAAAATCCACAGGCAAAGGTAAATTAATGGTTAAGGAGTATTTGCAGAATTTTGGGAGGATAAAAGGAGGATATCAAAAATGAAACGCTCAACAACTATGCTGATGGCAGCTCTTATCCTTCCAGGAATCTATTCATTATTCGGTCCCTATAATTGGGCGTGGGCTGGAAGTTTAGGGTTGTTTATCCTATTGGCCGCCTGTTATTGGCTAAGTATCAAGTATCACTCGTCAAGAAAGCTTTTCATTTCCATTCAAGTGGGAATCGCAGCTGTCATCGGTGCCTTGTATTCACCCTGGAATCTTGTGCTTGGATTTTACCCTGCGATGGTGGCAGGGATCTTTCTGTCGCAGAAATCTCTCCGGGTTTTCACAGGACTGGCAAGTGTCAGCTTTGCTGCTTCGGTATTTTTTTATTATGAACTGCAGCAGCAGGAATGGCAGTTTTATTGGGTGCCACTTGTCATCACCGTCCTGTTTCTCCCTTTTGTAGTGAAAATATATCACAGATCAATGATCATGAACCAAGAACTGAAGGTCGCCAACGAAGAGATTACCTACTTGATAAAAAATGAAGAGCGTCAAAGGATTTCAAGGGATCTGCATGATTCTGTCGGTCATACGCTCTCATTGATAACATTGAAAAGTGAACTTATGGAAAGGCTCATACGGGAACATCCCGAAGAAGCGATCGAAGAAGCAAATGCAATTCAGGAGATTTCACGCTCCGTCTTACTTCAAGTCCGGCAGCTCATCAGCGATATGCAGTCAGTAGATATCGAGGAAGAGCTAGAGCATGCAGAAGATGTTTTTAGCTGGGCGGACATCGCTTTTCATCGGAAGATCGATTGTGCGTTTGAAGAGATCCCCCCCATCACGAGAAATATCTTCGGCATGTGCCTGCGGGAATGTATCACAAACGTTTTAAAACACAGTGGAGCAAAAACGTGTACAGTAACTCTTCATGGCAACGGCCGGGAGTATATACTGATAATAGAAGATGATGGAAAAGGGATGTCGCTTCACAACGGAGATCAAAAGGATTTCGGAAGTGGAATTGTGGGCATGAAAGAGCGTCTCCTGTTAATTGGCGGGACGTTGCACATTGATTCCCCAGAAGGGACAGATGTAACGATTACTGTGCCGAAAATGGGATAAGGGAGGGTGGCTAGGTGAGAATCGTCATTGCAGAAGACCAGGGGATGCTGCGTGGAGCGATCAGTCGATTGCTGAGTATGGAGAATGATATTCAAGTAGTCGGTGAAGCTGCTAACGGCGAAGAGGCTGTCGAAATCATTCAGAGACTACAACCTGATATTGCTATACTGGATATTGAAATGCCTCATTTAAGCGGCCTGGAGGTAGCGGAGCACCTTCAAAAAATCAACTCTACCTGCCTGGTCGCGATAGTCACTACATTTGCAAGGAGCGGCTATCTTCAAAAAGCAGTCAAAGCAGGGGCTCGAGGCTATTTATTAAAAGACACCCCTGTCTCACATCTGGCTGAATCATTAAGAAAAATATATAGCGGTCAAAGGGTGTTCAGTCCTCAACTGACTTTTTCATTTATAGAGGAAAAGAATCCTCTGACTAAGCGTGAAATAGAAATATTACAATGCCTCAAAAGAGGAGACTCGGTCAAAGACATGAACCAGTCCCTCTACTTATCCGAAGGGACGATACGTAATTATATATCAGAGATTATTCAAAAGCTTGAGGCAAAAAACCGGATTGAGGCTGTTACAATCGCCAAGGAAAAAGGCTGGTTGTGAACAGATAGATTTTAAAGGGGCTGATGTTATGAAAAACAATAAAAAGAAGGTAAAGCCAGATTGATTCGAACTCTAAATACTTGGTAGGAGATGAGTAGATGAAAGCGTTATTCTTTTTGTACGAAGGGTATGTGGATTGGGAAATCAGTCCTTTATCGTACATGTTAAATATCTCAGGCGTTGAAGTTGAAACGGTGGCATTATGTGAAGAAGTCACTCACAAGGGAAATTTCAGAGTGAAGGCAGATATGGGGATTGAAGCATGTGATCCTGCTGACTACGAAATTCTGATTATACCAGGTGGTGAGCCGGCGCCCTTTGATAAAGAGGAACGATTATTGAATCTTATAAAAAGTTTTGATGAACAAGGTAAAATAATCGCAGCCATTTGCGGAGGACCAACCTTCCTAGCAGCGGCAGATGTTCTTCGTGAAAGAAAATATTCAACATCCATTGACGACGATCCTGAGTATTTCAGCTATTTCAATGAAGATAACATGAGTGAAAGCGATGTAACGGTAAGCGAAAATTTAATTACCGCTGAAGGAAATGCTTATATTGAATTTGCTAATGCTGTTGGAAAAGTGTTGAACATATTTGAAGACAGGGAAGACGAATTAGAAACGGTCCTTTTCTTTAAGAATCAGTTAAGAGGATAATGACAGGGAGCAGGGAAAAAGATTTCTCCACTAGAAAACTCGAACTCGTTCGGGTTTTCTTTATGAAGAAATAAATTCATACGCCGCTCCGGCAACATACTTGAGGCCACTGAAAAACACTTTTCAATCTAGAGGAACTGTTAACGTTTGTTGTTGCTTCTCACGAATCGCTTGCGTATTCATCAACAACGATCGGGGAATTTATATAACTTTCTTCCTTAAATGTACCTAAGAATGTTCTTTGTTCTGCCGTTAATCCTGTGGTGTATTTCTTACCATCCAGAACGCCACTGATGGACAATAAATAAGGGGCACTGGAAATTGCAGCAATGATTTTGTTTTGATCATTCATTTTATGTATGAAGGAGGCAAGGGCATCGTGGTTGATCAGGTGTGCAAAATCATCGACTCCAGGAAGGACAATACTCTCCAATCTGTTTATATCTACCTCATTAATACTTGCTTCAGGTATGCAAGGCAAACCTGACTCGCCCCTAACCACTTGATTGTCTAAACCAATATAAATAGCTTGTTTTCTTCCTTGCTTTAATACGGATAATAGAACCGATATTTCATACTCGCTAAATCTAGGGTAAAGTAATATTCCTGTAAAAGTGATTTTATCCATTCCTTTCCATCTTTATTTCGAATTGCTTTCTTCACGGTCTAGGTAATTATTAAATTCCAGCCTGTAAGTATCTTGTGTTTCGTGAGCCCCATCCGGCTCCTCGCTTACTCCGCGTATCCTTGGCCCCACACGAGACGAGGACGGTCGGAGTTGCAAGTAGCCGAACTTCATCTTCCCCTTTGCTGTGGCAAAGAGCTTCACGACTGGTTTGGGGCGATCAAGGCGCTTCCGATTTTGTTGTAGATAACCACAATGCCAGGGCTATCATTATTCCCCCGGTAATACGATCTAAATTTTGTTTTACTCTCCCGCTTAACCCGATGTTTTTAAGTTTGCCTCCTATTGTTGCATATATAGTCGCACAAATGAATTCAATCAATATATAAACTGCACCTACCACGAGGATTTGCCCCCCGGCAGCCACTGTGTCTGAGGATATGAATTGGGGAAGGAAGACAGTGAACAATAACAAAGCTTTAGGGTTTGCGGCTGCCACCATGAACTCTTGCTTCGCATAATGCCAAGCATTTCTTGACTCCCCCTGTTTCTCACTGCCGCTCATTTGTTCATCTTCGTACTCTTTTTTACTGGATAAGATCGTTTTTATACCGAGCCAGCCTAAATAAAGGACACCTGCCCATTTAATAATAGTAAAGATCAGGGTGGAAGTCTGAAGAATTGCATGAAGTCCTAAAGAGACGGCAATCACCATTAATGCAAAAGCAGTAAATCTCCCTGTGACCGCTATGATAGCTGTTGTTGCTCCTTTTCTTAAACCATTCCTAAGAGAAAGGATCTGATTTGCTCCGGGTACGGAAGCCATGAGAAATGCTGCAGGTATAAGAGAAGCCCACTGAATACCGGAGAGTAGATGGTTAAATTCAAAGGCTGTATTGTTCATACTAACTACAAATAATGTGAACAAAAGTATGAAAACCGGTATATAAATGTATTTTCTTTTCATAAAATCCCTCCTGCTTTTTCTTTAAAGATAACACAGAGGACAGGTTATTGATGGTGCTTCTCCCATATTGAAAATCTTTCACTCTCCTTTTCCGTTGAAATCCACCTTGTATTCATCTCACATCCATTTTTTTGAAGAGGAGGAATCAGGGGTATTTGTAAGGAATTATCGATATTTAAAAGAATTTGCAAAAATATATTTACAACAGTCGAAAATTTGGTATTATATATAAGGATTTACTGATTTTTAAAGAATATAAATGGGAAAGGAGATCAAGCTTATGCTTACATCTCTGTATTTGATGTCTCTGACTGTTTTGCTTACGTTTCTAGTATTATATGCGATTGACAACATCGTCAGCCGTTTCAAAAAGATCAATAACCATACCATTCAGCCAGAGCAAGTCCCTGCCGAAGTTGAATTCAGCCACCATACTTTTAAATAAATCGTAATTGCATCAGAGTGGTCCTGGTCTTCCAGGGCTGCTTTTTTTATGGCTCATCCAATGCTGCAGGAGAGAGTGGTCCATCACCACTTGCTTTGTCGGAGGATGGCCAGGGAGTTGTGCGCGTTTTTTCGTTATAGAAGAATACAAAATTCCAATGCTGTGACTAAGACATTATTCTTGTATGCCGGTTGCTTCAAACTTCCTGGAAACGAAAGAATCAAGCTTAAGTTGGCCAGCATGATTCTGGTGTGCAGTTTTGTTAAGATTCTATCAGAGTGTTGAGCGTTTTGTTAGGGTAGGGAATGTGGTAAAATAGATATGTTTACATACAAGAAGATTATCGCAGTAAAGCGATCCAAATAAAATTTTCAGTGAAAGTATTACATTTTTGAGGGAAAAGGGGATTTTTCATGGAAAACAAAGCGGTTGTTCTAGGGGCGAACTATTATATAGGACTCAGTACGATCAGGTGTTTAGGGATTCATGACGTCCATGTGGCAGCTGTCGATTATGCGTGGGAAGGCTCTTATGGGTTAGAGTCCAAGTATTGTTCGGAAGCCTTGATCGGGCCTCATTATAAAGAAGATCCAGAAGGTTTAGTCACCTTTCTGATCGATTATGCAAAGAAACAAGACAGCCCGCCCGTGCTTATTCCGACGGCAGACCCATATGTGGAATTCGTTGATGATCATTTGCCTGAATTACGGGAACATTTCCTTATTCCTCAAAAAGAGCAAGGACTATATACTAAAATAATGGACAAAGGTACTCTGCATACGCTCGCTTCAGAGCATGGAGTGGCTGTGCCGGAAACCGTAAATGTGGATGATGAAAATTTCATTCAAAAGGTTGAAAGTGAAATTCAATACCCTTGTTTGGTCAAACCGGTCGATTCCCCGGCATTTGTAGCTAAATTCAGAAGCAAGCTCTTCAAAGTTCATACTCAAGAAGAGTTATTGGAAAAAGTGAATCAAGCGAAAGAAGCGGATATAGAGGTCATCGTCCAAAGGATCATTCCTGGTTTTGATGATCATATGTACACCTTTGATGCTTATTTAGATCAAGATTCAAAGGTTACCCACTGGGTCACATGCCAGAAACTCCGCCAATTCCCAGTCAATTATGGAGCTTCTGTGTACACTCAACAAAAATATGTGCCAGAGTTATTTGAACTTGGCGCTAAGTTCCTTGAAGGTATTCAATATAAAGGCTTTGCTGAAATCGAATTTAAAAAAGACGCCGAAACAGGACGCTACTATTTAATCGAAATCAATGTAAGAATTACAAACTTGAATCACTTGCTGCAAAAAACAGGGATCAACATTCCTTATATCACTTACCGTGAACTTACAGGGAATCCGTTAGATCCTAAAGCAGTGAAAGAGGATATGAATCTTGTTTTTTGGTATGCATACGAAGATCTGTTAGCTGTTAGAGAGTATATCAAAACGGGACAACTCTCACCTCAAAAGGTCATCAAATCTTATTTCCGCCCGAAAGCCCATGCGATCTGGGATCCGAAAGACCCGAAACCAGCTGTTGCATTCGGCAAGAAATTGGCAGGCTTAGTAGTAGGGAAAGTCACTGGACGAAGCTGACAGTTTGCAGAGATGAGGACTGGAATGTCTCCATTAGACCGCAGAAAATGCTAACCAATAGACGAAATAGTATGATTGAAGAAGCTAAGGACGGAATAGGGTTAAATCAATTGCAGGGAAGGTAGATGAGAATGGTCAAATTAACAGAATTACTAGCATCCATACATGTATTAGAAGCATGGAACGATAAGGGTCTAGATATCCACGGGCTTGCTTACAACTCACGAAATGTAAGGCAGGGGGATGTGTTCGTATGCATAAAAGGGTTTAAAACAGACGGACATGCTTATATTGCTGAAGCAGTGAAAAATGGAGCTGCAGCAATTGTAGTGGAGGACTACCAGGAAGGTTGGGAGGATCTTCCACAGTATCGCGTTGCAGACAGCCGTCAATCATTGGCAGCTATGAGTGATGCTTACTATAACCATCCGTCCCGATCCCTGAAAACGATCGGGATTACGGCTACTAATGGTAAAACAACTACATCTTTCATGACGGATGCCATTCTAGAAGAACATAACCTGAAAACAGGCTTGATCGGGACGGTTGTGGTCAAGTATGGCAATTATTCAGAGCCTACAAAGTTGACGACACCTGAATCGCTGGACCTGCATCATTATTTCGCCCGGATGAGGGACCAGGACGTCTCTCATGTCACAATGGAAGTTTCCTCTTCAGCTTTAGACTTGAGTCGTGTCGGAAGTGTGGACTTTGATATTGTGACCTTGAACAATATCAGTCGCGAACACATCGACCTTCACGGTTCATTTGAAGAGTATTTCAATAGCAAAGCAAGCCTGATCAGAAATGCCGGGGCTGATAAATGGGCGATTTTGAATTTGGATGATGCCTACTCCGCTTCCTTGATTGAAGAAACGAAAGCCAAGTTACTCACCTTTAGTGTGGAGACAGGAGACGGTGACCTCATTTGTAAAGACTTGGATCTTTCTACAGGACGGGCGAAATTCAAAGTGGAAATTCGCAAACCATTTGAGGTCGGGAACACCGCATATGAGCCTCAGGAATTTACCATTGAACTTTCAACGCCTGGCTACCATTCCGTTTATAATTCAATGGTTGCCATTGCTGCAGGCCTTTTGAATGAGGTGCCGATCCAGACTATTCAAAAAGGGTTGAAGGGATTCGGGGGGTCGAGCGCCGTTTCGAAATGGTCTTTGAAGATGACTTCAAAATCCTTGATGACCACTTTGCCAACTATGGAAATATCAATGTGACATTGAGTACCCTTGAACAAATGGATTATGCTAACCTGAAGCTGGTTTATGCTATCCGCGGCAGTCGTGGAGTCACAGTGAACAGGGAGAACGCCAAGGCAATTGTCGAGTGGGCGCCTAAGCTTGGTCTTACAGAAGTGATTGCAACTGTCAGTCATTCCCATGTATCTGAAAAAGATGCCGTAAAAGAAGAAGAACTGCGGGTTTTCCAGGAAATGATGGGAGAGGCTGGCATTCGTGTCGATCTGTATAAGGAATTAGATGATGCGATCCATCATGCCTTATCTGAAGTGGAAAAAGAGGACGTCGTCTTGTTAGCAGGATGCCAGGGGATGGACCCCGGTGCCCAAATCGCGCTTGAACAGTTGAACAAAACGAGACCGGAAATGGATGAAGAAAAGCTTTTCAAGCCATTGAAAAACAGAGTGGCGGGAATACTATAATACATCTATAGAATAGGTTTCGGGTCTTTTGTAAGGAGGCAGAACATGAATGACAAAATAATCGGCATACTTGGAGGTATGGGACCTGAAGCTACAGCCGAGTGTTACTTGAAAATCATCCGGGCGACAAAAGCGAATAAAGACCAGGAGCATTACCGCGTCATTATTGACAGTAATGCTAAAATCCCTGACCGCACAGAAGCCATTTCAGGTAGAGGGGAAAATCCAGTGCCCCAAATGGTGGATGCAGCTAAAAATCTCGAGAAACTGGACGTGGATGTAGCATGCATCCCATGTATGACAGCTCATTTCTTTATAGATGAAGTCCAAAAAGCAATTTCTTTCCCACTGTTGAATGCTTTTCTGGAACTGAAAAAATTCATATCGGATTATTATCCAGGCGCTACTAAGATTGGAGTTCTAGCCACGACAGGAACGCTTGAAACCGGTTTGTTCCAAAAGTATTTTGACCACTTAGAAGTCATCCATCCCACACCAATCACTCAAAATGAAAAAGTGATGAGAGCGATTTACGGGGAAGATGGGATTAAGAGTGGGAACACGGAAGGTGCACCACTCGAATTGTTGAAAGGAGCCTCTCAGGAGCTGCTAGACAATGGGGCTGAAGTGATTATTTCAGGGTGTACAGAAATCGGCTTAGTATTGAAGTCATCCCACCTTCCTGTACCATTGATCGATCCTATGGAAGTTGTGGCAAACGTCGTTGTGAAAGAATCTGTTTATCAGCAGTCATGAAAAGTGATGGAGCATCCTATATTTTAGAGAAGGATATTCTCTTTGAAGGGGTGCTCACCGAATGACAGAAAATGAATTTGAGCAATTTTTGTCAGAATCATTCCGAGAAGGCGTATATTTCAGGGAGCTCAGGTTATCTGAAAAAGAAGTGCTTAGTTTGAAGGAGCATTACCCGCAGGCTTCTATACAAAAAACAAGTGAAGTAAATGATGCATTCAGTAAGTCCTGGTATGAAATCAATCTGATGCCGATCGGGAAAAAATCTGAAACGCTTGAATCAATCCGTAATGAAAATACACGTTTAAAACGCGAACTGGAATCATTAAGGAAATTAAAGAAGTGAAAAAGTACAGGAAAAACACGAGACAATTCTATGAGAGTTGTCTTATTTTTTATGTTAAAAATAGGTCATAAATCATGGGTATAAAATCCCTGTAGTGTTAGTTGCCATTACGCTTTGTCGAATGGTGTTGTGGCAATGTCACTGATGTGTAAAGGTTTGAAACACAAATGTAATAATAATTTGTCTTTATTTAGCGAATATCTTTGATATAATGAATAGGGTAAATGAAGCATACGACTTAGACTACATATAGTGACAACATAGATTAACAAAATGAGTGTTTAGTAGGAAGTGATATAAATTGTTTGATAGGCATCACCGCAACTTATCATCTTTTGGTATTATGGCTGCCGTCCGAAGAAATATGAAGAAAAAAGATTTGGTACGAGATGTATGGGGTGACCAGTCGTATGAAGCTTAAAACATTTGGTCGCCACGGAAAAGAAGGCCTTAAAAACATGACCAGAAACCGTTGGATGACATTTGCGTCTATATCCGCTGTAACGGTCACGTTGTTATTGGTTGGTGTTTTTGCAACTTTGCTTCTGAATTTAAATGACATCGGTACTCAAATAGAAGAAGATGTCGAAGTGCGTGTCTTCATTGATATCACAGCAGAAGATACATCACGGGCACAATTGAAAGAAGAAATAGAGAAACTATCAGAAGTCGGTAGTGTGGAGTTTCAATCGAAAGAAGAAGGATTGGATCAGCTCATCAACAGCTTAGGCGAAGAGGGCAAAGCATTTGAATCCTTAAAAGATGAAAACCCACTGAATGATGTTTTCATTGTTAAAACAGAACAGCCGGAAGATACCATCCCTGTCGCTAAGAAGATTGAAGACTTTGAAAGTGTAGAAAAAGTCGAATATGCAGAACAAACGGTTGAACGTTTATTCAATGTCATGGATGTAGCCAGGAATGTCGGATTAGCCATTATTGCCGGCCTTTTATTCACGGCTATGTTCCTTATAGCCAACACAATCAGAATTACAATCGTAGCTCGTAAGAAAGAAATTGAAGTGATGAAGATGGTAGGGGCGACCAACTGGTTTATCCGTTGGCCATTCCTCGTGGAAGGAGTTTTAATTGGAATTTTGGGTTCACTTGTTCCGATTGCATTGGTCATCTTTGGATATGACTACCTCCACACGGAAATTACAACACGCTACCCAACATTATTCATTGATATTTTGCCAGTTTATCCATTCGTATTCAAAGTTTCGGCACTCTTGATACTGATGGGGGTTACAATCGGACTTTGGGGAAGCTTCACATCAATTCGCAAGTATCTGAAAGTATAAATCTATGAAACTATTACTTTTACACAGGTAAGGATTCGGGGGAGGAAAAGAGTTTGAACTTGAAAGTGTTAATTGCCGTTCTGACCATTAGCCTTGTTTTAACGGGGTTGCCAACCAGCTTCAATCCGGTATCAGCTGAATCAAATGAAGAAAAATTAGAAGAAAATAAACAGAAACAATCTGAAATAGAGCAGGAAAAGCAGAAAAAACAAAAAGAAATTGAAGAGCTTAGAGAAAGTCAAGAGAAGGTAAATGCTGAAATCGAACGCTTGGACAAGCAAGTAATGGAAGCGATGAACAAAATTGAAACAAAAGAAAATGAAATTGCTCAAACAAAAGAAAACATCGAGCAGCTGAAAAGTGAAATCGCAGAGCTTGAAAAAAGGATTGCTGAGCGGGATGAGCTTTTAAAGGATCGTGTGAAATCAATGTACCAAAATGGAGGGGCCGTTGATTATCTCGACGTCCTTATGGGCGCTGAGAGTTTTGGTAACTTCTTAGAACGAGTCATGAGCCTCAATACAATTGCTGAGAAAGATAAAGAGATCCTTGAACAGCATAAAGCTGATAAAGAGGCTGTTGAAAGCAAGAAAGCAGAAGTTGAGGAAGAACTCGCTTCTCTGGAGGAAAAATTGAACGAACTAGAGTCATTGAAGCAGAAATTAGACAGTAAAAAACAAAAGAAAAGTAGTTTGATGAGCAGTCTGGCAAAGAAAGAGGAGAATGCTCATAATCATGTAATGGAAATTGAAGAGGAGCAGGAAACTTTAGCTGCTCAAGAAGCTGCAATCCAGAAAGAAATTGAACGTCAGCGTAAAGCTGAAGAAGAAGCAAGGAAGAAAGCTGCAGCTGAAAAAGCAGCTAGAGAAAAGGCTGCTGCAGAGAAAGCTTCTGCAAGCAAGTCCTCAAGCTCTTCCAGTTCTAATTCAAGCAGCAGTGCTAGTGCAAGTACTTCTTCTAGTCAGTCATCATCAAACAGTGGCGCATTGTTCAGCTGGCCTGCTAACGCTTCGACGTCCTCTGAGTATAATCCTAACCGGATTCACCCGATCACTGGGAAACGCAGTTTACATTCCGGTATCGACTTATCTGGAGGCGGAACAATTCCGATTCGGGCCGCAGCAGATGGCACAGTCATCCGTGCTAACTATTCTTCCAGTTATGGTAACGTAGTTTTCATTACTCACCAGATTAATGGACAGACATTCACGACGGTGTATGCTCATATGAGAAGTACCCCAGCAGTTTCCGCAGGACAATCCATTTCTGAAGGAGACTTCCTTGGAAACATGGGTAGTACCGGCGCTTCAACTGGTCAGCACTTACATTTTGAAATTCATGAAGGTTCTTGGAATGGCAGTCGTTCAAACTCTGTGAACCCACGTAAATATTTGCCTTGATTTTAAAAGGATTGCACATTTTGAATGTGGAATCCTTTTTTACTTTTAGGATGCTAACTTATAGGAATAGGCACCTCCTTAATTCAGACCTGGTAAAATAAGGACTTTATCCCTCTTTTTTTATTTGATTTATAATTTTAAAAAGACAGATGTTATAATAAGGTAATACATTCCTTTTTAATACAGACTCCAAGAAACAGTTTTCTTAGAATGAATTCTTATTGAGGAGGCAGAAAATGAGTGAAATGAAGCTAATTCCGTACCGGACAGACGCAATAATTGATTCAACAGCAGAAATCCCTAAAGGCGTACAGATGGTAGAAGCTCAAGAGTTATGGCAGGAAACGAATCAAGGGGAGGGGAGTGTCGTTGCAATTATCGATACAGGGTGCCAGTTAGATCACCCCGATTTGGAAGACCGTATCATTGACGGAAAAAATTTCACTAATGATTATCAGGGAGACCGAGAGAATTTTAATGATAATAACGGCCATGGAACCCATGTAGCAGGTACGATAGCTGCTATTGAAAATGGGGAAGGCGTGGTGGGAGTTGCTCCTAAATCCAAAATTTTAGTACTGAAAGTCTTATCTGAAGACGGTTCTGGAGAGTATCGTTGGATTATCGACGCTGTTGATTTCGCTTTACGCTGGCGTGGTCCGAATGGGGAAAAGGTAAGGGTCATTTCGATGTCTCTCGGGGGACCTGATGAATCCCAGGAGCTCCATACTTCCATCAAAGCGGCGATTGACCAGGGAGTATCCGTTGTATGTGCGGCCGGAAATGAAGGGGATGGGCGGGAAAATACTTCGGAATACGCCTATCCAGGAGCTTATAATGAGGTTATCCAGGTTGGCGCAGTGGACGATAAGCGAAGTCTTGCTGATTTTACAAATACAAACGATCAAATTGATTTAGTTGCCCCGGGGGTGAGTGTCCTTTCTACTTATCTGGAAGGAAAGTATGCTAGGTTAACAGGAACTTCAATGGCTACCCCTCACATATCTGGAGGTTTAGCCCTCCTTATTCCCCTTGTGGAAAAACAGTTTCAGAGGTCCATGTCAGAGGCGGAAATATACTCGCAGTTAATCAAACGCACAACCCCATTGGGATATTCGAAGGCAGCTGAAGGCAATGGTTTGATGACTTTAGCGCTAATGAATAAATTGGAGGAGTTATTCAGCACCTATACCAGCCATTAGTGTCGGTAAGTTTAACCCTGGATGTTCATACATTCAGGGTTTTTTGCTGTTTGTAATATCAAATGGGCTTCATAATCATGAATAGAACGATTTCTCTCTTCATACATATGGCGCATGAATCCATTCTTCACAACTTTTTTGGTTCTCTTAGTTCCTCTATCATCTCCTATCCCGACAAACCTTCATCTGCCCAGTTGCTTTGTTATCCTCTTCGGAAGTTTTATTCACTTTGATCTGTACTTGCAGGGAACTAGCTTCTTTTTCTTGTATTCTTGCTATCAACCCCCTAACACACAACTCAGCCCGCAATTTTGAATCCTGACACAATGCTCAGCCCGTGTTTTTGTGTCGAATATAAGGGATTCATATTCCTCAGGGTTATGTACACAAAAATGAACACATGTAAACAAAATGTAACTTTAATGTGTTCAATATAGTATACATGTACACAAAAGTGAACGCATGTTGCTAAATTAGTATGTATGCAGATTTGAATACATGTTTTCAAAACTGTACACTTGCAATCGTTTTTGAACACGTAAAAAGGCGCATTGACTATTTACTGAATGTTTAATAGATTTAAGTTAAGGTGAGGTCAAATCTAGAAAATAAAAAGGAGAGCTGTTCAATGACGAAATCTAGAATTGCAGCTGTTGATGTTGGTAATGATGCGGTGAAAGCGAACTTTGGAAAATTAGAGTCATCTTTATACATCCCAAACGTTGTGGCGAGAGATTTAGAAGATCGCCCAGTAATTGGTATAGAAGATTTGGACGATAAAGATCCACTCGATAATCTACATATTCGAGTGCACTCCCCTGCTTTAAGAGAAAACAATGCCATCTATCGTGTGGGTAATTTAGCAACGAAAACAACAAACTCCACAGAGTTGGATCCCGGAAGCTATAAATCCGAAGAGGATCAAACATTGATCATGTTGTTTGCTGCACTTGCTATGGATGCGGTAGAAGGCAGGGATGCACAATCATTCAAAAACAATGTAGTAGAATCGACTTATACATTAGGTACAGGTTTACCCTTACGTGAAGTGAAGGAAGGCAAAGACGTTGGCTATCGCTCTCAATTATTAGGGTCTGTACACCAGGTGGAATTTTTGGTGACACCTAAGTATCAGGGAATGAAAGTTAATCTGAAATTTGATGAAGTGAAGGTCTATCCAGAAGGGTTTGCTGCGTATGTGAACTTGGTTATGGATAATGATTTGAATATCATCAATAAAGAATTGGTCGATAAACAAATACTGATCCAGGACATTGGCGGACTCTCTACGGATATCGCTGTCATTCGTAATCGCAATGTAGATGACGATAAAGCGCAAGGCTTCAACCTCGGTGTAGCTGAATCCCTCGAGATGATTCGTGAGGAAATTTTGACGAAGCATGGTGTAGAGTTGGACAGCCGTCGCGATGTGGTGGATATCATCACACGTAAAAATGATCGTCACCATATTATGGTTAAAGGTAGTCGTACAAACGTCCACGACATTACTGACCGGATTTTGCTGGAACTTGCTAAAAAACAATACCGTTATTTGAGAAATGTATGGCAGAAGAACTCTCAGTCTGAAATTTGCTACTTTGTCGGTGGCGGGTCCGCAGTACTGAAAGAGTATATTAAAACACTGAACAACAAATTGGATGGTTTTAATATTGAATTCTTTGAGGATGAAGAAGAAAGCATTTGGATGATGGCGAATGCCTATTACAAACTTATTTCTGACTTTATCCGTAAGAATTCCAAAGAACCTGCCAAGGACAATAAAAAAGAAGAACAAAAAGCCGGATCCTCTAAATAAGGTGAGATAATGAGTCAATCCAGGAAAAGTGTGGAGAGGGGACAATCGATTACGTTCCGGGTCCCCTCGGACACACCTGATCATTTATTAAGACAATTATCCGATCTCAAAGAAGCGGAACGAAGGAATTTTTCCAGCAAGATCGCTCAATTTGTCCTTGAGGGTGTAAATGAATCTTTTTCAAAAGATAAGGAAACAGTGACGATTCCTTTACCTAAGCCTTTGACAAAAGAACAAAGAAATTGGATTAAACATGAACATTCAGAAGCCTTGATAGGGAGTATCCTTTATCAACTTATGATGGATCCGATGCGTGCCACAACACTTCTCGCTTCATTGAATAGTAATGCCTATGACATTGAAGATGCTCTTTATTTGCAAGAAGAGTCAGCAGCAAGTGAAGAGGAAGAAAAAAGGGAATCGGTGGAACAAAAACAGTTGTTACCAGAAACTCCTGTCGAAATCCAGGACGATGACCTTGCTGACATGGATTTGGACAGTCTCCAGGAAGACCTTCAAGAGAATAAGAATGCTAATCTTGAAGAAGAAGATGACGAAGATTTACTTGGTGATTTTCTATCAAGCATGAATAAGTGAAGATAAGCCCCTCAAGTATACGGAGAGGGCTTATTTTTTGTATGACTTGCAAATGTACTTACATTTTTTTGAAACTTATCAGGGAGTGGAACGTATAGTTTTAGCAAAAGGGGGTTGGACGGATTGGTTACGGTGTTAGAGGCGATGAATTGCAGTGTGGATATTAGTGGCGAGCGTATATTGTCGGACCTTTCATTTAAAGTGCATAAGGGTGAAATGCTGGCGCTTGTGGGCCACAATGGAGCAGGGAAATCGACATTAATCAAGGCTATGATTGGCACTCGCGAAAAATCTTCGGGAAAATTCACCATTTGTTCGATCGACCAGGATGACCAGTTCAAGGAATATAAAGAAAAATTTGCTTACATACCTGAAGAACCTCTTTTATTAAGTGAACTGACCGTTGCTCACCATTTTAAACTTTATCAGAAAAGCTATCATATCCCTGATGAGCTATTTGAGAAAAGAGTAAAAGTATATACCGAAGCTTTTGAACTTGAGGACAAACTGAATGATTACCCGGAGGCTTTATCGAAAGGGATGAGGCAGAAGGTTCAAACGATCTGTGCCCTTTTGCCTGAGGTTCCTCTATTATTCATCGACGAGCCCTTCATGGGGCTGGACATATATGCTGGGAACTTCCTTGAAAAAGAATTGAGGCAAAGGTGTGAAGAGGGTATAAGCATTGTTCTGACCACCCATCAATTGGACAAAGTCAGAAGCCTGGCAGACAGTTTCATCATGCTTGCAAATGGAGGAATATCTGCATCAGGTTCTGTGGAATCATTCGACACCTTAGAGCGCAGGGATACACAATGAATGATTCGAAGACAGTTTCCATTTACTATTGGATAAGAAAAAAACGTTGGAAAAAGAAGAAACAACTCTACCAAGCATCGTTCCACTTAGTTTTTGACTATGTAGTGTTTTTTTATATGGCTGTATTCTCGATTATCTTTTTAATTATGATCTATGATTGGATTCAACGCTTCCTTCCAACTTTAATAGGATGGGAAGAGCCGATCCTAGAATGGGGAATACTAATTCCTTTTATTTTACTTGTGAAGGCTTGTATGAACACTTTTACAGATCCAGGACTGCGCTTCACCTCTTCCGAATTGCAATTAGGTATCCTTCCACACTCAAGGAAAGCTTTAGTTAAATATTTGGTTTTAGAAAAACAACTCATCCATAGTTTCGTGCTTTTATTAACGGCGCTTACTTTAGGGTTATTGACGCCGCTGTCTTTGGCGGTCGTACTCTTTATCGCATTCTTTTATATTCTATTGCTGCCGTTAGCTATGACTGTGCAATGGAAGTTGTTCTCCCAAAGCATATGGTTCAAGTTTTCGGCCCTTTTATTATCAGGCGGGTTGCTTGCTTTTTTACGATTGAGCGGTCAAGAGTACCTTTGGCTGGGAGCTATATTCATCCTCCTCTTAATCCTGTTCTTATTTAAATCAAGGAAGAAAATCATGGATGTCTCATGGATGAAAATAGTTGAAATAAATGATGCCAGAGTTTGGAATATGATGCTGATCAGTAAAATGACGAATGTTACAATCAAGCCTCCCAAACGGTATGGTTTCTTCCAAAATTATATAAGACACAGGAGAAAATCAGAGCCATCCATAAAAGCGGTCAGGTTATATGAACGAATCTGGATCGGGCATTTGCAGAGCTCATTCAGCTATATATGGAAAACGGTAGTAGTTGGAATTGCGCTTTTACTTGTCCTTCCATGGCAAGTAGAGTGGGTGATTTTAGTGACATTACCCATTGCTGTTTTTGTTTATGTGGAAATGGCTGCAAGTATTTTTGAGGATTTTTTCCATGGGGAGAACATATTCCGAACCATGCCGACCGAGGAGGAGCTGTGTGTTAAAGGCTATTTAAAATGGATGCGTATCGGGCTGATTCCATATTCAATTGCTTTTATCGTATCCGGAGTGCTATTGACCATGACCTGGTGGGTTCTTGTCATTCAACTCATTTGTATCACGATATGGGTTTTGTTTGATTTGCGCACTAAGGTGAATGAAAGAATGAAGTCAGTAAATAAAGAGCCCTTTTTCTATAGTGAATGGAGGCGGATGACAGGATATATACTGGTTTCTTTAGGGTTGTATCATCCAATTTTCATGCTGGGGATACTTGTGCTTATAAGGTGGGAATGGCTTTATGGATTTTCCAAAAGAAATTAAAGCTTTGAGTCCAGCATGGGGGAGGAACTGCTCATTTTCTGAGTGGTGTATATAGCCGGCATCAACAATAAATCGTACAAAAAAGCCCTCTGCGCTATCAGAGGGTTAATTCATACGGTTATGTTCGGCAAAGGCTACGAAGGATCTTTCATCTTCAATCAACCCGCACGCTCCACATTGGACTTTCTTTTCAGGCCCTTTGTAAGCCATATGGAAAGGGTCCATGTTTTCCATCGAATAGCCCGCATCAACTTCTCCGGTCGTCGGATTCATCTTTACTGCTCTAGGTTGCTGTTCAATTACATTAAAACGCGATCGATTCGTTTTACAATTCGGACAAAGATATGGTTGCACATCATTCACCTCCGGTTTTACGTTTCCCGACTTCTCCAAATTTATGAATGGGATATAACCTTAAGACACATATCCGGTGAAAATCAGGGAATGATGCCCTAATATCCATAGGGGCACGGGCGGGATCATTAATACTAGCTTTAAAATGAATGAGGTTATTCATAACACTTTATGGGTGGTCGGACATTTCCATATTACTGTAGGCACACCAGTGGCCATGACCTTTTTCGGACTCACCTTTTGGCTGGTCCCATATTTGACTGGCCGTAAGTTTACAAAGTCACTTCAGAAATTAGCCTTTATTCAAATCATTACCTGGTCAATTGGGATGCTGCTCATGAGTACAGCCCAACATGTTCTCGGTTTATTAGGAGCACCGAGGAGGACGGCCTATACAGGGTATGCCCATGATGATGCACTTGCCTGGTTTGATGGGGTTTTATCCAATCATGTGACGATGGCTGTCGGCGGTTCCATCCTTTTCTTGTCTGCATCTTTGTTGGTTTTCATCGTCATTCAATTATGGTGGCTTGCCCCTGAAGCGGACGAACAGACAATGGAGAGTTTCCCTGTCGCTTATAGTGATGCATCAGCGACTCCGAGGTTCCTCGAAAACTGGAAGTTGTGGATCGGTGTCGCTTTTGTACTCATCGCCATTGCGTACACCATTCCGCTGACCGATATGATTCAACATGCACCCCCAGGATCAGGCCGTTTTCAAACATGGTAAAGGAGGAGATCAGCTATGACTTTTTCATTTGCTTTTACGCTATCATTCATCCTGGTATTAATTGTACTTACTACGATTCTTGTAGAACTCCAAACAGAAGAAGAATAAGAAAACGGCCGGATACAATATTCCGGCCGTTTTCTTATTCTATTTCCGGGGAAATAAAAGAAGGAGAATCCTTCATTTTTGGTACTTACTTTGAGTTTTGTCGAAAAAGTGAGAATCGAGTAATTTTATCTATACTTACAAACAATGTAATACCGGAAGTCTATAAATCTCATTCCATTGCGTCTGAATGGCGACGCCACTATGGGAGAAATGGCTTTCAACTAGGTCTGTAGTTTCATTTTTTTAATGCAACTCATTGATACAAGCGTTAAGAATGTGTCAGAGTTTTCAAAGTATTACTTGAGTGGTACAAAAAGATGTTCAAATAGGGTAGAATAGGGTAATGTAAATTTAACGGAGGTTTTACAATGTTTACAAAGAATAAATATTTTAATAAAAAAACTGGATTAAAACTATTAGTCTATGCCGTTGTCATAGGTATGTTCTGGCTGAAAATGTCTTATATACAAAGTAACATCTTTTCTTTGAATGTAGAAAATGCTAATGAAGCTAGCATTCTGGCATTCAACCCATTGAGCAGTATCTTCCTGATCTTTGGTCTCGGGATTTTGCTCGGTGGGCGCAGAGGAATGTTCGTATCTTATATACTGGGCTCTCTTCTTCTGTATGTAAACATTCTTTTTTACCGCGAGTATAGCGATTTCATTACAATACCTATGTTGAATCAAGTTGCGAACTTAGCAGACTTGGGTGGAAGTATCGGCACAATTCTTAATTATTCCGATATTCTTCTATTCGTCGATGTCCTTATTGCTGCTTTCCTACTGTTTTATTTGAAACCTTCGCGCTTTCAAGCATTCAAACCTAAGCGAAGAGAAGGTATCATTTTAGCGGTTGTGGCGATTCCTCTATTCATCGTCAACTTACAGTGGGCGGAAACAGAACGGACGGATTTATTGGAGCGTACTTTTGACCGTAACATGCTTGTTAAATACATTGGTGTAATCAACTATCATGTATATGATGCAGTACTTCAAGGTAAGACCGAAATGAAAAAGACTCTTGCTGATAGTAACGAACTTGTTCCTGCCATTAACTATTTGAATGAAAATAAAAAGAAAGACAGTAACCATCTAGAAGGGGTGGCAGAAGGGAAGAACGTAATTGCCATTTCTTTGGAGAGTACTCAGACCTTCGTGGTAGATAATACCCTTCATGGCGAAGAATTGACTCCTTATTTCAATGATTTGAAAGAAGAAGGCGCCTATTTCGATAATTTCTATCATCAGGTCAAACAAGGACGTACCTCTGACTCTGAATTTCTACTGGCGAATTCCTTGTATCCATTGAACAGAGGTGCCGTTTTCTTTACACACTCTGGTAATGAATACGAAGCACTGCCAAGTTTGTTAAGTGAAAATGGGTACTTCACAAATGTGATGCATGCCAATGACAAAACATTTTGGAACAGGAATGTTATGTATGATTCCCTTGGATATGATGATTTCATCTCGAAGGAAGATTACGAAGTGACTCAGGAAAAATCTCATGGCTGGGGTTATTTGGATGAGTACTTCTTTGAAGATTCCCTGAATAAGATGAAAGATATGGATAAACCATTTTTCTCAAAAATGATTACATTGACGAATCATTATCCATTTACACTTCCTGAAGAAAAGAAATATATTGAAGAGGGCGAAACAAGCAGTGGTACATTAAACCGCTATTTCCAAACGATTCGCTATCAGGATGAAGCTTTAAAACAATTCGTAGAAAACTTCAAGGACTCTAAACTCTATGATAATACTATTCTTGTGATTTATGGGGACCACTTTGGTATTTCAGAGAATCACAAAGAAGCTATGGGTGAATATTTAGGAAAAGACATCAATGACTTTGAGCAATTCCAATTACAGCGTGTACCATTACTGATTTATGGTAAAGGAATAGAACCACAAGAGAATCACACAGTGGGTGGTCAAATCGACCTCCGCCCGACATTGACGAACTTGTTGGGAATAGAAGATGAAAATCCTATCCAATTCGGTAATGACTTGATGGACAAAGACCGAAGAGAGTTAATGATCACCCGCGATGGTGACTTTGCAAATGAGGAATATGTCGGGATTCAGGGTGCATGTTACGATAGAGAAACAGGGAATCCTGCTGAAGATGGGGCTTGTGAGGAAGGTTTCGACGCCGCACAAGAGGAGTTGGAAATCTCAGACTCCATCATCTATGGTGACTTACTACGTTATTTAGATGAAACAGAAATGGTGAATTCAGAAGAACAACAAGCGTCTTCCGAAGAAAAAGGCAGCGTTCAGCCTTAATATAAGCGAAAGAAGCACTTCAATCAGCAAATGAATTGGAGTGCTTCTTTTATAATTAAAATAGGGTTGGAGCATAAGGGGCATGTAAAGGAAATCTTGTATTTCATTCATGATATACTCACTCTTTTGGTATTAGTGCATCATGGGAGCGTTGGGATAGCGCACGCCTATTCCCACCCGTACAATCTTCCTGAACGGGTAATAATGAAAAAGCGGGAAACCGATAATAGATTCCTTGCTCGTATGGTTTAAAATATATCTGACCACACTTTGATGGTGGTTCCTAAAATGAGAAGAGCCAAAATCATTTGAAGCACTTTCGTATTCACCTTTTTACCAGCGATCGCTCCAAGAGGTGCAGCAATCAGGCTGGCAACAACCATAATGGCTGCTGGGAAGTATTCCACTTGCCCTGTTGTTACCTTTCCTACTGTTGCACCAATCGAAGAAATCAACGTGATTGCTAATGAAGATGCGATTGTCATTCTTGTCGGGATTTTTAAAACAACAAGCATGATAGGGACGAGCAGGAACGCGCCGGCAGCGCCTACGATGCCGGCCCCAACCCCAACGATTAATGCTAAGGAAGCCGCTAACCAGCGGTTGAATTCCACCTTATCCAATGCTTGATCGTCAATTCCTTTTTTCGGGATGAACATCATAACCGTAGCAATCAAGGCCAGAATACCATAAACAATATTAATGCCACCTTCACTCATGAGTCTAGAACCAAAGCCCCCAACAAAGCTGCCGATTAAAATACTAATTCCCATGTAGAGGATAAGGGATTTATTTAAATACCCACCTTTGCGATATGCCCACACCCCTCCGATGGTAGCGAAGAAAACCTGCACGGCACTTATTCCTGATACCTCATGGGCCGTGAAAGCTGTGAAACCTACCATTGATGGGATATAGAGAAGCAAAGGGTACTTAATGATCGAACCCCCGATTCCGAGCATTCCTGAAATGTAAGAACCGATAAAACCAATAAGAAAAATGGTGATAATTAATCCAAGTTCCATAACAATGTCGACCTCCTTAAAAAAGGGAACCTCGAGCGGTCCCCTTTTTTTATAATAATGTTAACTACCTGCCTGCGCCTGAAATTATTCGCCTTTTTGAATCCAGAACTTGAATATGCCGTTATCTTCTTCGTGTTGCAAAAGTTCGTGGCCTCCTGATTTCGCCCATGCCGTCAAGTCACTCTTAGCTCCTTGGTCTGTCGCTTGAATCTCAAGAACCTCGCCGGTTTCGATCTCTTTCATTGCTTTCTTAGTTTTTACAATAGGCATTGGGCAAGCTAATCCTTTTGCATCTAATACTTTAGTTACGTTCATAATTAAATACCTCCAAATAAAGTTTGTTTAGAAGCACCCGTATGAACGGGTGCATTCAGTATTGATTCATCTAACTGCGCAACGGTTCGGCCCGACTTCCATTTCACGTTGTTCCTCGCTATCTGGTGTGAGTTTACCCATGTTCGTTTCGCGGATTTCTTTGTATGCATTCGGTTGTGGTGGCAAGTTTTCTGTCACCATTTTTCTGAATTCATCCTGATCATCAATGTTCAAGCCATGGTTTTTTGCATACACAGAAGCTAACTTCGCAGCAACCGTACCATCTTCATTCAACTCCTCCATGATCATGAAGTGAGCTGGTAGGACGATCAAATCATCTGAGAGTTCTTTATAGCGTGTATAAAGAGTTTCTCTCAAATCCATCACCCAGTCGCCCGCTTTTCCAGCCAGGTCGGGGCGGCCGATAGAATCGATGAACAGGATATCCCCTGTCATCAAGTATTGATTATCCACGACGAATGAAGTGGAGCCTTTTGTGTGTCCTGGGGAATACAATGCTTGAATATCAATGTTGGTATTGCCTACAGTTACTTGGTCGCCATCACGCAATGGTTGATAGTCAAAAATGACTTCACCTGCATCTTCAGGAGGCAGCCAGTAAGCCGCACCTGTCTGCTCGGCAATTTTGATCCCGCCTGAAATATGGTCGGCGTGCAAGTGTGTGTCAAAGACATTTGTAATCTCTACACCCAAGTCTTTGGCGAAATCTATATAGATGTCTGTCATACGGGTGGAATCGATGATAGCAGCTTCCCCGTTGGATACAACCATATAGGATAGACAGCCCTTACCGATACGGACGAATTGATAGAGTGCTCCGCCATCATTCAAGTCGTTGATTTTGATTGGCTCAAGATGTTCACTCCAGGCTTTCATCCCGCCTTCTAGTGAGTACACTGTCAGTCCTTCTTCAATCAACATTTCAGCAACCATTTGAGATGATCCACCTTTAGCACAAACGACGACAACATCTTTGTCTTTTGGCAGTTGGCCCAAGATTTCTTCTACACCGTCAAGAAGATCGAAGTAAGGAACGTTCAAGTAAGAAAAGCTCTCGCTTTCAATCTTCCAGTCTTGATAAGCATCTTCTGTTCGCACATCTAAAACAAACAACTCTTCCTTGTTCAACACTTTATCCGTTATTTCTTTAACCGTCATGTTTTTCACAGTCATTCAATTTACCCCCTAAGGTATTATTTTTCTTAAAAAAATTATTGATTAAGAGAGGTTGTTTCTCCAGACCATCCACTCATGCCTGGAACTACATTATAAACATTTTCAAACCCTTTATCTGAGAGCTTCTGGGCAGCAAGGTCACTACGGCTGCCTGTACGGCATACAACGTAGACGTTCTTTGATCGATCGAGTTCCTCTATTCGTCCATCCAACTCACCAAGAGGGATGGAGTGGGCTTCAGGAATGTGTTCAAACGCATATTCGGCAGCTTCACGCACATCTAACAAAAGCGAGTCCTCCCCTACGCGTAATGACTCTAAATCTTCATTGCTGACCACGTTCGGATGCTTCTTATCTTGTTCATCTTCGTCATCATTTGCTTTACGCACATAGTGTTTAAGAACATCGTTTTCCTCTATCGTGCCCAAGTACTGGTGCCCAGAGCTTTTTGCCCATGCCTGCAGGTCTGCTTTCGATCCCTTATCTGTCGCCTGGATTTCCAGTACTTGACCTGCTTCAAGGTCTTTGATCGTTTTCTTCGTTTTCACGATTGGCATGGGACAAGCTAACCCTTTTGCATCTAACGTAAAATCTGTTTTCAGTTCCATTATTAGATTCCTCCTATAACCCATTAGGGTATAAATTTATTTAAAATTATTCGGTTGCACCTTCCCAACTCATCATGCCGCCTTCCATATTTGTCACATCGAATCCTTTTTCTTCAAGGATTTGTGTGGCACGCCCGCTGCGGCCACCGGATCGGCATATCATGATATAAGGGGTGGCTTGATCTAGTTCACCAGAACGTTCTTCAACAGACCCTAATGGAATATGTTTGGCTCCTGGAATTTTTCCTTCAGTTACTTCATCATCTTCCCGTACATCGATCATGTTCAAAGTTATTCCTTGTGATAGTTGTTTTTCTACGTCTTTAGCTGTCAATGTTTTCATGATTTTCCTCTCCTTTTTTAAATAAACAGATTCACATTGCCGTTTTCAGCATCTGCTAAATAAGCGGCCACACCTGCATATTCGATTTCATCAAGCAGTTCTTCTTTTTGTAAACCTAAAAGGTCCATCGTCATTGTACACGCTACAAGGTTTATTTCTTGTTCCTGCGCCATTTCAATGAGGTCTGGAAGAGGCACTGCATTGTGTTTTTTCATGACATCCTTAATCATTTTAGGACCGAAGCCAGCGAAATTCATTTTTGAGATGCCCATTTTATTTGCACCTCGTGGCATCATTTTCCCGAACATTTTTTCTACAAAATTTTTCTTCACCGTAATGTTTTCATCCTTGCGTAGAGCATTCAGTCCCCAAAAGGTGTGAAAAATAGTTACCTCATGGTCGTAGGCGGCGGCTCCGTTAGCGATGATGTAAGCGGCCATTGCTTTGTCATAATCACCGCTGAATAAAATGATATTTGTCTTTTTTGTTTCTGACATGTTCATCCTCCTTGCGAAATAGTTATACAGGTACGGGTATATTAAATGATAAAAAAATTATCTGCTTTTGACTAGTAATTGAACAGCTTCGTTGATTGAATTCTCCTTATTTTCTTGATCGGCGGATTCGTGGATACACTCCACAAGGTTTGAGCTCACTACATGCCCGATTGTGCGATCAATTGCTGTTCTGGAAGCAGAAAGCTGTGTGATGACATCTTTGCAGTCTTTATTTTCTTCCATCATTTTTAATACGCCCCGCAACTGACCTTCCAGGCGCTTTACTCTGTTTTTCGTGGCGTCATTATATTCCATCGGAAATGAGCCTCCCTTGTGAAATTTTTCTGTCGCTTGTGAACAGTACACCACACATATTATACCCCGGCAGGTATATTGTCAACACCCGTGCACGTATTTTTTCGGATAATGAACGAATCGGCGTGAAAAGCTAAGAGTGAGGTGATTGTACTGTGGATGTATGGATGGATACATTAAAAGTCATTGGGAGGATTGTAACAATCTTGCCATTACTGTTAGGCGTGGGAATTTTTATGGGGAAACGTTCAATAGGAGAATTACCGGTCTTCGATTTCCTTGTAGTCCTTGTTCTGGGCTCTGTAGTGGGTGCGGACATTGCCGACCCTAAAATCAACCATATTCATACCGTTACCGCTATTATTATGATTGCGCTATTGCAGAAGTTCATCATCAGGATCAAATTGAAAAATCCTCATATCGGTAAGATGCTGACTTTTGAGCCCACTGTTGTGGTTTATGAAGGTGAGATGATTGATAAGAATTTAAAACGCATCCACTATTCTATTGATAACATTACCCAAATGTTAAGAGAGAATGAGGTCTTCCATATATCAGATGTTGAACTTGCCATTGTTGAACCCAATGGCCAATTATCCGTTAAGTTAAAAGTGGAGAACGAGGGAGTCACCCGTGGGGACATGGGTATTTTAATTGGGGGCGGGGGTTATGATATTCCGATCATTTTAGATGGAATACTTCAAAAGGACCTGCTTAAGCGTTTGAACCGTAATGAAGAATGGGTGAGCGCTGAGCTTGGCGACCATCAAGTTTCAGATGTTTTTTATGGGGCTGTCACTAATGAAGGTGAATTGTATTTTTCATTAAAAGGAAAAGATGCAGATTCACTGCCGCCTATCGAGCATTAAATAGAGCGCAAACTCTATGATGCCCATGATATGCTTAAGGACATGCGTATAGTAACGAAATTCCTTCACGAAACGGATGAATTTATGGGGCATGGCCCAATCCCGCACTAACAGCCGAACCTATATAAAAGCCGCGAAATCGGAGACCACTGAAGAACTGCAACTTTCTGAGTTATGCATCAAAGAAAGGCCGGCCAGTACGATTTTATCGTTCAACTCGGCTTCTTTATTTCGATAAGACATATATAAATCAAAGAAAATCACTCGTTTCAGATAGGCCTCGTTGCTTCCACGAGGAGCGTTCGGTGGTGACGCCTGCGGGAACAGCGCGAGCCGAAGATCCACTTGGTCAAGTGATCTTCTTGACCAAGTTAACTGTGGCCGTGCCCGCGGCAAGTATCCACCGACAAGCGATTCGTGAGAAGAAACGACAAACGTTAACAGCTCCTCTGGATTGAGAAGGGTTTTTCAGTGGCCACTGAAATCACGGCTTTTATAAATGGTTCATACACTTTGATCCATGCATTGAATCAGTCGTTGCTCAATATCATCCGCCATAGCCTGGATATTGTCATCTTTCACCATTTGCGTCAAAGCTGTAGGTTTAGGCATCCCGATTTTTGTTTTCCCCTCATCTTCGTATACAACCATCTTACAAGGAAGGAAGTACCCGGCCAGTACATTTTCGTTCAATACTCGCTGGGCTTCTTTCGGATTACATACTTCAAGTACTTTGAATTCTTTTTCAAACTCCAAACCTTTTTCATTCAGTTTATCTTTGATGTCGAATGTCCATAAAACACCAAATTGTTTATCTTTCAAACGATTCTCGAGACTTTCTACAGCCTCCTCAAGACTTTTGTTTGTTTCAACTGTGTAATGGAACATGGAATACCTCCTTGAAGTTTGTTTCACAATTATACATACCCTAATAGGTATAAAGTTAATCATCTGAATTAGAATTGGTTTACGAATTTGGAAAAAATATTTTTTACTGATTGGAAGAGTGGGACCCTTAAATCTGATCGGAACGATACATTCAAAGTGATGGAGTCGTTTCCGAGACCATCACACACTTGTTGAAGTACTGTAATTGTTGATTATTCGAACGTGAAATAAAGATGTGAATATCAACTTAAACCAGCTGCATCGTATCTTTTTATCTTCGTCGGATATAATAGCAGTCTTTTGAAGATAGATATATCGGTTTCGTTGTGTAGGGGCTCCCCTTGTATTAGAATGTATAGAGTAGAAGAGAGGGCGTGAAATCAATGACAGAAAATATTAAATTAATTGCTTTGGATCTTGATGGCACTTTAGTTAATCCAGAAGGAATTGTTTCCGAAGCCAATAAAGCAGCAGTAAAAAAAGCGAAAGATCTGGGAATTCATGTAGTGTTGAGTACAGGACGTTCTTTATCCCGTTGTCAGGATATCGCAGAGTCACTAGGCAAATCTTCTTATATTGTGACCATCAACGGTGGGGAAATCTATGATCATGAATTTAACCTTGTAGAACAAAACAAATTAGAGCAACAACATATAGAGCGTCTTTGGGAATTAAAACAGGAACATGGCCTTTATTTCTGGACATCAACCGTGCAAGGCATCTATAACAGCCAGGAGCCTTTCGATCAAGAGTTAGCAGAATATGACTGGTTGAAATTCGGTTTTGACATCGAAGACGATGAAATTCGTCAGGTTATCCTTGATGAATTGAATGCAAATGAAGCGCTTGAAATCACTAATTCCAGCCCGACAAATATTGAAGTGAATCCTGTCGGGGTGAATAAGGCAGCCGCTCTTTTGAAAGTATGTGGTTGGTTAGAATTAAATATGGATGAAGTGATGGCTGTCGGTGATAGTATGAACGATATGGCGATGATCAAGGAAGCAGGTTTAGGTGTCGCCATGGGCAATGCCCAGGATGCTTTAAAAAAGGAAGCTGCTTTTGTGACAGCTTCGAACGCTGAAGACGGTGTCGCATTTGCCATTGAAAAAGTAATTGGATGATTCCATGCCAGTCCTGACACAGGGCTGGTTTTTATTTTATGGTCATTCAGGGGATATATGGATATTGTGAATGTTCCGAGCCAACGAAAACCTCATTCCCCTTTGCCGTTTGATATGATTGTCGAAACACATCAAAAAACAATCTTTTGTAAGCGTTTTCCTAGATGGGGAGGAAATACCCATCTGTAAAGAGAAATAGATGAAGTAGCCGATTAGTCTATTGGGGAGGGCGAACATGAAAGCTGCCTACATAACAAATGAACATGAAATGCTGAGGAAATCATTAAAGAAATTTTTAGATAAGGAAGCTTATCCCTTTTATGAAGATTGGGAAAAACAAGGTGAGATTCCACGTGCTTTTTGGAAAAAGCTTGGTGATCAGGGTTTTTTGTGTCCCTGGTTAGAGGAATCCTACGGAGGGTTTGAAGCGGACTTCGGTTATTCCGTTATCATCAATGAAGAACTTGAGAAGGTAGGGACAGGGCTGATTGGAATCGGATTGCACAACGACATTGTTGTCCCTTACCTGCATGCGTATGGAACAGAAAGGCAGAAGGAGAAATGGCTTCCTAAATGCGTCTCAGGGGAGATTGTCACGGCAATCGCTATGACTGAACCTGGGGCAGGGTCAGATTTGGCGGGGATAAGGACAACCGCTCATAAAAAAGATGGTCGATATATATTGAATGGGGAGAAGACCTTCATTACTAATGGCATTCATGCAGATTTGATCGTGGTCGTTTGCAAAACGAACCAGAATGCTTCACCTCCTCACAAAGGAATCAGTTTAATCATCGTAGAGGGAGGGAGCCCTGGTTTTTCGCGAGGGAGGAAACTAGATAAAATAGGCCTCCACAGCCAGGATACATCTGAATTAATCTTTGAAGACGCGGAAGTTCCTGCTGAGAATTTGTTAGGTGATGAAGGGGATGGATTCTACTATTTGATGAATCAATTACAACAGGAACGTTTGATTGTCGGTATTGGAGCCATTACAGCTTGTGAACGTATGCTTGAGCTTACCATCGCTTATGTCAAACAAAGGACAGCTTTTGGAAAAACGATTGCTTCTTTTCAAAATACACAATTCAAATTAGCAGAACTTTATACAGAAGTGGAAATTGGAAGGACATTTTTGGATCGAACCATTGAAGCCCATATGAAGGGGGAAGATGTGGTGAAAGAAGTGTCGATGTCCAAATGGTGGACGACTGATTTAGTTAAGAAAGTAGCCATGGAATGTTTGCACCTTCATGGAGGCTATGGATATATAGAAGAATATGAAATCGCCAGGCGTTTCCGGGATGCCCCGGTGACGGCGATATATGCTGGTTCCAACGAGATCATGAAAACGATCATAGCCAAAAAGATGGACTTAGTGTAGGAGGAATATCAAATGAATGAAGTGGTCATAGTAGAAGCTGTTCGTACGCCGGTCGGTAAGAGGAATGGAGCATTGAGTCATATCCGACCTGATGTTTTATTTGCGGATGTTCTTAAAGAGTTAGTAGCACGTACCTCTCTTGACCCAAGTGAAGTGGAGGATGTAATTGCTGGATGTGTGAGCCAGGTCGGTGAACAAGCAGGTGATATCGCCCGCCTTGCTGCATTGACAGCAGGATTCCCGATAGAAGTTCCTGGTGTCACCCTCGACCGCCAATGTGGATCAAGTCAGCAAGCGATTCATTTTGGATCACAAGCGATTGCTTGTGGGGATATGGATGTTGTTATCGCAGGCGGTGTGGAAAGTATGTCCCGGGTGCCTATGTTCTCCAATATGAAAGGGACATCTTTTAACGAGAAGCTGACAGACAGATTTGAAATGATTAATCAAGGTCATTCCGCTGAGAGAATTGCTGATAAGTGGGGACTGACTAGAGAAGCATTGGATAGTTATTCATCTGAGAGCCATGATCGTGCTTTAAAAGCAGCAAAAGAGGGACGCTTTGAAAAGGAAATGATGGCGGTCGATGTTGGTGGGGAAATAGGTGCTTTGCGTAAAGATGAAGGACCGAGGCTGGGGACATCATCTGAAACGCTTGCTTCACTCAATCCTGTCTTTCAAGAGGATGGAAAAGTAACGGCAGGGAACGCAAGTCAAATCAGTGATGGGGCTGCGGCTGTTCTGTTAATGTCCCGTCAGAAGGCAGAGGCTTTAGGATTGAAGCCAAGGTTCAGAATCGTCGCCCGTGCGGTCATAGGATCTGATCCTACTTTAATGTTGACCGGGCCTGTACCTGCTACATATAAAGTCCTTCAAAAAGCCGGGATGAGTATAGAAGATGTCGATTTGTTTGAGGTGAATGAAGCATTCGCCTCTGTTCCGTTGTTCTGGATGAAGGAAACGGGTGTCACCCATTCCAAATTAAATGTTAATGGAGGAGCCATTGCTTTAGGACACCCTCTTGGAGCGACAGGCGCCAAACTGATGACCACCTTAGTCCACGAATTGGAAAGGACCGGGGGACGCTTCGGATTACAAGCCATTTGTGAAGGACATGGGATGGCAAATGCTACAATCATTGAACGACTGGAGGGTTAATATGGATGTGAAAAATGTTGTAGCCGTGGTAACCGGGGGAGCATCTGGACTCGGAGAAGCAACAGTACGTCAAATAGTTGGCAAGGGAGGACGTGCCGTCATTGTGGATCGTGATGGCGCGAAAGGTGAGCAGCTTTCTGAAGAGTTAGGAGCTGGCACACTTTTCCTGAAGGCGGATGTGACTTCCGCGAATGAGATTAATCGTATGCTTGATCAAGCAATAGAGGCTTTTGGGCATGTCAATGCTGTGGTCAACTGTGCCGGGATTGTAATCGGCGAGAAAGTTGTAGGAAGAGACGGTCCGCATGAGCTGGATTCTTTTTCAAAGGTGTTAGAGGTCAATGTGATGGGGACTTTCAACGTCATCCGTCTTGCTGCTGAGAGGATGAAGGCTAACGAACCAATGGATACTGGAGAGAAAGGAGTAATCATCAACACAGCTTCGATCGCTGCCTTTGACGGTCAAATCGGCCAGGCGGCTTACAGCGCATCAAAAGGAGGAGTCGTGGCCATGACTTTACCTATTTCACGTGAGCTTGCCCGCCATGGAATACGAGTGATGACCATCGCACCAGGGGTATTTGAAACACCGATGTTCCAACAGTTGCCTGAGGAAGCAAGAGAGGCGTTAGGAAATCAGACCCCTTTTCCTAAGCGGTTAGGGCAGCCGCAGGAATATGCGAAGTTAGCTTTAAGCATTTTAGATAATCCTATGCTTAACGGGGAGGTGATCCGCCTGGACGGAGCCATACGAATGCAGGCGAAGTAAGGGCGTCAGGGAGGAGTCAGCTGTTTTCTTTTTGCAGCAAGGGGAAGTTTGAAGCTTATCGGGTGTAGGTGTGGTCGAGGGTTTTCAAAATCAAACTTTAAAAAGGAGTCGATGAAAGATGGGAGCAACATTACGGGGTATGTTTGAACAGACGGTAGCCAAATATTCGAATAAAGAAGGTTTAGTCGATTTGCGATTAGGGACGAGGTGGACATTCAGCGAGTGGGATGATGAAGTCAATCGCGTGGCTAATGCACTAAGAGCTTCCGGCGTAGAAAAAGGAGATAAAGTTTCCACAATATTGTTCAACACCTCTGAGTTTGCTACGACTCTTTTTGCCTGCATGAAAATCGGTGCCATTTTCAACCCGATCAACTTTCGGCTTACAGAAAAAGAAATTCAATTCATACTCCAGGACGCCGACCCAAAAGTCGTCCTGTTCGAGAAAGCGACTTCGCTCCAGGTGGTTTCAGTAGCGAAAGAGATGACAGGGGTGGAATTCTGGTCCATTGATGAGGAGGACCTTCCATATGCGTTGAATTATAATGAGCGTATCAATGGTGTGACAAGTGAGCGGCCCGTATGTGAGCTGGATGAAAATGATCCTTATGCAATCATGTACACTTCGGGAACAACCGGTTTGCCGAAGGGCGTCATTCATACTCATAGAGATATGATCGATCAAGCCTTGATCATGACGGCATGCTTGAGGCTGGAAGAGAATGATCGTGGGCTTACCGTCGCACCGATTTTCCACTGTGCCGAATTGCATTGTGCCTTTTTTCCTCGTGTCATGATCGGGGCTGCAAATGTGTTGCTGCACCACTTCGATGCGCCTAAAGTGATAGAAACAGTAAAACAGGAACAAATTACCTCTTTCTTTGCTGCTCCGACCATGTGGAATATGATGTTACAGGAAGATTTTTCGAAAGAAGATTTCCAAACGTTAAGACAAGGGCTTTACGGAGGAGCTCCAATGGCCCCAGCGTTAACGATGCAGCTGCATGATGCCTTGGGGGTACAGCTGCTGCAAGCATATGGAATGACCGAAATGGGTCCTGCAATTACAGCATTGACCGAAGAGGAGCAAATCACGAAAGCTGGATCAGCTGGAAGAGCCCTATTGAACCATGAGGTCCGTGTTGTCAGGACAAATGAAAATGGACCAGCGGAGCCTGAAGAGATATGTAAGCCTGACGAACTTGGGGAAATCATAGTCAGAGGACCTAGCATGATGAAGTCTTATTACAACAGGCCGGAAGCGACAGAAGAAGCCCTTTATAAAGGATGGTACCACACTGGTGATATAGGCTCCTTCGATAAAGATGGTTACCTCTGGGTAAGTGATCGCGTAAAAGATATGATTATATCAGGTGGAGAGAACATATATTCAAGAGAAGTGGAAGATGTACTGTTTGACCATCCAAAAGTTATAGATGCTGCTGTCGTGGGAGAACCAGACGAAATGTGGGGAGAGCGGGTGGTCGCCTTTATCGTCAAAAAAGAAGCCGATTTAACAGAGCAGGAATTAGACGAGTTTTGTACTTCGGGGAGTCGATTAGCCCGATACAAACGACCAAGGCGTTATGAATTTGTAGATGAACTGCCTAGAAACGCGAGTGGGAAATTACAGAAATTCAAATTGAGAGAGCGGAGTACGACGCTCTCTGAATAATAGCAAAAGGGTGCCTTCACTCACGAAGGCACCTTTTTTTATCGGGAATATTCATTCTCAGTCATAGTGTTTATTTCCCGGGCAATTTTCGACAAGGTTATTGAATTAATTTTTTAAGTTTTGATACGGGTTGTTTGTCCCTCGCGTTTTCATACTCACGGAAGGGGCACCCTTTTTGGTGGACTCTTTCAATAATCGAATGGATGTTGAACGTTTCAGGTGTCAAACCCTCTTTTACTTCTGACCAGTACAACGGGGCTGCCACAGAAGCACGATCCGTTGCACGTGTAGAGTAGGGAGCGATAATCGTTTTCCCTTCGGCATGTTGGACGTAATCAATATAAAGACGCACCCCTCTATTCTTCTTCAGTCTCTCGGTAGTAAAAAGTTCTGGTTCCTCGTTAACAAGTAAAGCCGCGAGTGCTTCTGTGATTTGCCGTGTTTCTTCGTAACTGAAATCTCCTTCCTTTATCGGTATATGAATCTGCATTCCTTTATTACCAGAGGTTTTGATAAAGCTGACCACTTCTAGTTCATCAAGGACGTGTTTGAGTAACCGGGAAGCTGTGACTGCTAGATGGAAGTGGTCTCGATCGGGCGGGTCCAAATCCAGAACGATTTCATCCGGAGAGGCCGCTCCTGCTTTTTCAAATGGGATATGAAACTCAAGGGCTCCTTGATTCGCCAGCCATACGAGCGAGGAAAGGTTATTACACATCATGAATTTCTCCGCGTTTTCTTTCCATTCCTTCAAAAAACCCGGCGCATGATCGGGGTAGTGTTTTTGAAAAAAAGAGTCTTGATCAATCCCATCAGGATAGCGGATAAGCGTAAGTTTCTTCTTGCTGATGAATGGGAGGATGTAAGGAGCTGCCTTTCTTATATATAGTAAATAATCTTCTTTTGTCACCTCAGGCCAAAGTTTTTTAGAGGTGTGGGTAGGTTCAAAATCGTCTGGAAAAATGGCCAGGTCCCATTCCAGCTTTTCAGATGTACATTCTGCGGGGGAAAGATCGAAACGGAACTGGTGGAAGTAAGGCTCACGTAAGTCCCCACCTTGAGCATTCAGACAGTGAATGTCGACACAGATGCTTGGTTCCAAATGCCACTTCCCCTTTTTCTTATACCCCTTGTCTTTGAAAAAGTTGCGCAGGGTTTTTGATTCCTCTCCAGATAATCCGTGCTTGAAACGTCCCAGTAGTTCCTGTGTCTGATTATTTTCGGTGGCTGCATCATAATAACCGTTCTCAGGATCGTAGCTGATCAAGAAGCCGGAAACGGACCGCCATTGCTTCCACTTCAACCAATGTAGGACTCTTTCACCGGGTCGGTAAGGACTGGAGATTGATTTAGCTGCAATTCCTTCTGCGAGGTGAAGAAGAGCTTTCTCCTGGATCTCCTCAGGGTTTGTGAAAGTTTCAATTTCCCTGATGTGTGGATGGCTGATTTTCTCAAGTACCGTCCTGAGTCGCTGTTTTCTGTTTGAAAGGGGGGACTTCAAATCTTCAAGGATGTCGAAAGCAAGCAGCGTAGCTGGGCGTTCCTCCGCGTGTCTTTGAATTTTCTCTTTGTTCCTCATCCGGCCTCTCATCTGTAAGAGGGGGAAGTTCGCCTGATAGAGTGTATTCAGTATGACGATTTCCCCGTCAATTTTAAGCGGGAGACATGACTGGGGGAATTTCCAATTGGTGATTTCAGGAAAATGAGCACTTAACTCCTTCCCGTTACGACTCCAGAGCTTAATGTCAGATGGAGTAACTTCCAGTATTGCCCGGAATCCATCGTATTTCATTTCATAGATCCATTCTTTTCCTTTGGGAAGTTCGGCAGTAGAGGAGAGTAACATGGGTTTCATAACGTTTTTCCTCCTTAGAACGCGTTTTTTTTTAGTTTGTCCAAGTGAAATGGAACATATTTTATGAGATCCGTGAAAAACTAGAGAAAAAGGAGTGTCCGCTATGCACACCATGTGGAAGGGTACGATCAGTTTCGGCCTTGTCAATATACCAGTGAAGCTACACGCTGCTACCGAAAATAAAGACATTAAGCTCCGTCAGCTTCATCAAGAATGCAACTCCCCTGTGGAGTATAAAAAGCGCTGTCCGGTATGTGATCGGGAAATCGAAAGTGAAGAAATCGTCAAAGCTTATGAATATGCAAAAAATAAGTTTGTTGTGTTAGACGAGGAAGACCTGGAAGAATTGAAGAAAGAACAGGCAGATAAAGCAGTGGAGATCCTCGACTTTGTTAAATTAGAAGAAATCGATCCCATTTACTTTGAACGCAGTTACTATATTTCACCGAGTGAAGGTGGGTCCAAAGCGTATGGGCTGTTACGTCAAGCGTTAGGAGATACAGGGAAAATCGGGGTCGCCAAAATCATCATACGATCAAAGGAACAATTGGCGATTGTCCGTGTCTATGAAAACACTCTTCTGATGGAGACTATCCATTTTCCTGATGAAGTACGCCACGTTCAGGATGTACCGAATGTCCCGGAAGAAGCAGAATTGAGTAAAAAAGAATTGAGCACGGCCGTCACTTTGATCGATCAATTGACAGCAGAGTTCGACCCAGAGAAATATAAAGATGAATACAGAACAGCTTTACTGGATTTGATTGAAGCGAAGAAAAATAATGAGGAAGTTACGACAGCGAAAGATAAGCCAAAGCCAGACAACGTGACAGATCTCATGGATGCGCTTGAGAAATCGTTAGAAAAAACAAAAGGAAACAAAAAGAAGAAAACAACCAAACGGAAAACGACAACTTCCGGCAAAAAGAAATCCTCATAAACCCTTCAATGGTGCGGTTTGTCGAATGAATCAACTGTATTTTCTTTAGTGAATGTAGTATAATAGAAGGTAGAAGCAGATGGTTCGGAGGTATGTGGATGAGTGACCGTACAGAAGAACAAGCCGAACATTTGATGCGTTCAGCAAAAGCGTCAATGGCGATTGAAGGGTTCAGTTTAAACCAAAAACAAGAATCATTAGTGAAGAAATGTCTCACAGGAGCTATTTCACATAAAGAATTCATCAAGCGGGCTCTGGAATTGTCTCGCCATGCCTGAGTCCAGGTATGGGAGTGAATCCTCCCGCTATTGTTATGCCGGAACGAACGTATTGATTAACCACTATGATATTATGGATGACAAACAATTGGCGTCGATGGAGGCTCTCGTTACGACTCGACGTCTTTCAGAACTTCAAGAAAGGCCGCTTGAAGGAGACTTCGATTTACGTCATCTTCAGAGAATCCACGCCTATCTCTTTAAGGATTTATATCCATTTGCTGGAGAGATAAGAACTGAAAACATAGTCAAGGATGGTTTTTCATTTGCTCAAGCCCGGTTTGTCCATTTAGCGTCTAAACCACTTTTCCAGCAGCTGATGATAGAAGACTGGGAACATATGGATCAAAAGATGCTGGCAGGTAAATTGACCTATTATATGGCAGAAATCAATGTCCTGCATCCTTTTCGTGAAGGGAATGGGAGGAGCTTGCGTGAATTCATCCGGTGCATAGCTATAGAAGCTGGGTACATTTTAGACTGGGCGGTTGTACCGAAAGAAAGAGTCTTCGAAGTGAGTATAGAATCAGTCAGGCACTCAGGCGAATTATACAAAGTCATCTACCAATCTTTATCACCGAAAAAGGATTCCTCCAGCTAAATTGAAGCTGGAGTTTTTATTTCGCTCCATAGGAGGTGCATTCAAAGAACGGAGGATGTATTTTATGTATGTATCGGATAGTCAGGGTTTTTACTTTTATTTGCTTTCACATCCTTGTTGATAATTTACAGGAAGAAGAGTAGTCTGTGCCTTATGCAATAAATTGCAGTCAATCAAGGGGGATCATAAATACGATGTGTGGAATCTTCGTTTCACAAGGAGAAATAAGTTCAGAACAAATGGATGAGGTATTACAGTTGCTTCACCACCGTGGACCTGACGAGGGGAAAGCTGTCGTATCAGGGCGGGTACATCTCGGACACCGCCGGCTTTCCATTATTGGGTTGGATGATGGTATCCAGCCCATTCATAATCAAAAAAAGGACCGCTGGATCGTCTGTAATGGTGAAATTTACAACTATGCTGCTATTAAAGAAAAACTGGCAGGAGATGTCTCATTCTTAACGAAATCAGATAGTGAAGTCGCATTGAAATTGGTAGAGCACCAGGGGCCGGAAGCCATCGGTCAATTAGATGGGATGTTCGCCTTTTTCATTGCGGATGAGCAAAATGATAGTTTTGTTGTGGCACGCGACCCATTAGGCATCAAGCCACTATACTATGGAACTGATAAAGAAGGAAACTATGTTTTCTCATCGGAGTTGAAAGCGATCGAAGCGTTTGTAGAAGAAGCGTCCGAATTTCCACACGGTCACTATTTCACGCCAGAGGAAGGGTTTGTCTGCTACCGGAAAATCGAAGCTCCTGCAAAGGAATTTTCGCAAACGCATCTTGAAGAAGTATTTGATTCTATCCAAAGTACGATGATTCATGCTGTCGAAAAGAGGTTGCTCGCAGATGTGGAAGTGGGCGTTTTGCTCAGTGGAGGACTGGACAGTAGTTTGATTGCTGCCATTGCTGCACAGAAACAGCAAGGAGACAAGCCATTAAAATCCTTCTGTGTCGGTGCAGAAGGCAGTGCGGACGTTATGAACGCCAGAATAGTGGCGCAAGCGATCGGAACGGACCATTATGAATACATTTATACCGAAGAAGAATTGATCGAAGCGGTCTCTGATGTCATTTATCATTTGGAATCCTATGAGCCTTCACTTGTGCGAAGTGCAATTCCGAATTATTTTGTCTCTAAATTGGCAGCAGAACATGTGAAGGTCATTTTATCTGGAGAGGGAGCAGATGAATTGTTCGCTGGTTATGCTTACATGGAAAAATTCCAAGAGACAGCAGCCTTGAACAAAGAAATCATTCGTATTCTGAATACCCTTCACCATGTCAATTTGCAACGTGCAGATCGAATGAGTATGGCTCACTCGATAGAGCTCCGTGTACCATTCCTGGATTTGGAAGTCGTGGAAAATGCATTGCAGATTCCAGCTGCTTTGAAGGTTCATCAAAAAGATCGTATGGAAAAATGGTTACTGAGAAAAGCCTTTGATGGCACTTTGCCAGAAGAAGTACTTTGGCGTAAGAAAGCAGAATTCTCCGAAGGTAGCGGAGCGTTGGATTTACTCGACATGCACGCTGAAAACACGATTTCAGATCAAAAGTTCAATCAAGTGAAAGAAGAAGCTCCGGTAGAGATTCGCTCTAAACAAGAGATGTTTTATTACCAGATTTTCCGTAAGCATTTCCCTAAAGAAAAGATGCTGAACAATGTAGGGAAATGGGCAACAGCATAAAGGTAGCAAAACCGATGTCTTCTGGCATCGGTTTTGTTTTTTTCTTTTATTGAAGGTTCTTTTTCAACTATAATGGTATGTAACATTATTGAATTCTGAAGAATCTGAATTATATCTTATGACTTAGAAATAAAGGGGGGAAGGTAAAGTGGAGGACCGACTCGTTCCTTTCAGAGATGTATGGAAAGCGAAAAAACGGATAAAGTCGATCATTGAAACAACGCCACTCGTCTATTCTGAACATCTATCTGCATGTACGGGAGTGAAAGTGTTTCTTAAACTCGAGCAGAATCACCCGACAGGCGCCTTCAAATTACGGGGGGCTGCAAACAAAATTTTATCCTTGTCTGAAGAAGAGAAAAATACAGGAGTGACGACATTCTCAACGGGTAACCACGGCATAGCAGTGGCTTATATTGCCAAAGAACTTGGAATCCCTTGTACGGTTTGTATTTCCAATCGAGTGCCTGGTGTTAAGGTGAACCGTCTGAAGAAATTAGGAGCGACTGTAGAAACCGTCGGAAAGAGTCAAGACGATGCAGAGACCCGATGCATCCAGTTAGAGAAAGAGGAGGGAATGACAGTTATCAAACCGTTTGATGACAAAGACATTATTGCAGGTCAGGGGACCATCGGGCTTGAGATCATGGAACAATGCCCGGAAGTAGAAGAGGTCATCATCCCTTTATCAGGAGGTGGTTTGTTGTCCGGTGTCGGTTTATCAATGAAATCGGTTGACCCCTCCATTCAAATTACTGGGGTAACGATGGAAAAGGGGGCTGTCATGCAAGAAAGTTTAAGAAAGGGTCATCCAGTCAGCCTCGAAGAAGAAGATACACTGGCTGATAGTCTGCTGGGAGGAATCGGCACAGGGAATCTATTCACTTTTCCTATGACTAAAAAATATATGAATAAAGGTGTACTTGTCTCGGAAGCGCAAATAAGAGAAGGATTATTATTTTTACTAGAACATCATAAAATGGTTGTAGAAGGAGCAGCGGCTACGGGGGTTGGTCTTTTACTCAGTGAAGACTATCAACCTGAGAGTCATGTAGTACTTGTAGTTAGTGGTAATAACATCGATCATGAAACAATGACTGGACTTATTACAAGGGTTTAAACAGGGGGAGGGGCTTCTATGGAAGTGACGGTCGATGATGTTTTAGGTCTTCCCGTCTTTAAACAGGCGAAGGTGCAGACGCCATGTCTTAGCAGGCAGGTCGAATGGATTTCTGTGATCGAAACACCTGTAGAAAATTTTGTGCGGAACAATGAATTTGTTTTGAGTACGGGTGTAGGGTGTGCGGGCGATATTCTGGCATTAGAAGAGTATGTCATGGATGTTATAAAGGCTGATGCTTCGGCATTGGCTTTTGCTACAGGGCGATATATTTATAAGATTCCAGACAGGATTATCCAACTGGCTGAAGAGCATTCCCTCGCCCTGATCGAGATCCCCTGGGAAGTCAGGTTCGGAGATATAGTGCAGGAAGTCCTCCACCTCATCAGCAGGGAGAGACAGACAGAACAACAAAAGGCGGAAGAAATACGGCAGGAATTGATTAACTGCGTTTTGAATGGTAAGGGACTTCAGGAGATCACCACCATTTTGTACACGAACACGAATATTCCTACAGCGATAAGTGATCATAATAAGCAAATAAGGGCGAACCAGCACTTTGATCGCTATTTCATCGATGTATTGAACGGCCGCGAAGAAGAGCAAAGTGTATTGGTGACAACGGACGTCGCCAGTGACCACCCCCTCGTCCATTACATTGAGACCTATCGGATCGGTGAACACGATTGTCACCAGTTGACAATTTTATCGAATTATAAGAAACAAGGCTACCTTTTATTCAAACCTGAGGAGGGCCAAAAATTATCGTGGGTCGTTCTGAATATTCTTGAACACGCTTTGACCGCATGTGCTCTTTACTTCGTGAAAGAAAATGCGATAGAAATGACTGAAATCCGCCTGAAAGATAATTTTCTTCTTGAACTGGCCAAGAAAGATGTCCAGATGGATAAAGCGCTCTTATCAAAGGCTCAATTGTTAGGGTATGATTTAGAAAAACCTTTTATATGCCTGGTTGGTCACATCCGTTTCGTGCAGCCTGTAGACGACCATATCGGCTCTCCCACTCACTCGGTTCAATCCTCTTCGATGCATAGCCGGAATTACTATATTCAAAAAGAAGTGACCCACGCAGGTGATGTTTTAGAAAGGTTGACGATGACAACATTTGAGGAAGGCGAGGTCATTGTTTATTTAGAAGCGGACCAGCCCAATTTTGAAGAAACCACCAATCAGTTTCTCGACCTTATTGAACGAAGACTTCACGAGTTGTTAGCAGGGATTACTATCAACTGGGGGATTAGTTGTCATAAAGGGGGATACCGCACGTTTCATCAGAGCTATGAAGAAGCGGTGACGGCTTTGAAGATTGGAAGACAGCAGCATGAAGAAGGGGAGCGGACATTTTTCAGTGACACCAGGATGAATAGACTTCTCATGGCTCTCTCCCATGAAAAGGAAATCGGGAATATTGTGCACGACACATTAAAACAACTGATTGATTATGATCAAAAAAGGCAAACCGAATTGATCCACACCTTTATGATCTACAATAAATACAACAGCAATGTGAGCCAGACGGCGAGGGCGCTGAATTTGCATAGACAGTCGCTGCTTCATCGTCTCCGTAACATTGAGCATTTGACGGGTTTATCCCTGTTGGATGCAGATGACCTCTTTTTGCTGGAATTAAGTGTAAGGTTATGGCTATTGAAAAAGGTGGAGACATAGAGCGCTTCTAATAAAGGAGGCGCTCTATTTTTTGTCCTCGACGATTTCCTTCAGTTTATCATCATTTTCCCCGCGTCTATGGAGTTTGACCGTCCATTTATCAGAATCTACATCGAATGCCAGCATTTCAACTACAAGGATATCCTCGGTGGATTGAATTTCAGACAAGGCTGTTGATAAGGCTTCTGATGCTTTGAGATCGGCTCCTTCCACCTCACTCATTTCGAGCTCTTGAACTTTCTCAGCTTTCGCCTGTTCAGGAAAAGACTCTAAAATTTCTCCGTCTATCCAAACTTCCACTTGTTTTCCTACCCATGAGTCACTGGAAACTCCAGAGACCCACATCGCCCGTCCTTCCTGAGTGGTCTCTTCATTCATTGAGGTGACAACTAAAATTCTGTCCTCCTCTTGTTCCATGACAAATCCACTCATGTCCGGGTCAGGTGCTTCTTTTTCATCTGCTGGGTCATATTCTTGAGAACTGGATTCTTGAGTTCCACAGCTGGCAACGAGAAAGGAGAAACTGACCAGCAAACCAATCATCCACCAATTTTTCATGAAGATCGCTCCTTTACTTTGTTATTACATGGACGTTTCTTTCATAAAAAAGTTTCACATGACAGATAAATCCGAATTTGTTATGATGAATACCAACCAAGCGAATAATTCTATTAAACTACTAGGGGAGCCTGAATTGGCTGAGAGGAAAGCGAAAAAGCTTTCTGACTCTTACGAACCTGATCTGGTTAATACCAGCGGAGGGAAGTAGTCAGGCGATTTATATATCGACTGTCTTCATTCCAAGTCAGGTCCTTCTAGGGATTTGGCTTTTTTGTTTCTCCTCATAAGAAAGGAGGTATACATGCAGCATACACGCTTACTTACTACAATGGCCGTGTTCATAGCCATAGGCACGCTTGGTGCTCAATTCCTATGGTTTCCTGCCGGTGTGGCTAAAGCATATCCTGTCCAGCACGCTGTTAACGTGATGGCTGCGGTGACACTGGGACCTCTCCCTGCTGTCGGCATCGCTTTTTGCATTGGTATTTTAAGGTTTTTGTTAGGTTTAGGCACGATACTGGCTTTTCCGGGCGGTATGGTAGGGGCCCTTTTTGCGGGTCTATTTTACAAAATGTACAGGAAAAAAGCTTCCGCTGTTGTCGGAGAAGTGATAGGAACCGGTGTGATCGGTGCTTTTGTAGCTGTACCAATTGCTCAATTGGTGATGGGCAGCTCAGCGGGTGCCTTTGCTTTTTTACCATCGTTTCTTGTCAGCAGTATCTCTGGGGCAATGATCGGTTGGTTTGTATTGTCTCGGATAGAAGTTGAAAAATATCTCTTACAACCATAATACACGGAAACTACTAGGGGCGCGAGTACTCGCTGAGAAAAGGATAGATTCCTTTGTCCCTCAACACCTGATCTGGGTCATGCCAGCGGAGGAAAGTAGTCCTCAGGATCCTCAAAATCTCCCTCCTGGTAGCTTCCGAATATATCAAGGAGGCTCACTATGTCATTTACTCAACAATTAAAAAATGAAAATCAAGATGTCCTGGAACAAATTTTTGCTCATTCTTTCGTGCAGGGAATAGGGAAAGGCGATGTTCCTCATGATTCTATAGCTCATTATATCAAAGCAGACTATGAATATTTGAATGCTTTCATGCATGTATATGGCCTTGCGGTAGCCAAGTCTGCACAGAGAGAAGATATAGAACTTTTCAACGAGCAAATCGGCTTCATTCTTCATAGCGAAGTTCACCCGCATCACAATTTCTGTAATGTGATCGGCGTCGATTATGAGGCATTGCAGGGGTATGAACTTCCACCTACTGCAGATCATTACATCAAGCACATGCTCTATCATGCCCACACAGGGAGCCTTGGAGAAATATTAGCTGCTTTGCTTCCTTGTCCCTGGACGTACCTGGAAATTGGAAATGAATTGCTCAGGCAGTATCAGCCAAATGATTCTCACCCCTTTTATACATGGATTAACTTCTATGCAGAAGAGGAAGTAGCAGGATTGACAGGTCAGTTATGTGCACGACTGGATAAGTATGCTGAGCAAGCTTCTGAAATGGAGAAACAGCAGATGAAAACAGCCTTCCGGAAAAGCTGTCAATTGGAATTGGCTTTTTGGGAGATGTCTTACACATGTGAACAATGGCCACTAGAGGAGGCGGTGTCCCGATGAAACAGATCCCTTGTGCTTTAACCATTGCTGGAACAGATCCGAGCGGAGGTGCAGGTGTCCAGGCTGATTTGAAAACTTTTCAGGAGCTGAAAGTGTATGGGATGAGTGCGATCACCTCCATTGTTGCCCAAAATACCACGGGGGTGAGGGATGTTCACCATATTCCTGTAGAAATGATTCGGCAGCAATTGCAATCCGTTTCCGAAGATATGCCGATTCATGCTCTGAAAACAGGAATGATCGCCCAAAAAAATATGATGGAAGCCTTCAAAGAGTGGCTAGAGAAGGTGGATGCATTCTATGTGATGGATCCTGTCATGGTCGCCCAAAGCGGGGATCCTTTAATTGAGTCGGAATCACGGGAGTATCTGAAAAAACAGCTCCTTCCTCTGACAACATTAGTGACCCCGAATATCCCGGAAGCAGAACATTTAACTGGAGAAACGATTGAAACGGAAGAAGATATGAAAATGGCTGCAAAACATATCGTGACGGATTTAGGCGCCGGGGCAGCACTTGTGAAAGGTGGTCATTTGAACGGAAAGGCGATTGATTATTTATTCGATGGGAGCCGCATCCAGTCATTTGAGACAGAACGGATCGATTCTGCAAATACACATGGGACGGGTTGTACGTACTCGGCTGCAATTACGGCTAATTTAAGTCGGGGTCATTCACTAGGGAAAGCAGTGGAAGAAGCTAAATATTATGTAACAGAAGCAATCCGCTATTCCTTCGATTTAGGGAAGGGAAATGGGCCGACCAATCATTTTGCTGTACGCGAGGAGGTATTTAATAAATGGCTGTAAATGTAATCCGTCAAGTACGGGAATCGCGTCCACTGATTCACAATATGACGAACGCAGTTGTCATGAATTTCACAGCTAACGGTTTGTTAGCATTCGGAGGAACACCGATCATGTCCCATGCAATGGAAGATGCTCCAGATGTTGCTCGGCAATCCAGTGGATTATTACTCAATATCGGTACATTGACAGAAGATCAGGTCCAGGCGATGATCTCAGCTGGGCAAATAGCCAATGACCAGGGGATACCCGTCGTATTTGATCCAGTAGGTGCAGGTGCGACCCCTTACAGGTCAGAGGTGTGTAAACGCATTTTAAAGCACGTTCGTCCGACAGTCATCAAAGGAAATAGCGGAGAACTTGCTCACCTCGTAGGAATCGATGTAGAAACAAAAGGAGTCGATTTTGTCGGGGAAGCAGATGAAGAAACAATTGTCCGAAAGCTGGAAGAAAAATATCGAACCTCAGTCCTTTGCACTGGAGCAGTAGATGTTCTTTGTATAGAAGGTGAAATTTATAAAAATCATACCGGCCATCCTGTATTGACCCAGGTGACAGGAGCTGGGTGTCTGTTAGGCTCACTTCTGACGGCTGCTCTTACTGTCGAAGCTTCCAGTATGGAAAAGGGGCTGGCTGTTTTAGAGCATTACGGAAAAGCGGCAGAAAGAGCCGCTAATCAGCCTGGTGTCCACGGCCCAGGCACATTCATCCCTCACTTTATTGATGCTCTCTCCTTCGACCCGGAGGAGTTAAGAAAATGAAGTACCCAGAACGTTTGAGAAAATATTTAGTGATGGGCAGTCAAGATTGCCTGCGAGACCCTTCCTTTATATTGGAAGAAGCGATCCGGGGCGGGGTTACAGCTTTCCAATTTCGAGAAAAAGGAAAGGGCTCTTTAACAGGGATCGATAAATATCATCTTGGCAGAAAGCTGAGAGATATCTGCTGGAAGAATGAAGTTTTGTTTTTTGTAAATGATGATTTCGATTTGTTCGGGGATTTAGACGCAGATGGAATCCATTTGGGTCAAGAGGACATGCACGTGGAGGAAGTACGCCGTGCCTTTCCTTCTACACTGATCGGTTTGTCCATATCTGACGAACGAGAATTAGAAAAAGCCCCTGTAACACTTGTCGATTATTTAGGAGTGGGTCCTGTTTTCTCAACCTCTACGAAAGAAGATGCCAACCCAGTTGTGGGAACTGATTTGATAGCACATGTGAAAGCTGTTCATCCTCATCTCCCGCTTGTCGGAATCGGCGGGATTAATGAAGAGAATGCACATGAAGTGCTCAGTGCTGGAGCGGATGGTGTAGCTGTCGTGTCCGCAATCACCCTAGCGGAAAACATCAGGAATGCAGTGAAAAGTTTATAACAGATAAAAACCCCCCTAAGCGGCTGCCCCGCTTAGGGGGATTTTCTGTATCAGTCCTGTTGGCAAGTAGCTGATGGGGCGGTCAACCAGGTCTTTATTTTATTGTAAAAAAACTTTCCCTTTGGAAAAAATGATTTTATCATCCCTTCGACTGCAATTCCTCTCCAGGATTTAATATTGGAATTTCGATATTCACAGTATCAGGGTATTTGATCCCTGCCCCGGTATTTAACACGACAACATGGTCGTCAGCATTGATCCAATTTGTTTCGCGTAATTTCCTGGCTGCCAGAAAGGCTGCTGCTCCTTCAGGACACACAAAGGCTCCTTCTTTTTGAGCGATTCGTTTTTGTTCGTCTAGGAGGGAGGCATCGTCAACTGCAATCGCACAACCCTCTGTTTCATAAAGGGCGTCGAGCACAAGAAAATCTCCAAGAGCTTTTGGAACATTGATACCGAAAGCGATCGTTTCTGAATTTTCCCAGAAGGAAGAGCTTCTGAGACCCTGGTTCCATGCTTCAACAATCGGTGCGCATCCTTCCGATTGGACAGCGACAAGTCTAGGCATCTTGTCCGACTTGATCCATCCAAGGTGCTGCAGCTCTTTCAAGGCTTTATAAATGCCGATAAGCCCTACACCGCCACCAGTCGGATATAAAATCACGTCGGGTACTTCCCAACCTAATTGTTCAGCGATTTCTAATCCCATCGTTTTCTTGCCCTCAATCCGGTAAGGTTCTTTAAGTGTAGAGACATCATAAAGACCGTGTTCTTCAACAGCCTTCCCGACAATCCTCCCCGCATCACTGATCAGCCCGTCTACAAGATAAAGGTTTGCTCCTGAAAGGGCACATTCATTTCGTGTGATTTTGGGAGCATCGACCGGCATAACAATCGTTGATTCCAAAGATGCTCGTGCCGCATAGAGTGACCAGGCAGCCCCGGCATTTCCATTTGTCGGCATCGCAAGTTCTTTTACACCGAGCTCTTTAGCTTTTGAAACACCGACGGCAGCCCCGCGAGCTTTAAAGGAACCAGTAGGAATGATTCCTTCATCTTTCATATGTAATTGCCGGATATCCATATCTTCTTGAAGATTAGGAAGAGGAACGAGCGGGCTCATTCCCTCTCCTAAAGAAGTTTTATAAGCAGGATCCTGGAGGGGCAGAAGTTCGTGGTAGCGCCACAGGTCTGCAGGTCGGTCCCTTAAGTCAGCAGGTGACCATTCCTCAGCCAGGGTTTCAAGGTCATATTCAACTAATAACGGGGAGCCGCATGTACATAAATGTTGAGGTTCAGTGATATTGCATGTCGTTGAACATTTCGGACAAATTAAGTGAGAAACATAACTGTAATTCATTGATTGCATCCTCCTAGTTAAAGTTATTTGTATCATAACATAGAAGTTTTTAGTTGAAGGCGCTGATACTTACAGGTGTTTTTCTACTTTGTATAGAGGACATCTTCAAAACTTCATACACTTTTTACATTACATTAAAAAAAAAGGTTGAATACAATGAAGGTAATAGTTATTAAAATATTCAGACAAAAGATGGAGGGGATGAGATGGTTCTTCCTTTTGACATTTTAGAGTATCATCAACGCCTGCAGGAGACGAAGAAACGAATGGCTGATAAGGGCATAGAAGTACTGTTGATCACAGATCCCGCTAATATGAATTACCTTTCTGGATATGATGCCTGGTCATTTTATGTACACCAAATGCTGGTGATTATCATAGATGAACCTCAACCGCTTTGGATCGGCCGGTACCAGGACGCTAATGGCGCAAGGGTGACCACGTGGATTTATGAGGAGAACGTAATTGCTTACCCTGATTACTATGTCCATTCGAGTGTGTATCACCCGATGGATTTCGTGGCGGATATTCTAAATCAGATTGGTCATGGAGGCAGGAGGATAGGTGTTGAAATGGACCAATACTACTTTACAGCTATGGCACTTGAACGGTTGAAGAAAGGATTGCCGAATGCCTCATTTGAAGATGCTACCTTACTCGTCAATGGAGTCAGAATGGTTAAGTCAGATCAAGAAATCGAATACATGAGGCGTGCTGCTAAAATCGCTGACCTGGCAATGACTAAAGGAGTAGAGAGTGTACTTCCAGGTGTTCGTGAATGTGATACAGCTGCAGAGATTTATTATCACATGGTCAAAGGGACATCAGAATATGGGGGAGAGTATCCAGCCATCGTTCCTTTGCTGCCGACAGGGGACCAAACATCCATTCCACACTTAACATGGACAGATCGCCCATTTGTAGACGGGAATGCCGTCATTATTGAACTAGCCGGGTGTTATAAGCGCTATCATGTCCCTCTCGCTAGAACCGTCTCGATCGGTCAGCCGAATGAAAAAATGAAACAGGTGGCGCCAGTCGTGCTGGAAGGAATTCAAAATGTCCTCGCCTTTGCTAAGCCTGGGGTGACATGTGGGGAATTGGAGGAAGTTTGGAGAAAGAGCATCAAGAAATATGGATTTGAAAAAGAAGCCCGTCTTGGATATTCGGTCGGTCTGAACTACCCTCCGGATTGGGGCGAGCACACGGCAAGCATTCGTAAAGGTGATTCCACAATTCTGCAGCCTAACATGACCTTCCATCTCATCCCGGCCCTGTGGTTTGATACGGACGGTATTGAAATCAGCGAAACTTTCAAGGTGACGGAAACCGGGTGTGAACGGTTCACCACTTACCCGCAAGAATTGGTAATCCGGGATCATCTGGACCTTAGTGGACAAATCAGCTGAAGGAGGTTTTTCAAATCCGATTATTTGATCAAAAAGATATAGATAAAGTCATACGTCTGGATACATCTTTAGTCAGCATAATCGAAGACGCTTTTACCGACCTGGTAACGAAACAAACACAAATGCCTCCGATTATGCGTGTGGATGTGCCTGAACACAATGGAGAACTGGATATTAAATCTGCCTATATTGAGGGTGATGACAGTTTTGCTGTCAAACTCTCCTCGGGTTTTTTCAATAATTCTGAATTAGGGCTGCCGAGTGCAAACGGATTGATGATTTTAATCGACAGCCGGACAGGACGGCCGCTTGCTGTGTTGGCAGATGAGGGATTACTGACTGAGCTTCGTACGGCTGCTGCTGGAGCAGTTGCTGCTAAGTATTGCAGCTCAGAAAACAGTCGGAAAGCTGGGATTATCGGAACTGGAGCTCAAGCTAGGTTACAGCTGAAAGCTCTTGCCTTAGTCCGCCCCATAGAGAGTGTCTTTGTGTATGGACGGAAGACGGATCACGCCCGCAGTTTTAAAGTGGATATGGAAGAGGAGTTAGGAATTGGTGTTAAGATCTGTAATTCAGTTAAAGAAGTGGTCGAACAAAGTGATGTCGTCGTCACGACCACTCCTTCAAAAACTCCGTTGATCTATTCAGATTGGCTGCACCCTGGTCTGCACATTACCGCAATGGGTTCAGATGCGGAGCACAAACAGGAGCTGGACGCCTCTGTGTTAGAAAAAGCAGACCTGGTCGTATGTGATGTGAAAGCCCAATCCATGAGGTTAGGCGAGTTACGATCATGTGGTCAGTCTCCTGTACTGGAGCAGGCGAGGGAACTTGGAGCATTGACGAGCGGCCGTGATGATGGTCGAAAAAGCGAGGATCAAATTACTATATGTGATTTAACGGGGACAGGAGTGCAAGATACCGCCATTGCCCGTCATGTGTATTCATTACTTGTAACTGAGGAGGACGTTATCCATGAAAGAAGCTAAATTTAGCACAAAGTCCATTTGGGCTGGAGAGAAAGAGCAATTGGCCTTTGGAGCTACACAGGTGCCTGTCGTACACAGTGTTTCGTTCGGATATGACGATATGGATGAATGGTACGAAGTGGCGGTCGGAAATAAGCCGGGTCACATTTATGGCCGGAATACTAACCCCACCGTTCAAGCATTTGAGGAGAAAATCCGTATATTAGAAGACGCTGAAGCAGCCACTAGTTTTTCTACGGGGATGGCCGCCATCAGCAATACCCTCAGTACTCTGTTGTTCCCTGGAGATCGCATCGTATCGATCAAGGACACTTACGGAGGGACGAACAAAATTTTCACCGAGTTCCTTCCCAAGCAGCAAGTGGAAGTTGTTTTATGTAATACGGGCGATCATGACGCGATTGAGCGCGAAGTTGCAAAAGGATGTAAAGTTCTTTATTTGGAAAGCCCGACCAATCCGACCGTTAAAATTACAGATATCGAACGGATGGCCGGCGCTGGTAAAACTGTAGGAGCTAAAGTGGTCGTCGACAATACATTCGCGACCCCCGTGAACCAAAACCCGTTGAAACTCGGAGCAGACCTTGTCATTCATAGTGCGACTAAATTTCTCGGAGGACACGCGGATGCTTTAGGAGGGTCTGTCTGCGGGGACAAAGAATTGGTTGAGGCGATTTATCACTACAGGGAAATCAATGGAGCGACCTTAGATCCAATGGCAGCTTATTTGTTATTGCGAGGGATGAAGACCTTAAAACTACGTGTTGAACAACAAAACAAAAACGCAGCTGAAATCGCTGAATATTTAAAGACATTTGATATGGTCGAAAGTGTGTATTACCCGGGGTTACCAGAGCATCCACACCACGATATTGCGAAAAAGCAAATGAGCGGGTTCGGGGGAATGCTGAGTTTTGCCGTGAAAGGCGGGGTAGCCACTGTCCGTGATTTGCTGCCGAAGCTTCAATATGCGAACAGGGCAGCTAACCTAGGCTCCGTAGAGACGGTCGTCGGACCATCTAGGACGACAAGTCATGTCGAATGTACACCTGCAGAACGAGCAGCAATGGGGATACCTGAAGGTCTGATCCGATATTCTGCTGGTATAGAGGATATCGATGATTTGAAACAGGATCTTGCTCAAGCATTTCAATCCATACAAACATATGCGAAGCGGTAATGAAGAAACGGGCAGTGAAAACCAAAAAGGCGGGCTTAGTCACTAGATCTGAAGCTTTACAGAAACAATTGGTGAACTGGAGAAGGGATTTTCACCAATATCCTGAACTTAGTTTTCAAGAAAAGAGAACGAGTGAAAAGGTTCTCTCAGTACTACAGAATCAAAAAGCATACTCCATTGACACAGGGGTAGGCGGTTATGGAATCATTGCGACATTGAAGAATGGGGAGGGGCCGACGATAGGCTTGCGTGCTGACATGGATGCTTTGCCGATAGGGGGACAGTCTTATCGGCCATGGTCTTCTAAAACACCTGGTGTCATGCATGCTTGTGGTCACGATGCCCATACAGCCATCTTAATGGGAGTCAGTCTTCTTCTGGCTGAAGATGCAGCTAAGGATCAATTCAAAGGTACAGTGAAGTTGATTTTTCAACCAGCTGAAGAGAGTTGCGATGAAAACGGAGAGACAGGGGCGCTTAAAATGCTTCATTCAGGAAAACTGGATGATTTAGATGCCGTCCTTGCCCTCCATATGTGTCCATGGCGTCAAACTGGCGAAATTCAGTATCATGATGGTCCGAGTATGGCGAATAATGATGAATTTCACCTGACGATCAAAGGAAGTGGCGGCCATGCCGGTTACCCTCATCATGTTCAGGACCCCATCTGGATGGCTACGTATATCTTACAGGCATTGTATAGTTGCAATGGCCGGAAAGTGGATCCCCTGGAGGTAGGAACAATCAGCGTCGGGCAAATTCATGCGGGTGAAGCGAACAATGTCATTCCACATGAAGTGGAAATCAAAGGGACAATGAGGTCTTATACAGATGAGGTCAGAGAAAAACTTATCACTGAAATCCACCGGATAGCCAATATTGTGACCGCTTTAGGGGGAGGTCATGACCTTCGTATTTTTAAAGGAGAACCCGCCCTTCTCAATGATTCTTCTATTAATGAAATTATCAGAAAATCTGCAGGTTCCATGAAGATTTATAATGAACCATTCGGTATGGGGAGTGAGGATTTCAGTCATTTCACAAGACAGACACCAGGTGCGATGTTTTTCCTTGGCTGTGCATTAGAAAATGAAAGGAAATTGCATCGTCCGGACTTTGACATTGATGAAGCAGCAATGGTTGATGGAGTCCGGATTTTGATGGAGAGTACTTACCGTTTATTGGAGCGAGGAGGAGAAGAATGACAATAAAAGTAGCATTCATCGGATTCGGTGGTGTCGGGCAGGCGTTGGCAGAAATCTTTATCGAAAAGAAAAAAAAACTTATAAATGCTCATGATATGGAGGTTTCGGTTGTAGCTGTTGCTGATTTGATGAAAGGCTCCGTTTATCGCCCTGGTGGTCTTGAGGTGAAAACCGTTTTAGAATGTGTCAGGAATGACGGTTCTGTTGAAACATATCCGGATGATCACCAGACAATAAAAGGATGGAGCAGTATCGAAACAATTGAACGGTGTAATGCAGATGTCATCGTCGAGGTGACATACACGGATGTCCAGACAGGAGAGCCGGCCATCACCCATTGCCATCGAGCATTTGAAAAAGGGAAGAGTGTCATTACGACAAATAAAGGTCCAGTGGCTCTGGCTTATAAAGAGCTTACAGAAAAAGCCGAAGCTAACAACGTCTTTTTTGGGTTCGAAGGTACTGTAATGAGCGGGACACCGGCATTACGCCTTCCGGTAGAGACTTTGGCGGGGAACCATATCAAAGAAATCAAAGGCATATTGAATGGCACCACCAACTTTATTCTTACCGAAATGGAAAAAGGTATGGAATACGATAAGGCATTGGAAAAAGCTCAACAGTTAGGTTATGCCGAAGCGGATCCGACCAGTGACGTAGAAGGCTATGATATCCGCTATAAGACAGCGATTCTTTCCAGCCACGTGCTGGGTATGCCGATTTTGCACACAGATGTTTCCTGTGAAGGCATTACTAACTTGACGATGGCCGATGTGATAGAGGCTCTTGAAGATGGAGAAAGGTGGAAATTGATTGCCCGGATCATAAACGAAGGGGATACTGTCAAAGCAACGGTTAAGCCTGAGCGGATTCCTATCCAGGACTCTCTGGCAGGTATCTCAGGGGCAACGAATGCAATCGTCTTTGAATGCGATCTTTCAGGTCCCATTATGCTTACTGGAGCCGGTGCAGGGCTCAAGGAAACGGGCTTTTCATTACTCATTGATCTGATCCATTATAAAAAGCGACAAACACTTGCCAAAATCTGAGGAGGGCGCATTCTATGCCGACAAAAGTTGAAACGGTAAAGATGTTATTAGGAGGAAACTGGGTGCACAGTGAAGAGACTTTTGAAGTGCGTAACCCTCAAAACGATGAACTGATCGCATATGTCCCTTCGGCTTCCAGACAAGAAATGCTGATGGCTATTGAAAAAGCTGATCGAACCTTCCGTGCTAATGAACTATGGCCCACCCACGAAAGAATCAGAGTGTTACAGGAAGTTGTCGAATATATGGAGGAAAACAGGGAGGAGTTCGCACGAATCATCGCTTTAGAGAGTAGCAAAACCATCAGGGAAGCCCGTGGAGAAGTGAAGCGTGCAACACAGACGATTCAAATCAGTGCAGAGGAAGCGAGAAGGCTGAAAGGCGAAACGATCAACTTTGATCAGAACGAGGGAAGTGAAAACAGAGTTGGATACTTTCAGCGTTTTCCTGTAGGAGTGATAGGTGCGATTACGCCATTCAACGACCCCTTGAATCTTGTCGCACATAAAATAGGTCCGGCAATCGCAGCTGGCAATGCGATTGTACTCAAACCAGCTTCTGTGACGCCTCTCAGTGCATTAAAATTGGCAGAAGCATTCGTAGAAGCGGGTCTTCCGGAAGGTTACTTGTCTGTCGTAACTGGATCCGGAAGGGAGATAGGGGACACGCTTGTGACCCACCCTGCAGTAAAAATGGTATCGTTTACGGGTGGATCAAAGGCAGGAGAATCCATCACACAAAAAGCAGGAACGAAAAAATTAAGTATGGAACTCGGCTCGAATTCGCCGGTGATTGTCATGGAAGATGCGGATATCAAAAATGCTGTCCAATCCAGTGTTTCTGGTGCATTCTCAGCCGTTGGCCAAAACTGCATCGGTGTTCAGCGGATTTATGTGCATAAGTCCATCTATTCACATTTTCTCGATGCTTTTGTTCAGGAAACAGGTTCGTTGAATGTAGGAGATAAAATGGATGAGTGCACAGATGTCGGCCCGCTGATCAATGAAAACGAAGCTATCCGTGTCGAAAACTGGGTGGAAGAAGCAATCTCCCAAGGGGCTCAAGTGGAAATAGGAGGAAAGCGGGACGGGACGTTTTATTATCCCACTGTATTGACACATGTTCCGATCACATCACGCCTTGCGACAGAGGAGATCTTTGGACCTGTCGTCCTAATCGAAACAATCGAAAGTTTGGATGAGGCCATTGATAAAGCCAATGATGTCAATTACGGATTACAGGCCGGCATTTTCACCAATGACTTGAATCAAGCTTTCAAAGCCATCCGGAGAATGGATGTAGGAGGGCTTATGATCAATGATAGTAGTGATTATCGCATTGATGAAATGCCTTTTGGCGGGACGAAGGGTTCAGGCATCGGACGAGAAGGAGTCCGGTATAGTATGGAGGCAATGACTGAACAAAAAGTGGTTTGTTTTAAACTGAATTAACATAAAGTTGAAAAGGGGCGCATTCACGTGTCCCTTTTTTGTTTTGTAAATTGCTTAAGCTTTCGACGGTGAACAGGCGCGCTTGCGCTCATGAAATACATCACTGAAATGGAACTTCTTCTCAGGGATATTGTCTTCATTCATGCAAATAGTATAAGTGAGGAAAAATTCCGAGGAGGATGGAAGATGAGAAAGAGCTTATTGATCATATTGGCAGCGATCATGATGATTTTCGTGTTAGCTGCTTGTAATACATCTGAAGAAGAGGCTCGTAAAAGCCAACGTAATAATTTGAATGAAGTGAGTTTTGGTCCTGAAGATCAAGGTATACAAAGAAAAGGCCAAAATGCCCAAGACCCGGGAGCCAAAGGGCAGAATCGTTTTGATGCCAATATTCCTTATGAAGGCATGAATCCGAATGGAGCCAACGGTTCTATGCAAGGTCCTTACTTCTTTGATCAAGACGGCCGATACAAAGAGGGACAACGCGGCCAAGGCCAAGGTCAAGGTCAAAATCAAGGCCAGGATCAGGGACAAGGTCAAGATCAGGCACAAGCTCCCAAAAAGACAGAAGATAATAAGGGGGACAAGGTCAGTGGTGATTTCCAAAAGAAAGTCATTGAACTGACAAATAACGCCCGTGAGAAGAATGGACTTAACCCCTTGAAAAGCAGTGGAGAAGTAACAGAAGTGGCACAAGAGAAATCAGAGGATATGGCTGAAAACAACTATTTTTCCCATACCTCTCCGACTTATGGAAGTCCTTTTGACATGTTGAAGGAATTCGGTGTGGACTATCGCACAGCAGCTGAAAATATTGCTGCAGGGCAACAGTCACCACAAGAGGTCGTTGATGGCTGGTTGAACAGTCCAGGTCACCGGAAAAATATTATGAACAAGAATTTGACACATATTGGCGTAGGTTTTGCTGAAGATGGCAACCAGTGGGTGCAAATGTTCATTGGAAAAAAATAAAAAATAACATGGCGCGCGGTTGTTCCGGCGTCCTGTTATTACATAACTTTTTAAAGTAGGGGACGAGTAAGGTGAAAAAGATACTCTTAATGGCCATCATCCTGGCACTCATAATATATCCGATACAAGCTTTTGCATACAAAGAAAAACGCCTAGTGGCCATAGGAGATTCCATCCCATATGGCTATAACCTTACGAAGGAAAATATAAGCCCGCCGAAGGAATCCTTCCCCTACTTGATCGGCAATAAGAGAAAGATCGAAGTCACAAATATGAGCATCCCCGGCTTGACCTCAGGAGAGCTTTTGAAGGCAGTCAAAACGAACGATTTATTTCGAGAAGCCTTAAACGATGCAAACTATGTAGTCGTTTATATCGGTGGGAATGACTTATTGAACGTTGTGAAGAAAAATGGCGGGCTTGACGGTATGAAAATGGAGGAAGCAGCACCTGTCATCAGAGACCTGGTTTACAATGTATATTCAACTATTTTGGAAATCGATCAAATGACGGATGGAAAGATCCTTGTGTACAATATTTATAACCCATATCCTGCAGCTGGTGATAAATTGAGCACCCCGTTATCTTATATTAACCAACAGTACTCATCACTTATAAAGTTGTTGAAACATTTCACTTCTGTTCACTTACTCAATGCTTACAAAGCTTACAATGGCCATCCAGAATATATCATTGAAGGAGATGTACACCCAACTAAAGAAGGTCAAGAAGTACTCGCGAAAATCGCTTTGAAGCACATTAAATAAGTGGAGTATATTTAGTGGGTTTTTTAAAAGACTCATGTATAATAGGAACAAATTAGTAAGACAAGGTGGTAAAAATATGCGTTTCGGAATCATTGGTACGAATACGATTACAGAAAAGTTGATCGATGCAGGCAAACAGCATAGCCGTTTTGAATTAAAGGGTGTGTATTCACGAACAAAAGAAAGAGCCGAAGAGTTCGCCAGCCTCCATGATATCCCATATACGTTCACAACAATCGAGGCATTAGCAGACAGTGAACATATTGATGCCGTGTATATTGCAAGTCCGAATGCCTTTCATGCAGAACAAGCTTCGGCATTAATGAGAAAAGGAAAGCATGTACTATGCGAGAAACCCATGGCTTCAAACCAGCGGGAGATTGCAACAATGATTGACGTCGCTAAGAACGAGGGTGTCGTTTTGATGGAGGGAATTAAATCCACTATGATGCCTGGATTCTTCACCGTTCAGGAACATTTACATAAGCTTGGCCACATCAGACGTTATGTAGGAAACTTCTGCAAATATTCATCCCGTTATGATGCCTATAAGGAGGGGGAGGTGCTGAATGCTTTTAAACCATCCCTCTCTAATGGTTCTTTAATGGATCTTGGTATTTATGGGATTTATCCAATGGTTGTGCTGTTCGGCGCACCTAATTCCATCAAAGCAAACGGTGTGTTTTTGAAATCCGGGGTAGATGGGGAAGGCAGTGTGCTGGCAGAGTATGACGATATGGAAGCGGTAATCATGCATTCTAAGATCATTGATTCTCACTCTCCCACAGAAATTCAAGGAGAAAATGGAACGATGATCATTCCGAACATATCAGAACCGAAGGAAATCAAAATCGTTTATCGAGGTGGGACAGAAGAGGATCTGCACCTTAAAGATAACCATCCTGCAATGTTCTATGAGGTCGAAGAATTCATCAAATTGGTGGAGGAAAATAAAGGGCAGTCAAAAATCAATTCTTTTTCACATACGCTTATGACAGCAAGGATCATGGAAGAAGCCCGCCAGCAAATTGGGTTGGAGTATGCAGCAGACCGAAAAAGTAGAGAGTAATCGACGTATAAAGAGGCTTTTTCAATGAGCCTCTTTATATCGGAATTTATTTTTTCTGCTGCTTGTTGTGTCTCCTGGGGAGGTTGAGCATTTCACCGATTGTCATTTTTCACGGTTGATAAGGTCTGCCATTTCACGTTTCGTAGCAGATTGACGCTTATGTTCCATCCCCCAATTGTTCATATTGGTAAGAAATGAGGCCGTTGTTTTGCCATATGGCGTCACCTGATACTCTACCCGAGGGGGGACAGTTTCATAATCAATTCTTGCGACCAGCCCATCATCCACCAGTTTTTTTAACTCTCTTGCCAAAATACGAGAAGAGATATTACCGTCAATAGCACGGCGGAGTTCATTGAATCTCATATGATTTTCATGGAGAAGTTTCCATAATATGAGACCTTTCCACTTCCCGCATACGACTTCAAGGGTGATATCGATTCCTGTTTTCTGTCCGTCCACCCGTTTCACCCCATCTCTGGTTTGTTTTTTTGTTTCTCCATTGCTTTTTCATACCCTTCCATGATGCCTTGTGCATAAACTTTGTTGAGCACCGTCATGGTTTGGGGAATTACTTGTTCTTCTGTAGTATGCGATACTCGATTCAGTAAGTCCACCAATTCGAGCAATTCCTCTGATATGGGGAAAATCGGTTTAATATTATTCAAAAGTAACACCTTCCTGTTTCGTTCGGAAAATACTATCGTTATTATTCTATTGCGTTTTTCAGCTTACCACAAGTACTTACATATTTGTTATTGTCATACATCCTATGGGGACCTGGGTAATAGTGAAATACCAATAACTAAGTCCATACATTTGCAGCAGGAGTCCTGGGCGCGATTTTTCAACTTTTGGAGAAATCTCTTCCCAGGAACTTTTCTTGTATAATAAAAAGGAAGCACAACCGATAGGAGGGGTTTTTATGCTCCGGATACTTACATATACAAAATCCTATAAACGTTCTGCTTTCATCGCATTATTCTTGATGATAATCGAACTTGCTGTAGAACTGACCCAACCGCTGCTTATGGCAAAAATCATCGATGAAGGTGTGTTAGAAGAAGACTTTTCAGTGATTACAATCTGGGGTTGTGTACTCTTAGGACTCTCTTTATTAGCGTTTGCCGCAGGTGTGACGAATTCCTTCTTTGCTGCCGACCTTGGCCAGGGAGTCGGTTTTGACTTGCGCCGGGATTTGTTCAAAAAGGTACAGGATTTTTCAGATAAGCACTTTCAAACCCTCTCCACTCCCAGTCTGGTGACACGCATCACAAATGATGTCATTCAAATTCAGAATCTGCTGTTCATGTTTGTGCGTATTGGTCTGAGGGCACCTTTGTTCATTGTATTTGCTCTCATCATGGCTTTTACCATTAATGTGCAGTTAGCTGTGATCCTGGCGGCAGGTGTACCGTTATTCCTGGTCTTTTTATTCTTCATTTTGACCAAAGGTGTAAAGTGGTTCAATCGGGTTCAAAGTAAACTGGATCAACTGAATACGATCATCCGTGAAAACTTGACAGGGATACGTCTGATCAAAGGATTTAACCGGAAAGATCATGAGGAAGCACGATTCCAACAGGGGAATGAATCTCTGGTGGAAAAGAATAAAAAGGCATTGTGGTTCATGGAGGTCGCCATGCCTGTAGTGATGTTGGGAATGAATGTAGTCATTCTCATCCTTCTCTTTTTTGGTGCCCAGTTTTTAAGTTTCGGCAATGTGCAGGCGGGAGAAGTTGTTGCCATCATCAACTATGCGACACGTATCTTGTTCACATTCTCTGTGTTCACCTTTTTGATCATGGTCATTTCTCGTGGACATGCATCTTCAAATAGAATTAAAGAGGTCTTAGACCAGGATACGCCGTCCCAAAATCGTTTACAGGGAAAAAGCAAAACCCTGAAGGGGGCTGTTCATTTTCATAATGTCTCTTTTGAAAGAAATGGGGAACGAATTCTCAGTGACCTTTCCTTTGAAGTTCTGCCAGGGCAAACCTTAGGCATCTTAGGAGAAACAGGCTCTGGTAAAAGTTCTCTCCTTCACCTCATACCCCGTTTATACCAAAAAGATGCAGGCACACTCTTATTAGACGGGGAAGAAGTGGAAGGATTGGACCTGAAGCAGATTAGAAATCAAATCAGTCTAGTCCCACAGGAAGCCCATCTTTTTTCTGGTAGCGTTGAAGAAAATATCGGCTGGGGAAAAGAGGGGGCCTCGAAAGAAGAGATTATGGAGGCAGCAAAACGATCGCAAATTCATGATTTTATCAATACTTTACCGAAAGGGTACGATACTCAAATCGGTCAAAAGGGCGTCGTTTTTTCAGGAGGACAGAAGCAACGGTTATCTATTGCTCGAGCGCTTGTGAGGAAGCCGAAAATTCTTATCCTGGATGACAGCACAAGTGCCCTGGATGCCCATACCGAAAAGCGGTTGTTACAAACACTCAAAGATCAGCCCTGCACTGTATTTATAGTAGCTCAGAAAATCAGTTCGCTTCAAGGTGCTGACCAAATCCTGCTTCTTCACCAAGGGAGAATCATCGCGCAGGGGACCCATCAAGAATTATTGAAAACGAATACGTATTACCATGATATTTATCAGTCACAACAAGAAGGGGTGATGTCATGAAAGGCCACGGCCGATCGAAAATAAGGCATCATCATGGAATAGGGATGAAGACTCCTGAGGTTCACAATATCGGTTCAACATTAAAGAGAATCTGGGTGTATATGGCAGACGAAAAGGTGAAATTTTCTTTTGTGCTGATCGCTATCGTCAGTAGTTCAGCTTTATCCTTACTCGGACCGTATTTGTTAGGTTTGACTGTGGATCTTGTTATCGCAGAACCTGAGGGCAGTACTCTTCTTACGATGTTGACCTATCTGTTGCTGATTTATGTATTCCATTCTGCTTTTCTCTGGCTGCAAAATTACTGGATGATCGACATCGCCCAAAATGCGGTCAAGAAAATGAGATCCCACCTGTTCTCTCACCTTCAGCTGCTTCCAGTGCTCTTTTTTCAAAAGATGCAGCAGGGCGAACTGATGAGCCGACTGACTAATGATATCGAAAATGTCAGTCGAACGTTGAATACTGCTGTAGTCCAGTTTGTCACCAGCTTGTTGACGATTACAGGAACAGTCATTATTATGCTCTGGCTTAGTCCGTTATTGACGATACTCACATTGACCATTGTGCCTGTCATGTATTTTGGAATGAAGTGGATAACAAAACGCACAGGACCATATTTTAAGAAGCAGCAACGTGATTTAGGTGAAGTGAATGGATACGTGGAAGAAATGTTTTCCGGCCAGCCCATTATTAAGATGTTTTCTAGAGAAGAGCAAGTGATTAATGACTTCGAGGAAAAGAACGAAGCATTAAGGAATTCTGGTTATTATGCGCAAGTCTACACTGGCTTCATCCCTAAACTGATGAACATGCTGAACAATGTCAGCTTTGCCATCATTGTCGGAGCGGGAGGCCTCCTTGCTTTGAATGGATTTGTCTCCATCGGTATTATTGTGACGTTTACCACTTATTCACGGCAGTTCACACGGCCATTGAATGATTTGGCTAACCAATTCAATATGATTTTATCAGCTGTAGCAGGAGCAGATCGAGTGTTCCAGGTCATTGATGAAAAAGAAGAAAAACAAGACGAAGGAGAAGCTGTGGCTGTGAACAGGATGAGGGGCGAGATTGCTTTTAAAAGCGTAGATTTTTCTTATGAAGATGGTCAGAAGACACTATCCAACATCACTTTTCGTGCAGAACCCGGCCAGACAGTGGCGCTTGTCGGTGCGACCGGGGCGGGAAAAACCACCATTATTTCGTTATTGTCACGCTTCTATGAGCCAGAGCGTGGTAATATTTTTATCGATGGACGTGACTCAGAAAAAATCACTCGAGCCAGCCTTAGAAATCAGATGGGCGTTGTGCTCCAGGATGCAACGATGTTTCATACCACGATTCGAGAAAATATTCGGTATGGACGGTTGGAAGCAGAAGATGAAGAGGTCATCGAAGCGGCTAAATCTGCTCATGCCCATGAATTTATCATTAATCTCCCCAAAGGTTACGATACAGTGCTCGATTCAGATGGGAAAGGAGTCAGTCATGGGCAGCGTCAGCTCCTTTCGATTGCCAGGGCTATGATTGCTGCTCCATCCCTTCTTATTCTGGATGAAGCTACCAGTAGTATAGATACAATGACAGAAATGAAAATAAATGCAGCATTATCAAAATTGATGGAAGGTCGGACCAGCTTTGTAATTGCCCACCGCCTTCATACGATTCGTTCGGCGGATCTCATCTTAGTTTTAGAAGAAGGACGTATCATTGAACAAGGGAATCATCATTCACTTATGGAAAAAGGTGGCTATTACGCAGACTTGATTCAAACCCAGGGTTCGGTAAATCGGGTTTCAGATATAACTTAGCCGCAAAAATGTCTACACCCCATAGCTGTATTCTTCATACTCTAGGAATAAAGGGGTGAGACGATGTCTCATAATAAAAATTATCCACTGTGGACAGATTTGCCTTACGCAGGGGAGAATAGACCGCCAAGGATTGATTTGGGTGTTGAACCAGATGCCGGTGAGTGGAAAACTTATTTTATTGCACATAGTCGGAGGCACGGTTTTAAGAAGTTAGACGGTCGGCCGATTCGGTTAGCAATCAAAGACCCGACCGCTGTTGAATGGCAGGAAGAATTGAAGAAAGTCCAGCATACACTTGCTCATTTAACCGAAGACCAAGTGAAGATAGCCAGATATTGGGGAGATGGGCCACCTTCTAAGCAGTGGATACCGATTGTCGATCGCCTTATTGACACATACAGTGTGGAAGCACCTCGTGCAGCGCGTATCTTAGGTGCTGTATTCAGCGGGATGAATGATGCTTTTGTTGTTTGTTGGTCCTTGAAGTATAAATGGCTGGTTCCAAGGCCTAATCAATTGGATTCAAAATTAGCCACGGTCATATGTACACCTAAACATCCTTCCTATCCGTCTGGCCATGCGACTATATCTGGAGCGGCAGAGATGATTCTCAGTTACTTTTTCCCTGCTGAAAAAAGAAAGTTGCGTGAGCTGGCAGAGGAAAATGCTAAATCAAGGCTTTATGCAGGTGTCCATTATCCGGTTGATAATGATGAAGGCCTACGACTCGGAAGGCAGATCGGCCGAATAGTCGTTGAACAGTTGAAGAAAGATCAAATCCAGGGTTCCACCCTTGACCGACCGTTCACAGAGTATAAGAATGCTGATATTTATCCATCTGATTATTTACAAGCGATCCCTTTCCGCTTCAATCAAAAGTGTGATTCATTACTCTTAGGGGATGAGGAATCTTCCTCCTATACCGAATGGTTGGATCCGAAGTTATTTTTCTAATATGAGAGCAACTGAAAGCAGTTGCTCTTTTTGTATTGTCTTTAGTAAACGTTGTGGAGCGTTTAATGTGGTGAATTCTTCAACACAAGGGTAGTTATCTAGAAGACATGATTCCGATACTTTTGTGTGAAAAAGGGGCTTCGGGAAACGGTTCGCTTTCCGTGGAAGCTCACTGCGCTCCCACGGAAAGCGAGTCATTCCCCGTCGACCCCATCCACTTATCAAACTTCTCGAAATCAAGTCTTCCTGAGAGAGCTTTTATTAAATGGGAAAAAAGTAGACAAGTTCTATGGGGCGGGTTGCATATACATAAGCAAACAAGCTTTAGGGGGGATGGATATGAACGCATGGATTCTTTCAGCAAGAAAAGTCGGACTGATCATGGGAGCAATCGTCATCGCATTCGCAGCCTACTTTATTGGCAGTTATTTTTGGAAAGGGGCGATGGCAACTTCAACAGCTCCTACGAATGGTGAGACACGCGTCATCAACTTAGTGACAGGAGAATTTACAGCTGAAACAGCGGACGGTGATAAAATCGAGGCATACCGTTGGGACCCCGGAACGATTTTTGTGGAAAAGGACGAGCCGTTCAAACTGAGTATTTACGGAGTGAATGGCAAAGAACATCCATTTTATATTGAAGGAACAGATGTGAAAGGTGTCGTCCAACAGGGGAAAGAAACGGTTGTGGATTTGCAGTTCAAGGAGGAAGGTATTTACAGGTTGATTTGTACGACTCATGCTGATATTGCTGCTAACGGACCGATGATTGCTTATATTGTCGTAGATTAGCGCTGAAAGGGGGACGAGCGATCGTCTCTTTTTTTTGAATTAAATCGATGGTTTATCGAAATGGTTCAGTCGGTGAAAGTTGAAGTGAAAACAGATTTGCTGCCCGGTGGAATGGAAAGATGCCGGCGACTCCTTTAAAATAAACGATAAGTAGAGTAAAAAGAAGGAGTTTTAGGCATGGCGAAAAAACAACGGAAACTTCCTTTATACGTCCAAGTGAAAAATAAAATCTTTCACCACGTGAGAGAAGGGGAGTGGAAGCCTGGACAACATGTCCCATCAGAAAATCAGTTGATGAAAGAATATAATGTAAGTCGCACGACAATACGTCAGGCGATCAGAGACCTTGCCCAACAAGGGATCTTGGAAACGAGACGGGGGGCGCCGACAAAGGTCAGGGCCGTTCCTGAAACTGAGGCGGGAAGCCCTGGTGTGTTTCATCACGAACAAGGGTCCGATTTGACAGTCCATTTTTTGCGGGAGAATGTCCTTGAAGACCATCCCTTTGCTAATAAACATTTGCAACTCGATGAAGGTGAATCCGTCCTGGTCATTGAAAGGTTACGTTTGGCTGACGGCTTGCCTATCGCTTATCAAAGAATGTATTTTCCAATGAAAATCGGAAACTTGTTACAACATGTTTCTAAAGAGGTTTTTGATCTTTTTCCGATCTTGGGGAAACATAATATCCACTACTCCAATATCAAGGAAACAGTCTCAGCCTCAAATGCGAACCGTTATGAAGGCGATATGCTAGGAGTCGTCCCAGGTGAGGCACTGATTCATATTGAACGGACAACTCTGGGTCCTGACTCTCTTCCCATTGAATATAGTCAGATTAAATATCTGCCTCAAGGCTTTCAGTATCGGGTGGAAATCGGAAAATGATATTTCTTGTTGTGATAAGATGAAACTTATTGTAACATGTACGGAAGGCAAGCATGACAATAAGAGGAGTGATGAACGTAATGGCTAAAATGAGCAGCATTCGACATGCTAAAACTCAAATTGATCTTGTTCGTATGAGGCAGTACCGTCTCAGCAGGGTTCGTGAGCAGTTGAAGCGATTAGGATACGGAGGAATCGTTATTTTTGACCCTGTCAATCTCCGTTATGCGACAGGAAGTAGGAATATGCAAGTGTTCATGCTAAGAAATCCCGGACGTTATGCGTTCATTCCTACCGAAGGTCCTGTCACATTGTTTGACTTTCCAAACTGTGAACATTTATCTGAGGGACTCGAAACGATTGATGAGGTGCGCCCGGCCATCACCTTATCTTACGTAGCATCAGGTGAGAACTTATACGATAATGCGGAGCAGTGGGCTAAGGAAATAGCGGATTTGATGAAGCAGTACTGCGGGGGGAACAAACGTCTGGCTATCGATTATGCTCCATCAGTCGGTGCGATTGAACTTGCTAAATTAGGGGTCGAAGTCGTCGATGGTCAAGAACCGGTTGAACATGCACGCAGTATTAAGAATAAGCAGGAAATTGAAGCGATGAAAATTTCCGTCCGTACGGCTGAAGAAGGAATGATCCGTATGCAGGAAGCTCTAAAACCTGGCATAACGGAAAATGAACTTTGGTCTCATTTACATCAGACGAATATTGCCCAGGGCGGAGACTATGTAGAAACAAGGCTGCTCAGCTCTGGAAGTCGTACAAACCCATGGTTCCAGGAGTGTAGTGACAAAGTCATCAATGAAGGTGAACTTGTTTCCTTTGATACGGATATGAATGGCCCTTTCGGTTACTTCACTGATATCAGCAGGACATTTTACTGTGGAGCAGGCGAACCCACCAACGAGCAAAAAAGGCTGTATCAAACAGCTTATGAACAAATACAGTACAATATCGATTTGTTGAAACCAGGGATGACCTTCCGTGAATACGCAGAAAAAAGCTGGAGGATCCCAGAAGAGTTCTTCCCTAACCGTTACTTTACGGTCGCACACGGAACAGGGCTTAGCGGTGAATATCCATACATTGTTTATCCTCAGGACTTTGAAGAAAAGGGGTATGACGGTGTTATCCAGGAAAACATGGTATTATCCGTTGAAAGCTACATCGGCTCCCCCGGTGGGAAAGAAGGCGTAAAACTGGAGGAACAGCTGCTCGTTACATCAGATGGAGTAGAGAACTTCTCCGACTTTCCATTTGAACAAAAATTGTTGAAATAAAGAGACTGGGATAAAAGAGTTCCCCGCTAAAAACCCGAACAAATCGTTCGGGTTTTTTTATGAAGCAATAAATGCATACGCAGCTCCGGCAAAATACTTGAGGCCACTGAAACACACTTTTCAATCTAGAGGAACTGTTAAAGTTTCACGGATCGCTTGTCGGTGAATGCTTGCAGCGGGCACGGCCTCAGCCTTCTCGGAAAGCAAAGACCGCTTTCTTCCTGGGTCTTCCGCTCGCGCTGTTCCCGAAGGGAGTCTACGTATGTTGCCTCCGCTCCATTTCATCCATTCCACTCTATTGTTCGTCTTTTTCAGTGGCAGTTATCGTTTTGACTCAACTTCTTTATTTAAGGGGAAGGATTTGTGGAAGTTCAAATAGCAGATTTTTTAATAACTGATGCGAACAAGTCTAAGAAAATATGACAGGAGAATACGCCTCCAGGTTTAAACTGAGTCTGTATGGGAAGACCTTTTAGTAGGCTGGCTGCAAAAAGGAGAGGGTCCCTTTGAAACATAGAATTTCACATGATCAGATGGATAAGACACTGAAGCAGTTAGAGGACGATTATATAAAAGCAGTAAAAGATAATAAGAACACCACAATTGAAGGGTTTGTAGAACAGTTTTTGTACGATTCCTGGAATTATAACTATGAGAATCTCGAGTTGATCCAAGCCGTTCTAAGAAAATACGCGCAAGGTGATATTAACAAAACGATTTTCCAGGGAGCCTTCAACGAAATGACCGATCATCTTCAGGAAAAGTTGAGAAAACTGGATCCTGACCAGCATTATCCGTTGGTACATCAACCTATAGGGGCGTCTATCCTCGTCTCCTGTGTAGATGGAATGATCATTCAATATTTCACGAACGTGTATAGTATCGAGGATTTGAATGAAATGACCCCACAAATCAAACGAATGTTATTGAATGCACTTGGAACAAATGAAAGATAACAAATAACTCTCCCTTTATGAATTAGAAGGGGAGGGTGTCTGGGATTTGTTTTTTTTCTTCTCTCTCGAAGACTTGATAAGAAGTGCGATTCCAACGATGCCCGGGATGAGGAGTCCATGGGTAAGAGCATAAGAGAACCAGGTTTCACCTACAAATGATTCAAAGTAAGCGACATCAGGATAAGCGATGATAGATAAGACGATCACCCCCATACCGAGTGGTAAGAGTAAAGGGCGATGGTCATCCATGGTAAGGAACTGGGCTATGCCGACTGTGCTTGAATAAAAGAGAATGGTCAATTTAAAGAAGATGGTAAGCATCCAGATGATTGCAACGAAAATTTCCACCCCTTCCAAAAAACCAGCAATATTTATTTTTTGTGCCACTTTATAGCTTGGATAGGTGTTAAGTGCTGTTAAATCACTTCCTAAGATCAAAATACAGAGCAGAGTGATGAGCGTCAGAATCGCCCCACCGATGAAAGTTCCGAGAAGCCACGCTTTTCGAGTGGTTTTTTCTTCTTTCACATATGGAATGATCATAAGGAAGGTAACCAACTCGAGAAGTGGTGTTCCAATGACTACCATAGAGGTGCTTAACACCGGTGTAATTCCATTCCCGAAGATAGGCTGTAAGTTTTCCATTTTAATTTGAGGAGAGAGAGAAATAGTGAAGAAAATCAGGAGCAAGACAACCCATGGCATGAACATTTCAGCAGATCTTCCTATCGCTTCAATTCCTAAATAAGCCCCCCAAATTACCACCAGCAAAAATAGGATGTGGGTGAATTGAAGAGGAGTCTCGGGAATGATCAGAGTAGTCATGAAATCCCCGATATTTCTCAATACGAGAGAGGCGAGAACGTAAAGGAATGAAAGATAAAAAAACAAAATCACTCGCCCGAACCAATTACCGAAGACGGAGATGGTCGCTTGGACTAAGGTTTGCCCTTTCATCAGCTTGGCAATTTGATTATAAAAAAAGACGAGTAATACCCCTACAGCAACTGAGAGCGATATCGCTATCCAGGCATCATTCTTCGCCCCGGCAGCCAGAGGGGTGGGAACGATGAGAATGGAACTGCCTACTATGAACAAAATGACTAGGAACATGAACTGACGGGGGCTGATCGTTTGGTTATCCACTTCTTACACCTCTATCCATCACTAGAATTTCACTCAAAACATCTTATAGAAACTTTGGATATAATCAAGCGGGTTCGGTAATGAGAACTCACGGCTTTCTAGAACACTGATTATTGTGAAGAATAACAGGATGATGGTAAAAAACCATAAGTCTTTCTTTTTGTTCTGTTTTTTCAATTTGGGGTATTCCAGAAAAAAGATCATTATGGCAACTGCGATGATGGCTAGCATTGACCACACGTTTTTTCACCTAGCTTTCTTTAGATACAGGTTGCGTTGAATTTCCTTTCCTGCGGATTTTCACTTTGACTTGAAAGTCGACCTTAAGATCTTTGAATTGATTGTCCCAGTCCTTCTCTACTGTCTTCCAATAGCGGGGGTCAGTACGATTGATGACATTACCAAATCCAAAAATATCGCTTCCGAATTCATCTTGCGCTGTTTTTACGGAAGTCTCCATCAATCTTTTAATTTCTTTTTCTGCCTGTACATTGATTTTTTGGATGGATTCAGCTTTGCTCAAGTCCAGTGGACAATCTAGTTCCCCAACGTCCCCTTCCACATCCAACTCAACGGAAATGGATGGTTGCCCCCCTTTGAAATTAGCTTTTTTACTGGCTTGAGTCCGGATGATTTCAACATTAGCTACTCCTTCATCTTTACAAGGATGGGTGATGACAGTGCTTTTCACATTGCCGGTGATATAGTTGTACCCTTGACTAGCTTCTTTAGCCAGCCATCCGACTAGTTGGTCTTTTTTGAAAACAGCAAGGTGGTTGATGATTAATTTGGTCGGTGCGTCGATACTTTCAACATTCTCTCTTGTCGCCCCTATTTCTGCATCGCCATCAATAAGCAGTCCTGGTAAAACTGGATGTTGGCCTTTACTCCGGATCTGAGAAATCAACACATCGATAGTTACGGCTTTTGAGCTTCCCAGGTTGGATTCTACAGATTCGAGAGAACGCATTAATTTATTGGCCGGGATTTTCTCATAGGGAGTGAGTACACTTAATAGTTCTTCCGGACTTGTATTTTTAGCAATAGCTACATAAAAAGCGGTGCGAAATTCGTGGTTTCTATAAAAAATATCAAGGGATGGCATCATGCCTTCTTCTGCCAACGTTTTGCCGATCACAAGCAGTCTCAGCTGTGATAAATACATTTTTCGCGGGGACTTTTCTGTCATGTGGCGAAACGCCTCAAATAATGAGTCGCCTCTGGATTTATAAATGGATACTGGTGGACGCGCAGTCGGCGCATCCGTTGCAATTTCTGAGGGGTTAATTACTTGGGTGGTCAGTTCATATTTACCGTCTTCCGACTTATCTACTCCTAACGCAACAACTAGACCAAGCTCGTCCAATTCTTTACTATTCCAACACCCAGTCAGGAGAAGCAGGGAAGTAACGATGATGATGATTTTGGCAGGAGTTGTCATTTTCAAAACCATATTTACCTCTCCTTAGAAGTAGAATCAGTTCTTTTTTGATCTTTTTGGGTCATGGAGCTAGGTCGTGACAGCAATCCCCAATGCGGGAATCGAACCAAAACATCTTTTTGATCTTTAGGGATGAATGGAGCGAACGGTGACATGTAAGATTTTCCGAACGATTTTAAACTGCACAAATGAAACACAAGGGCAATCATTCCTAAAATGATTCCATATAGACCGAATGTAGCGGCAAGAATCATTAAAGGAAAACGCAAGATCCTTACAGAAATCGCCATGTTATATGAAGGAAACACGAAGCTGCTGATAGCTGTGATTGATACAATAATGACCATAGCAGGAGAGACAAGACCTGCCTGCACAGCTGATTGCCCTAACACAAGAGCCCCAACTATGGAAACAGCAGAACCAACTGGCTTCGGGAGTCGAACCCCTGCTTCTCGGAGAATCTCAAAAGTCAATTCCATCATCATAGCCTCCACAAAGGCAGGGAAAGGAACACCCTCCCTCTGGGCAGCTAAACTGATTAGAAGGGGAGCTGGTATCATTTCATGATGGAAAGTCGTAAAAGCGATGTATAGGGAGGGCATGAACAATGCGATGGAAAAGCAGAATAGTCTCAACAGCCTCACGAGTGTACCGATGTCTGCGCGTTGGTAATAGTCTTCGCTGGACTGCATGAAGTTCACAAATAGTGCAGGGACCAGCAAAACGTTTGGTGTTCCATCGATGAGAATGGCCACGCGTCCTTCAAGAATTCCTCCGGCAATAGCGTCCGGCTTTTCCGAATTATAGACCGTGGGAAAAGGGGAGTATTGAGCATCCTGAATGAATTCTTCGATGTAACCACTTTCCAAAACTGCATCTATGTCTATTTGATCCAATCGACGGTTTACATCGTCGATTACTTCCGATTCTGCCAAACCCTCCAAATAAATAACCGCTATATCTGTGTGGGTCTTCTTTCCAATGACCTTGCCCTCGACTCTGAGGTTGGTATCTCTGATTTTTCTTCTTAACAGTGCTGTATTTGTCCGTAATGTTTCTGTGAATGCCTCTTTCGGGCCCCGTATGACGCTTTCGGATGTTGTCTCCTGGACTCCCCTGTCACGCCATCCTTTTGTACTAGCTGATAATGCTTTGGACTGCTTATCGATCAGTAAGATGGTCTCGCCTGCTAGAAGCTTTTCAAATAGTTTTTTATAATCTTCCACTTCAGCCATCTCACCAATTGGGAGGGAAGCTTCTTTAATGGATGAATAAAGGTGGTGGCTGTTTTGTCGTTTGGTAGGCATTTCCAGCATAAGAGCTTCCAAAATGAAATTTTGCACTGTGCTTTTGTCTACCAGACCATCCATAAACAGGACGGCAGCTGAAATTTTGTTGATCGTCAGTGTACGGATGACCAGGTCAGAACTGTTGCCTAATGAAGTGCGAATATGATTCAGACTTTCATCCAATGATAAGTAAAGTGGTTGTGAAGCAGTCTTCGATGATTTGCTATTTGATTTTTGCTTCAACGAAATCCCACCTTCAATGAATGTATTTTTGATTAGCATGCTCAAAGGCTGAGAATTTATGAATACATTGAAACAAATTCATCAGCCTCGTATTTTCATGCGAATCTATTTTTACTGGAGATGGTTCCATTTGGACTTTACATACTTATCGCAGCGAACAAAAAAAGCTGCCCGAAAAAGGGGCAGCTTTTCACTTATCAAAAATCAATACTTTAAATTCAGGAATCAGTCCTGAATAGACTTTCGAAAGATGATCATGTCTATTCCCTTGATTCCATTCTCATAGAAAGGTTCTGGATAAGAAGTGAAAAAATCTTTCTTAATGTCATAAAAACGAAACCCAGCCTTTTGGTAAAAAGCTAAGTTTTCAATGCTGGAATTTGAAGTCCCTGCAATCATATCTCTAAATCTACGTTCTTTGAACACTTGTGCAGCTTTGTTTAGAACTTGCCTGCCAATTCCTTTTCCTCTGAACGCAGGAGAAAGAGCGAGGTTTTTGATCTCGACTGTTTCTATGCTGGGAAAAGTGAAAAGAGAGACACCGATTTCTGTACCTTCGTAGGAAATCGCATACATCTCTCCTTCATGTATGTATTGATTGATGATCGTTTCATCCTCGTCGGCGAGCAGTAAAAAATTAATATAATGATGCCGGTTGTCGACAGGGATCAAATGCAGTGCTTTCATATTCTAACACCTTCCTTTGCAAAGGCTATTATCGTATAGATGTGGTTATGATAACATAGGACTAGTGTATTGATTTCTGAAATTGTAGTTTTTTCAGAAAAAAAGGAGTAGTGGATGATGAAACAACATGAAAAGATATATGACTTGATCGGAGTAGGGGTCGGCCCTTTCAACTTGAGTTTAGCGGCTCTGCTTGATGAGGTAGAAGAAGTGGAGTCATTGTTTTTTGAGCAGAATGAAACCTTTGATTGGCACCCGGGGATGCTGATTGAAGGAACGAAAATGCAAGTTCCCTTCATTGCGGATTTGGTTACGATGGCAGATCCGACAAATAAATATAGTTTTTTGAATTATATCAACAAAAATGAACGCATGTACCAATTTTATTTTCTGCAGCGGCTTGACATCCCAAGACGTGAGTATAATGATTATTGCCAATGGGCCGCAGCTCAATTGAATAGTTGCCAATTCGGTAAACGCGTGACGAACATCCGTCATTATAAAGACAATGAAGAAATGTTTGAAGTGGAAGTGACAGATCTCAAACAGGACGAAGTACATCTCTACCGTTCAAAGAACCTTATCATGGGGACTGGTAGTGTCCCTGTCATGCCTGCATCATTTAGAGATTTACCTTCAGAAGATGTCTTTCACACGGCTGACTTCTTACCTAACCAGGATCGATGTCGCAAGGCTGAATCGATTACAGTTGTGGGATCTGGACAAAGTGCCGCTGAAACCTTCCGGGAATTACTGAAAGAGCAAAGGGACTGCCAATATCGCTTAGATTGGATCACTCGTTCCCCTGGGTTTGAATCTATGGAAGAATCGAAACTGAGCTTGGAGCATTTCTCACCAGACTACGTAGACTATTTTTATCAGCTGCCACAAAAGCGGAAAGATGAAATTTTCGCTACACAAGGTTTATATTATAAAGGCATCAGCAATCATACAATTAACGATATTTACAACCTTTTATACGAATATTCAGTAGGCCGGGAAGAGTTGGACGTCGGTTTACAAGTATTGAGCGAAGTTAGAGATGTCCGGCCAAAACAAGAAGGTGGTTATGAACTGGAATGTTACCATAATCAGAAAAAGGAAACCTTCACACATGACACTGATGTAGTCATTGCGGCTACAGGTTACAAACCCTTGGTACCTGATTTTGTCCATCATCTAGCCGATTTCCTAGAATGGGATGATGAAGGCCGTTATAAGGTGACTGCGGACTATCGCCTGGTCAAAAATGAAAGAACGGATAATGAAATCTATGTCCATAGCGGAATTTCTCATACTCATGGTGTCGGCTCTACAAACCTCGGTTTATCTATCCACCGGAATAAAGTAATTATCAATCACTTAGTCGGTCGGGAAGTTTATCCGATAAGTGAGAAAAATATTTTCCAATCCTTTACGGTCTGACCTTCTTAATCCGTACATGTTGAGTGAAAACTCATATGTACGGATTTTTTTTGAAAAAAGGAACTTTGAGAATCGCAGTTTATCCTGATGCCTTTTTATCACACCTGTTGAAACTGTGTATAAAACTGTGTATATGTGAATAAAACATACACAATTATGCATGTAATGAGGTTATCCACATGTGTATAACCTCATATTCATCCTATTTTTCTCCTTCTAGGATATATCCTATCAAATCAACTTATATCAATCTATGATTTTATAAACAAGTAAAATATCAAAGAAGTTGATACTGACTATTGACATCTGAACCATTAGGGTTAATAATATTGTAAATATACAGTTATTATTATAAATATACATAGAGGTGGTTTTAGTTTGAAAGCAGGTATCGTTGGCGCTACAGGATATGGTGGGATAGAGCTTTTTCGAATACTGAACGTTCATCCACAAATAGATGACATCACCTTATATTCCTCTTCACAAGCAGGGGAGTATTTTGAAGATATTTATCCACAGATGCAGAGGGGTCAATCCCATATACTAGCTGATGTGGAACCAGATAAAATGAAAGAAGATCTTGATGTAGTATTTCTGGCAACGCCTGCTGGAGTATCAATTGACCTCACCCCGCAATTGCAAGGTGGTAAAGCAAAAGTGATCGACCTTTCTGGTGATTTGAGATTGAAGGACCAATCCCTATATAAGCAGTGGTACAAAAAGGAACCTGCAGGAGAAGCGGTATTAGGAGCAGCAGTATATGGACTGCCTGAATGGAATAAGGAAAACATCCAGCAGGCAGATGTGATTGCGAACCCTGGCTGTTTTCCAACAGCCGCATTGCTGGGGGTCGGTCCGATAATCAAAGAAAGACTTGCGAGCCCGTCTTCACTCATCATAGATGCGAAATCCGGGGTTTCAGGTGCAGGGAAAAATCCGAACCTGATTACACACTTTGCTCATGCACAAGAAAACTTTCAAATTTACAAAGTGAATCAACACCAACATATCCCTGAAATTGAACAGCAATTGCAGCAATGGGACGAAGATTCCCAGCCAGTGACGTTTTCCACCCATTTGGTTCCGATGACGAAAGGAATCATGGCGACGATCTATCTCCAATTGAATGAAGAAATGACCGTCGAAAAGCTTCAATCTCTTTACAAGTCCTACTATGAGAAAGAGCCTTTTGTCAGGGTAAGGGAGATGGGAAGCTTTCCATGCACGAAAGATGTCTACGGATCTAACTTCTGTGACATCGGCATAACGCTTGATCCCAGGACAAATAGAGTGACCATTGTAAGCGTGATCGATAACTTGATGAAAGGTGCAGCTAGCCAGGCTGTACAAAATATGAATCTATTGTTTCAGGCAGATGAGAGAGCAGGGCTCTTAACATTGCCTGTTTATCCTTAAAGGAGAGAGGGAGAGGTGCTTTGATACAAGCGAGCAAATCAAGTGAAATCGAGAAAATAGAAAACGGATCGATTTTGACACCAAAGGGCTATCAGGCTGGTGGCATCCATAGTGGTTTAAGATATCGAAAAAAAGACTTCGGATTACTTATGAGTGAGACTCCCGCTTCCGTCGCTGCGGTCTATACTCAAAGTCATTTTCAAGCCCCGCCCCTCAAAGTCACTCAAGATAGTATTGCCGGAAGGGGTAAAATCCAAAGTGTTGTTATAAATAGTGCTGTGGCAAATGCCTGTACCGGTGAAGAAGGTCTCGCAAATGCTTACAAAATGCGTGAAATGATCGCAGAACGATTCAACCTTCCCGCCGATTACGTGGCTGTAGCTTCTACTGGAGTCATCGGCGAGCAACTCCCGATGGAAAAGATTTCCTATGGATGTAACTCTGTTGAGTTGAGTAAAAATGGGGATAAAGACTTTCAGCAATCGATCCTTACGACGGATACTTGCCAAAAGCACGCCTGTTATCAAGTGCAAATTGATGGCGAAACCGTGACCATTGCCGGAGCAGCTAAAGGTTCTGGTATGATTCACCCAAACATGGCCACAATGCTTGGCTTCATTACTACAGATGCGAACATCGACTCAGAAGACCTGCAGCATGCCCTGGGTCAGTCGATTGATAAGTCATTCAATCAAATCACAGTAGATGGAGAAACCTCTACCAATGATATGGTATTGACACTTGCGAATGGCCAAGCTGGGCATTCACCTTTAAACGAAAAACACTCAGATTGGGAAGCATTCCAATCAGCGCTCCAACTTGTCTGTGAAGACTTGGCAAAACAAATTGCTAAAGATGGAGAAGGAGCTACTAAACTCATCGAAGTCAATGTCACAGGAGCCCGTACCAGCGAAGAAGCCCGGATCATCGCAAAAAAAGTCGTTGGTTCCAATCTCGTTAAGACAGCAGTGTATGGTCTTGATGCTAACTGGGGAAGGATTGTCGGTGCAATCGGCCACAGTGAAGCGAAAGTGGATGCAAATGCCTGTGATATTTACTTGGAAGACCAACTCGTTTTCAGCAAAGGGACGGCATGTCCTTTTTCAGAAAAACAGGCTAGTGAAGATTTAGATAATGAAGAAGTCAGAATAGCCATCCATCTCGGAGAAGGAGAAGGTTCAGGTATGGCATGGGGGTGTGACTTGACGTATGACTATGTCAAAATCAATGCCAGCTACCGGTCATAAACCTACCATCGTCATCAAACTTGGCGGGAGTATGATCGATCAGCTTACAGATTCGTTCTACGCGAGTTTCCAGAACATACTTCACCACTACAATTGTATTATTGTCCATGGCGGCGGTCCTGCTATTACTAACCTTTTATCTCGCTTGAACATTGAAGGGGAATTCCATGAAGGGTTACGTAAGACTACACCGGAAACCCTGGAAGTCGTTGAGATGATTCTTGGTGGAAAAGTGGGAGCACAGATTACAAGTGAATTGACAAAACAAGGAATTGATGCGATAAGTCTGAAAGGGTCGGAAGCTTCCCTATTAATGTGCACATACATGGATAAAGAGAATTTAGGACTGGTCGGAAAAGTAGACAAAGTCACTCCGGATATCCTCTTGCATTCTCTTAGATCCGGATATGTACCGGTGGTAGCTCCATTTGGAAAAACAGGCGATCTTCAAACTGTAAATATCAATGCAGATGTAGCGGCATCAGCGATCGCAAAAGCTGTTGGGGCAGAGAAGCTGTTGTATGTCACGGACGTACCAGGCATCCTGGTGAATGATGAGATGGTAAGCATGATTACACCGGAGGAAATCGACGTGATGATTGATGCGGGAACCATTTATGGAGGAATGATTCCTAAAGTAAGGTCAGCCATGGAAACTTTATCTGATCATCTCGAGGAAGTCTGGATTGTCAGTGGTGAGCAAGCTTTGATGGAAGGGGATAAAATCAAAGGGACTTCAATCAGAGCAAAACGAAAGGAGAGGGTCGAATGAGTTTATTTCCCACATACAATCGTTTTCCAATTACAATCGTTTCGGGTGAAGGAACGAATGTTATAGACGATGAAGGAAAACAATACCTGGATTTTGTTTCAGGGATCGCTGTTTGTAACCTCGGGCACCGACCGCCTGAAGTGCAGCAGGCCCTGCAAAAACAAATGGATCAAGTTTGGCATGTATCCAACCTTTATCAAATACCTATTCAGGAAAAAGCAGCTGAATTGCTGACTGGAGCCACAGATCTCGATTATGCGTTTTTCTGTAATAGTGGAGCTGAAGCGAATGAAGCCGCTATAAAATTAGCACGCAAGCATACAGGAAGAGAGAAGATCATTACATTCAAACAATCGTTCCACGGTCGGACTTTTGCTACGATGAGCGCCACAGGGCAAGAGAAAATCCAGGAAGGATTCGGATCGCTGCTTCCGACTTTTGAGTATTTTCCCTATAATGATGTGAAAGCCATAGAGGAAGTCCATGATGGTCATGTAGCTGCTATTATGGTTGAAGTGATCCAGGGAGAAGGGGGAGTCATCCCTGCTTCAGCAGAGTTTTTGAGAACAGTGGAGGAAAAATGCCGTGAACTAGGAGCACTGCTCATTATCGATGAGGTACAAACAGGAATTGGGCGTACTGGTCAAGCTTTCGCCTATCAGCATCATGGCTTAGACCCTGATATTGTCACTTCTGCAAAGGGATTGGGCAGTGGTTTTCCGGTGGGGGCTATGATTGGTAGGTCTGAGCTTGTGGAAGCATTCAGTGCGGGGTCGCACGGGTCGACCTTTGGAGGGAACCCTCTCGCATCCGCAGCTGTAAAAGCAACCCTGGAGGAAGTCTTTACTGTCTCCTTTTTGGAAAAGGTAGAACAAAAAGGGACATATTTCAAGGAGGAATTAGAAGCGAATCTTGCCTCTTTGGAGTACGTCAAGGATATCCGCGGGCAAGGATTGATGCTCGGGATTGAAGTTCAATCTGAAGCCATACAACTTGTCCATTCTTTAAGAGAAAAAGGTTTGTTGGCCGTTATTGCCGGTCCCAATGTTTTGCGGCTGTTACCGCCATTAACGGTAACAGAAGCAGAAATCGACCAAGCTGTTCTGTTGATTACAGAAGTGATCCATCAACAACAGAAGGATCTCCAGAACGTCTGAAAAATAGATAGGCGGTGAAATTCACTATAAGTGATGAACACCGCCTTTTATAGGAATTAAATGTATAAAAATACAACAAGTATAATAAATATTCATTTTGTGGGGTGATGTTATGAAAGCACGTCTTTGTTTGCAAGATGGAAAATCATACGAGGGTTTCACATCAAAAGGTTATAAAAATGCCATACAAGGTGAAATCGTGTTTTTTACTGGGATGACAGGTTATCAAGAAGTGTTGACAGATCCGTCCTACCGGGGCCAGATTGTCGTCTTCACTTATCCTTTAATAGGGAATTACGGCATAAATCTTGAGGATGCGGAAAGTAAGGAGGTCCAAGTGAATGGGGTGGTCATGTTCCATTGCGCGGGTGTAGCCTCCCACTATCAATCAGTGCAATCACTCGGAGATTATTTAGATGAGCGTGGAGTGCCTTTTTTAACAGGTGTCGATACAAGGGAAGTAACCAAAGAAATCCGGACAGGTGGTACACGGCAAGCGATCCTCACCCATAATGATGATTATGAATTTCTGCCGCCTGAATCCAGTCAAATCGACCAGGTGAAGGGAGCAAAGATAGAAACCCACGGGGAGGGTCTTATCCATATCGGACTTATTGATTTTGGGTGGAAAAAGTCGATTTTACAGAAGCTTTTGGATTACGACGTCCGTGTCTCAGTGATTCCATATTCTGAAATAACCCAGGTGGATGATCTTAAACTTGATGCTGTCGTTCTCTCGAATGGTCCAGGGGATCCAAAAGATGTAAGTAGTAAATTACCGGCCATCAAAAAAATGCTGGATGTTTATCCTTCCTTCGGGATTTGTATGGGCCATCAGGTCATAGCTCTCGCTTACGGGGCAGATACGATTAAACTCGCTTTTGGGCACAGGGGAGCCAACCATCCAGTTAAAGATGTAGTGACAGGGAAAGTCTTTTTATCATCTCAAAATCACAATTACGTGGTGGATGAAGCAAGTTTAATTGAAACCCCGTTAGCAAAGAGATTTTATAACGTCAATGATGATTCAATCGAGGGGTTGATGCACGAAACAAAGCGGATCATGAGTGTCCAATTTCATCCAGAGGCGAATCCTGGACCGGAGGATGCGGAATGGCTGTTCGACGACTTTCTGAAACTAGTGAAAAAGAAAGAGGTGAAGGCATATGTCTAATAAAATACTTGTGGTTGGCTCGGGTCCCATCATGATCGGGCAGGCGGCAGAGTTTGATTACTCCGGCACGCAGGGATGCCTCGCCTTGAAGGAAGAAGGGTATGAAGTCGTCCTGGTCAATAACAACCCGGCTACCATTATGACTGATTACGATGTGGCTGATGTAGTTTATTGTGAACCACTGACAGTGAAAAGCTTAGCCGCGATCATTGAGAAAGAAAAGCCGGAATCATTACTTGCTGGATTAGGCGGCCAGACGGCCTTGAATTTAGCTGTTGAGTTAGAGAAGGAGGGTGTACTGGATCAGTTCGGTGTGAAGTTGTTAGGTACAAGTGTCCGCTCTATTCAACAGGGAGAAGACAGAGAGTTATTCCGGGAGCTGATGAATGAACTTGCACAACCAGTTCCAGAAAGTGAAGTTATAACCACTTTTCAACAAGCAAAAGATTTCGTCGAGCGCGTAGGTTACCCGATCATCAGTCGTCCTGCTTATACATTAGGGGGCGTGGAGGCGGTATCGTCCATGAAGAGGAAGAGCTGGAAGAACTGATATCGACAGGTTTGAAATCCAGTCCGATCCACCAGGTCATCGTTGAGAAGAGCATCGCAGGGTTCAAAGAAATTGAATATGAAATCATGCGTGATCATAACGGTACGTGTATTTCTGTATGTAACATGGAGAATTTTGATCCTGTGGGTGTCCACACAGGAGACTCTATCGTCGTCGCACCTTCCCAAACGTTGTCAGATAAAGACTATCAAATGTTACGCACGGCCGCTTTTAAAATTGTTTCAGCATTGGAAGTGATCGGTGGATGTAATGTCCAGTTCGCGCTGGATCCTGCCAGTCGTCAATATTATGTAATTGAGGTGAACCCACGAGTCAGTCGTTCGTCAGCACTCGCATCCAAGGCTACAGGCTATCCAATCGCAAAGATGGCAACTAAAGTCGCCTTAGGACATCCCCTTGATCAATTAGAAAATCCGCTGACAGGTCACACATATGCAAGTTTTGAACCGGCGCTCGATTATGTTGTCGTAAAATTCCCACGCTGGCCGTTTGATAAATTTTCAGAAGCTGACCGTAAATTGGGAACAAAAATGAGGGCGACGGGAGAGGTTATGGCGATCGACCGGACGTTAGAGGGGGCTTTTCAAAAAGCTGTTCATTCATTGGATACCACGATTCCAATCATCACTGATGAATGGTTCCATTTGAAAACACCGACCGATTTACGTTACTTCGCTATCCTCAACCTTTTGCGTAATGACGTAGAACCAAAAGCCATCCATGCAGAGACGTCTATCGATTTGCTTTTCTTACATGTGTTGAAGAATCTTGTAGACATGGAAAAAGTGTTGCATGGAAACTCAGTGGAAAGCTTGACTGAAGAGTTGATGCAGAAAGCAAAATTGTATGGTTTCTCGGATGGGCAAATGGCCGACTTGATGGAGACAGCAGAAAAGGAAATTAAAGAAAAGAGAAAAGAGTTAGAGGTTACTTGTAACTTCAAACTGGTCGATACGTGTGCAGCGGAATTTGAGGCGGCTACGAATTACGTATACAGCACGTATGCAGGCACGAATGAAATCGAACCTTTAGCTGGAGAGAAGAAAGCTTTGATCATAGGTGCAGGTCCTATCCGTATCGGACAGGGAGTGGAATTTGACTATAGCGCAGTCAAAGCCATTGAAAGCTTGCGTAAGTTGGGATGGACTACAATCATGATCAACAATAACCCGGAAACCGTAAGCACAGATTACGAAACAGCTGATCGTTTGTATTTTGAACCGATTCAGACGGAAATCATCTCTGCTATCGTGGACCACGAAAACATAGACTTGGTTTTCACTCAATTTGGTGGGCAAACAGCGATTAATTTAGCTGAAGACTTAGAACGGGAAGGAGTCCCGCTAGCTGGTATTTCTACAAAAGTACTGGATGAACTTGAAGATCGAGACAAGTTTTATGAAGCATTGAAAGATCTTGGAATACCTCATGTCGAAGGTACGACTTGTCATACGAAAATGGAAGCATGGTCCGCAGCGGAACAATACAATTTCCCTCTCCTTTTACGTCCTTCGTATGTCATTGGCGGACAAGGAATGGTCAAAGTGAATGATCAGCAAGAATTGAAACATGCGTTGGATAAAGCGGAGAAACGTCATTATCCAATTGTGCTCGACTCTTTTATGCAAGGAATTGAAATGGAAGTCGACATCGTTGCAGATGGAAAAGGGATTTATCTCCCGGAAGTGATCGAACATATCGAGCCGGCAGGTGTGCATTCAGGCGATAGTATGGCCATCTTTCCATCCACGCTGCCCCTGGAGATTAAAGAAACGATTCGAGGATACAGTGAAATGATTATCCATCACTTCCATTACAAAGGCATCATGAACATTCAGTTCTTATGGGTCGATAACCGAGTGTATGTACTCGAAGTTAATCCGCGGGCTAGTCGTACTGTACCGATTGTGAGCAAAGTTTCGAATGTAGCGATGATTGATTTAGCGATACGCTGCCTGGTTAATGATCCAACATTGCATCTTTCGCAACTGCTTCCACCCTCGATAACGGAAGTTGCAGTTAAATATCCATTGTTTTCTTCATATGCGCTGGCTGAACTGGATCATAAGCTAGGGCCGAATATGAAATCGACAGGGGAAGGGATGTGCTTAGGGCGTACGGTAGAGGAAGCTTTGCGAAAAGTTTTCTTAGAAATGCCAGATGTGCATCAAGAAAAAAATGTCTGCTTTATCGACCAGTCTGGTTATGAAACACTCTCTTCTACAAGTCTTCCTTTTAATGAATGGTTGAAGACGGAAGAGGCTGCATTGTATGTCAATAATCAGGAATCGGAAAAAGACCAGACGCGTAGAATTCAGGCTTTGAAACACGGTATTACAGTCATGAGTGAAAATAAGACGTTTGATGCTTACTTACAATCTCTTGCTTGTTTAAACACCCAACCAATCCCGCTTCCAGGGAGTATTCGTGAAGGAGTGCGTCCGTAATGAATCTAATAGAGCAAATACATTCAACAGGGAATTCTATGCAAGGGAAACATGTCCTTACATGGCTTGATTATACCCAATCTGAAATCTCCCGATTATTAGCGCAAGCACAATATGTGAAAGAGAACCCCTATACGCAATCATTGAAAGGTAAGAACCTGGGGATGATCTTCGAGAAGTCTTCCACACGAACCCGGGTTTCTTTTGAAGTAGGAATGGTGCAGATGGGAGGGCATGCTCTTTATTTGAATTCCAGAGACATTCAGATCGGCCGTGGGGAGACGATTGCTGATACTGCTCAAGTCCTTTCAGGGTATGTGGATGCCCTTATGTTTCGTACCACTTCTCATGAAAAGCTGAAAGAACTTGCTGAACACGCCTCGGTTCCTGTTATCAATGGACTATGCGACATTTATCACCCTTGCCAGGCGCTAGCGGATATTTTTACAATATTGGAATTGAAAGGGCGCCTGGAGGGGCTGAAAATTGTATATATTGGAGATGGAAACAATGTAGCCCACTCCTTGATGATCCTTTCAGCAATGATGGGGATGGAAGTGGTCATCTCCACACCGGAAGGGTACGAACCCGATGGAGAAATTACGGGTAAAGCACAAGCAATAGCGAAGACTTATGGCGGTGCGGTTCTGCTGGAGGCTGATCCGAAAAAAGCCGTTGAGGGGGCCGATGTCATTTATACGGATGTATGGACGAGTATGGGACAAGAATCCGAAACTTCTGTGCGCCTCAAGGCTTTCAATGGATATCAAGTGAATCAATCTCTCCTAAAAGCAGCTGAAGCTGATGCAGTTTTCTTACATTGTCTGCCAGCTCACCGAGGGGAAGAGGTCACAGCAGAAGTGATTGATGGCAAACAATCCGCTGTTTTCCAACAGGCAGAAAATCGTATGCACGTCCAAAAGGCGATTTTGCAGGCCACCATTGGATGGTGATAAATTGAGAGCATATTTTAGGTGAATAAGACATTATGATATAGGAATGGATATCTCCATAGCCAGGGTTATCCTAAAAAGATAGTCGAAAAGCTACGAATAACATCGAACGCTAAATTCTTGAAAGGGAAATATGATTGAATGTGGAAGTAGTTAGGGAGAGTGATCAAAATTTAAAGGAGTGGCCATGTAATGAGTGAGCAAATGACAACGGCTGTGGAGCCGAAAGTCGTGAAGAAGTCCAACTTCAAGGTAGTCGGTGTCTATTGTACAACGATGATGGACGAACGAGATGTAAAAATCCCACGCTTGATGGAACAGTTTCATACAATGAAGTTGCCGAAAGTGAGGAATCGTATACACGCACCTCACTCGATCGGAATGTTTGTCGATCCTCCGAATTGGAATGAAATGACTGATGCTTTTCATTGGATTGCTGGTGTAGAAGTGGATAGTTTTGAAAAAATCCCGCAAGATATGATTACGAAGACCGTTCCTGCTCACACTTATGCTGTACTCGAATATGATCCCTCCCAACATGATTTCAATCCTTATCCCTACCTGCACAAGTGGATTACGGAAAAGGGTTATGAACAGATTGAAGGTTTCGGCTTTGAGGAATACCATCCTTACACAGGGACTGAAACCCGTTATAAACTTTACCTTCCCATTAAGTAAAAAGGATTACTTCAGAATATGGTTTCATTGCAGGCGAAATCTTTAGAAAGCAATATAGATACGGGAAAAGAGCAAGGAGGAATAGAGTTACCCTCCTTGCTCTTTCGGTGTTTAGAATCTTATAAAATACCATCCTTGGACCCTCTGCGCCGCGCGCCTCCAACGTTCGTCCCGCCATTCGATATTTCGGAAACGCACGATGCGGGTTATGAATGCAAAACTTTATAAAAAGAAGGAAAGCCCAAAATAGATGATAGCTGCCACCCCAGCAGCAATCAAAGCGGGCTTCAGCTTGAATTTTGCATACTTGATCGGGTTTAGATTTAAGATTCCCGCTGTCGTATTCGTATCATCACTCAGTGGGGAGGCGAAAGCTCCAAAGGTTCCGCTGGCAAAAACGGCTCCAATCACCATCGGGAGTGAACTTCCTGCTACGGTAGCGATAGAAATACCCACAGGCATAAGGATACCCCAAGTCCCCCATGAAGATCCGATAAAGTAAGACAATCCGCAACCGATGACAAAAATAATGACAGCCACGAACCCAGCTGGAATCCAGCCGAATGAGGAAGAAATTGTATCCGCGAACTCCAAGGCTTCAGATCCACTACTCAGCCCCCAAACCATCGCTAACAATAAGATGACACCCATCATTTCATTTCCACCGTCAATCAAGGTGTTCATCATTTTTCTCAATGGCTCTGATCGAAACTTCAAATAAATGACGAACAGAACAAGAGTCAATACGACGGCCAACACCATAGCATCTAATACATTCGCATTAATCAAGGCACTAAACCCTGTTTGGCCATCTCTTACGCCGACCATATACATGAGCAGGAAAGTGAGTACGATGACGCTGATCAATGGAATAATCAGGTGCCAGGGTTGAGCGGGGAGGTTTTTCGTGACAGCTGGGTGACAGTCTTCCCATTGATCGTCGTCCTCCTTCTTTTCTTGGTCCATGTTTTCGGCATCTGTGGCCGGTTTTTTATTTTTATGGAAAAAGCTTAAATAAAATCCAACTGCGAGCATGGAAAAAGCAAAGAAATTGAAAGGGATGCTGCTGATATATAAGGAATAAGCGTCCCCGTCCGCATTCGCCTGCTGAAGAGAAAGTTCAATGACAGAAGTCATGTAACCTACAAATGCTGTAGCTACAGGAATCAATACCACAAGAGGAGAGGCTGTCGTCTCAATGACAAAACCCAGCTCTTGTTTCGTCATGGGGATGTTTTTACGCATCGCTTTCATGACGGGGCCGATGGTCACAATTCGAAAACTGGGGGCACTGAATGTTCCTAAAGAGGACAACCACGTCAAAATGAATGCACCACGCTTGTGATCGATGCGTTCTGTCGCCTCTTTCACAAACCCCTTAATCCCACCTGACATTTTTACGATACCGATCAAAGCGGAGAAGGCATACAGGAACAGGATGATTTTCAAATTACTCTCATCAGTCAAGCCTTCAATTATGAATCCTAAAGCAGTCATCATTCCCCCGAGCCAATGAGGATCGATGATATATCCTGCTACCACTACCGCAAAAAGCAGGCTTGGAATCACTTGTTTGGTCCAAATGGCAGCAATGATGACGACTATGAAAGGAACTACAGAAATCCATCCCATAAATATGTACCTCGCTTTATTTTTGCTGCTTTTAGCATGTGTGGATTTGGATAAGATATTCTTAGGCTGAGAAAAAGGGAGTTGTACCTGTCGTCACGAATATACATTTTAGAGCAGTGTATAGAGGAGAGGATCGCATGTCTTTTTTGACTAAGACCGTCACGATTAAAAAGCCATTGGGAGAAGTTTTTGAAAAGGCGACTGATTTCACAAACAGTCCTGAGATAATGGACACGGTAACAGATGTCGAAATCTTGACCGAAGGACCAGTAAGAGAAGGTTACAAGTTCAAGGAAACACGTTTGATCAGAGGGAGAAAAGCTTCATCTGTCATTGAAGTGACCAAATTTGAAGAGAATAAAAAGTATGCTGTCCGAAGTGCCCAGCATGGAATTGATCTGCGTTATCATTATTCGTTCATTGAAACGAGCGAAGGAACCCGGGTGGATTTCAAGGGAGAGCTTTACACGGAAGGGTTGCGGAACAAACTGATGAAACCCCTGATTAAGAAAATCATTAAAAAAGAAGACCAGGACCACTTGGAGCACATGAAGAAGTTTATCGAAACTTCGGCTTAATGATGGTATAATGAAAGATAAGCTATGGATCATGTATGAAAGGTCTCTCGTCCATCCAATATGGGAAGAGGCCTATTTTTTTTAGATAAAACAAGAGCAATTTTCAATTAAGAAAGGACCGATACAAACATGAATGACTTTGATCAACCATGGTTCTCTGACCTCATCCCTACCTCTAAACAAGCATGGGAGACCGCTGGTTTCGATACATTGACGAAAGTACAAGAGAAAGCCATCCCCTTTATATTAAATGGCGGGGACGTTCTGGCGGAAGCACCGACGGGGAGCGGAAAGACGCTTGCATATTTACTTCCTCTTCTTCAAACGGTGGACCCGAACCAAAAGCATACACAGGTTTTGATCATGGCCTCCTCTCATGAATTAGTCATGCAGATTCATCAAGAGGTGCTCACCTGGACAAAAGGAAGTGGAATAACAAGCACCACATTGATAGGTGGAGCTAATGTTAAACGTCAGATCGACAAACTGAAGAAAAAGCCGAATATCATCATAGGCACACCCGGGCGCATCTATGAGTTGATAGAGAAAAAGAAATTGAAGTCACATGAAATCAAAAGTGTGGTCATGGATGAAGCGGATCAGCTGCTTGTCCCGGAACATATCAATACCGTGGAAAGTGTGCTGAAAACAACTATGAAGGATACCCAGATCCTTCTGTTTTCTGCAACCCTGCCAGACGAAGTCATTGAGGTTGCTCAGGATTTCATGGATGAAGAAGCGGAAGTCATCCGTGTAACCGAGGAGTTGAAAAAGCCTGATGTCACGCACACGTATATTGTATGTGAAGATCGGGATAAAATAGAGACGCTGCGTAAATTGGCCCGGATGGACGGGTTCGTAGGGCTTGGGTTTATGCAGGATATCGCGAAGTTGAATATTATGGCTGAAAAGTTGACTTATCAAAACCTGGATATCGGTTTGTTACACAGTGATGCAAAGAAAGAGCAGCGTGCAAAAGCGATCAAAGAGTTCAGGAAAGGCGAATACCCTCTGTTATTAGCGACAGACGTAGCTGCCAGGGGACTTGATATTAAGGAAATCAACTGCATCGTCAATTTAGATGTACCGAAGGATATGACATCATATATCCACCGCGCCGGAAGAACAGGACGCATCGGTTCTGCGGAAGGTACGGTCGTTTCCCTGGTAAATCCAGTGGAAGAAAAAAGGTTGAAAAAGTTTGCGCGGGATTTAGAATTGACTTTACACCAGAAGAAGATGTCTAAAGGACGCTTGCAGGACACACATCGCTGAGATGTCATTGCTTGCGTTTGGAAAGGGACCGTGGAATACTGGAGATAAGAAATAACATCCAGCCAGAATGAGGAGAGTACGAGTATGATCAAAAAATTTATTCTCTTTCTAGTGGCGTTGAGTGGCATCATCATCTTAGCGACACCAGTATCTGCCCAGGATTTATGGAAAGAAGGTCCTAAGGCTTCATACGAAAAAGTGACCCAGCACATCCAGGGGTGGGTGGATAATACAGATATACAAAAGGAATTCCAGAATTGGACAACAGATCTCGAATCCTTTTTCGAGTTTGTTGAACAGATTGAATGGAAGTATCCCGATGAACAAATAGAAGAAGAAAAAGAAGCACCAGAGCAAGAGTCAGAGGCTTCAAGCGAGACCCCAAGCGAGGCGCCGGCCTCTGAGGGTTCGCTGGGAGATTATCAACCTGGTGACTTCGAACGTGAAGTAGTTACCTTAGTCAACAAGGAAAGGGCGAAGCATGATTTGGAGCCGCTTCAAATTCATAATCGTCTGAGCGGACTGGCGAATGTGAAGTCTCAAGATATGGCAGACAACAGCTATTTCAGTCATACCTCCCCGACCTATGGTTCTCCGTTTGATATGATGGATGAATTCAATTTCCGCTACCGGACAGCAGGAGAAAATATCGCTGCAGGTCAACGCACTCCAGAACAAGTGGTTGAAGGTTGGATGAATAGTGAGGGGCACCGTGCAAATATCCTTCATGAAGATTTCACTCATATCGGAGTGGGCTATATCGAAGGTGCTGGTCCTTACCATACTTATTGGACACAACTGTTCATGAAACCGAGATAAAAGCAGTCACTGAATAGACTACAGAAGAGCAGGGCACCCATTATAGGGTGCCCTGCTCTTTGTCTTGCCTGAATGGGGGGGTAGTTTTTTAGATTAAGAAGCAATAGACAGGGGCGAGGTTTAGGTCGAAATAATATCGTCTTTCCAGCTCTTCGATTTAGTAATATGCTAGCAAGACTATGACTTAAGTCTATTAATGAAGATCTTGCAGGAGATATTTCCTATAAAACGAAAAAGTTAAGAAAAATAAGAAAATTCACTGCTGAAAATGGAATTTATTGCTAGGATAATGTTATAATTTTGAGGTTACATTCAATATTTTCTAGTGCTTTTATCTCACATAAATAAAAGAAAGAAGTGGCATTGCATGGATGGCATTCAAACCTTAATTAAGAGTCAATCTTTATTAGAAAACATGTTTGTGCACATGAATGATGGTATTGCACTCATTAAACAAAAGAATGAATCATTCACATTCACCTATATGAATCCTAGTATGAGACAGAAATACGGGGAGCTCTTCGGGATGAATATTTCTGACCTCCATGAAAATACAAATCAGTTCTACTTGGTGAAAGCTTTGAAAAGGGCAGGCAGATTTCCTGGGCAGGTGTTGTGGAACTCTGAACGAGCACAATCCCCCTTTCAGGAAAACCACTACATACAATATATTGAAGATCGTACTTATTTACTTTTCATTAAAGATGAACCCATATCTGCTTTAGGCTTGCTGCAGCGAAAAGAGCAAGAGTTGAAGGAAAGCGAAAGTCGTTACCAATCATTAGTGGAGACATCCCCCGACTCTGTCTTTGTCCATGACGAGGAGGATAGAATCATTTATGTGAATAAAGCAGGAATCAAGCTGTTAGGGGCCACAGAGAAGTCCGAGCTTCATGGTCAGGATATAAAGGCTTTTGTTAATGATGAGAGAGCTGATAAGGTGAGGGAAAGGCTAGCGACATTATTTTCAGGAGAAATAGTTAAAGGACCGATAACACGGAAGTTGATCAAATTAGACGGCTCTGTCATCGATGTTGAGATGCACGGGGGACTGGTCAAGTACCACCAGGTCCAGGCTGTGCAGACGATCTGTCGCAACATATCTGAGCGTATAGCACAGCACAACGCGTTAGAGAAGCTGGCCTATTATGATCAATTGACGAAAGTCCCCAATAGGCGCTACTTTTTTGATAAGTTGAAAGATGAATTGGAGAGAGTAGAAAAGACGAATTCTTTCCTCGCTCTTCTTTTCATTGATATGGATAATTTCAAACAAATCAATGATCGATATGGTCACCAAATTGGGGATGAGGTCCTTGTCATTTTTACAAAACGTGTGGAACAAGGGTTGAGAAACTCGGATTTTCTCTCAAGATTGGGGGGCGATGAGTTTGTTATTTTATTATCGGGCCTTACTTCGTTGGCTCAACCACAGCAGGTCGCTGACAGGATGATGGAGCGAATTTCAGAACCTATTCTTTTGCGAGGATATACAATCTCGATCAGTGTTTCGATGGGCATATCCATTTATCCAGAACACGGGACATCCCAGGGGGCCTTAATGAGCAAAGCAGACCATGCCCTTTACGAAGCTAAAGAAAAAGGACGTAATCGTGTCTCTATTTATAAACAAGAGTGACTGATGGGGAAGGAGATGTAGCGTTATGGAGATGAATGAACTGCATCACTTAGATGCTGTCGATCTACTAGAACTGCTGCAAGGAAAAGAATTGAAAGTAGAAGAAATTGTTCAACATTACAGAGCCGTTATGAAACGTAAGAATCCTGACTTGAACGCTGTCGTTCATTTTATCGATGAAGAATCATTCCATACGCAAGGGTTATTTCAAGGTCTGCCTTTTTTAATTAAAGATTTGAATGCAGTAAAAGGGTACCCACTTTCCTACGGGTCGAAGGTTATGGAAGGTTTTGAAGCAACTTGGGATGATGAAATTGTAAAACGTTTCAAACGTGGTGGATTGACTTTTATAGGGAAATCGAACACACCAGAATTCGGGTTTACTCCTGCGACAGAGTCCGTACATTTGGGGTATACGAAAAACCCATGGAACACGGAATTTTCACCAGGAGGATCGAGTGGGGGAGCCGCAGCTGCAGTAGCATCGGGTATGGTGCCATTTGCGCATGCAAGTGATGGAGGCGGGTCTATCAGAATTCCTGCTTCCAATTGCGGCTTGTTCGGATTAAAACCAACCAGAGGTAGAACACCGTTTTCCATGAGGTTGAATAGTTTAGCTGTCAGCCACGGAGTCACGAAATCAGTGAGAGATAGTGCGGCACTGCTGGATGTTCTTGAAGGCCCCCAAATAGGTGATCTCTACGCTACCCCTCCCAGTGGAGCCCCCTATTCCTCAATAAATCATGAGGATCTCTCACCATTGAGAATCGCATACTTAGCTGAGTTTGGTGAAATTATGGAGATTGACCGGGACGTTCAGCAGGCTATTCGTGAAACGGCCCAATTATGCGAATCTCTCGGTCACAATGTTGAAATCGCATACCCTGATTTCGATCTTCATCGGTTCATGGAGGCTTTTGTTGTTGTTTGGGTCGTGGGAGGGGCTTTAGCAGTCAAAGAAGCTGCTGGAATGAATGGCAAGGATCCGACCGTTGAAAACCTGGAAAAGATGTTGTTCACCCTGATTGAAAAAGCATCAAGGTATTCCGCCATGGAATATGAACAAGCGCGTCTGATCCTGGCATCCGAGAGTGTGAAGTTCCATCAATTTTTCGAGAAATACGACGTCCTGCTGCATCCCGTCAACTCTAAGTCAGCTTTACCTCTTGGCTTTTATGATGGAGAAGATAAAACAATCGATGAGATTTTAGCAGTTTCCGCCCAATATGCCCACCTGACCCCTGTAGCAAATGTTACAGGTCAGCCTGCGATGAGTGTTCCTCTTTTCTGGAATGATAACAATCTGCCCATCGGTTCTCATTTTACGGGCAGGTTCGGAGATGAGCGCACATTGCTTAAATTAGCGGCACAGTTGGAAGAAGCGAAACCATGGCGCCAACGATATGATGATTTATTGAAGGAGTAAGGAAACTAGCGATAGTTTCCTCACTCTTTTCTATTGTGCAAAATTTTGATGAAAGACAAATGGGAATGAGCCATTGAACCGCCTTTTCTTCCAACACCTCCATATGATTTTGAAGTAAAGGGTCTGCGCCTCAAATTACTCCCACTATAGATCTTTTTGGCAGCCGCTTCATTCCGTTTTCAGATAAAGGCAGCTACAGTTGTTCTTCCCCTTGTTGAAAGATCCCTCTTCGTGTCAATTCCATCTCTGTTTGCAAAGCGAATTTTCTCCATATAAAGGATTCCAGATAATGATGAATTCCAATTGAGAATTTAAATAGTAACTAATATTACGTTATAGCGTAATATTTATTGATTTTAAACGTAATTAATATTACTATTAAAAGTAATGGGAGGGATTAAATGGAATCTATACATTTGAATGTAGCATTGTTACGAAGACGTGTTCCTAATCTGACCAAGTCTGCACGCACAGTTGGACTGAGACCTGCAACTGTCTCAAATCTGTGCAATGGAAAAATATCATTGGGACGAACCGAAGTGCGGACCCTGGTGGCGTTAGCTTCTTTAGCGGAATGTAGTTTGGATGAACTTATTATAAGAGGGGAGAGGTTTGAAATGATTGAAACAGGGATAAAGGTGATTGACTTATTTGCTCCGTTAGCTAAAGGAGGAACTGCCGGCCTGGTGGCACGACCAGGAATGGGCCAGCTTGTTGTTCTTGCAGAGATCTTCCATCGCCTCAATAAGAAAAAATTTAAAATCGCTTTTCTTCAACCGGAAGGCGACCACCCCGAAATCAGTGATATCACAGAAATTGTAGATTTCAATTGCCTCTCAATCTCTGAGGTTGAGGAAAAAGTTATTCAAATTGGAAAAAACACAGATGTGATTTTTGTTGCTGATCGCTCTCATGTGATAGATGGAACGATTTACAGGCTCCAGGAAAAATGGGCTGATCTCCCATCTGTCACCACGTTTTTAGTTGACCTGAAAGGGGAAGCAATTGATAAAGATTTACCATATGGTCCTTTAGAAACATTGTGGCAGTTCGATATGGAATTATCCGCACGTCATTTGTATCCAGCCATCCACCCTTTGCACTCGACCTCCACTGTGCTGGAAGGAGCGAATCTAGAGCAAAATCACTTTTACACACAACAAAAAGCACAAAAATTATTACGCCGGTATCGAGAATTGAAATCAATAGTAAGAGTGAGCGGGGTGGAAACTTTATCTGAAACAGACACTCAAATCTATCAGCGAGGAGAGAAGCTGGAAAACTATCTCACTCAACCTCTCTTTGTTGCTGAAGCTTTTACAGGAGTGGAAGGTGTACATGTACAACTAGAACAAGTGCTTGTTGATGTACGTAAATTGATCGAAGGGGTTTACGACCATAAAGACAAAGAAGACTTTGCTATGGTGGGGAGAATTTCTGGTTGATGTGGTTTTCTTTTTGAAGGGAATCACTTTGGAAAATACAATAAAAATAACTATATAAAAATATTAATAAAAAACGTTTACACTGGAATATGAAGTTTTATCCTTGAAAGTGTGGGGAACCTCTTGAAAATGTTCGGGAACTTTTTAAGATTCAGGAGGTTTTCCACATGTCTAAGGGAAAAAGTATACATGCATTAATTATTCTTATGTTTACCCAATTCATTTCGGGTGGTGTCACAAATACAAAGGGAATTGTCCTTGACCAGGTGGAGAACGATTTAGGCTTGGATATGGGCCAGTTCGGTCTTGTCGTTTTCATTTTCCAACTTGGATTCACGCTCGCCAGCGTGATCATTGGTTACTATACGGATAAAAAGGGCTTGCGTACGATGACGATCATCGGTTCGATCATTTTGGGGCTTGGGTTTCTAGGTACAGGTCTTGCACCGAATATCATGTTCTTCCTCGGTTTTTATATGATCGTCGGTTTCGGTCTTGGCGCTCTCGGTGTAGCCTCGAATGCCATAGTACCAGCTGCCTATCCACAAAAACAAAATCAAATGTTCAACTTTGCGATGGGGGTGTATGGTTTAGGGATGGTGCTGTTCCCTCAACTCCTGAACTTTATGTTCCAATTCGCTTCTTGGCGTTATTTTTATATAGGAATTGCTGCTACTCTTATTGCAGTCATCATTTATATTACAAGTGTCGCTTTTCCTTCTGGTAAAGCAGAGAAAATCGACCTTAAAGCTTTTATTCCAATGTTGAAAGATGCTCAATTTGTATTCTTACTGGTCTTTTTAGTATTTCAAGTTTCTGCAGAAGTCTCTTTTACGAATTTCTTTCCCACCTACTTGAAGTCCCTTGATTTGGGCGGGATTTCAAAACAAACAAAAGAAGACATGGTTGCAACGATACTTTCGGTCTTTTCCATCTTTTTCATGGTTGGACGTTTAGGTGTCGCTTACTTGACGAATTGGATCAATGAACGGATCATTTTGATCACATTCTCCGCTGGTTCGTTGATTATGGTAGGAGTCAGTTTTCTTGTAGCTGAAAGCTTTCCATATTTATTCGCAGGTGCAGGTTTATTCTTTTCAGCGCTCTTCCCGACAGCGACAGCTTTCGGTACACAGCTATCTAAAACAAGTGGCTCTGCTCTCGGATTAATTTATATTGCAGCAGGTCTAGGAGGCGGTATAGCCGGTTACATTATCGGTGTCGCTTCTGAAATCTTCGGTATGGCCGGTGGTTTCAGTATTGTTCTTATTTTCTTGCTGCTCATGTTGATTACGTCATTCTTCATGAATAGTCAAAAATCTACTCAAGCGAGCAGTTGACCTTAAACTCCGTCGATTAATTCGGCGGAGTTTTTTCATTCAAGGATTTATAAAAAAGTTCCGGTGAAATTAACCCCTCCCGAAGAAAATAAAGTCTGAGCTTTGAGGTTATATAATTCCTTTGAATCCTGTAAAATTTTAGAGGAAGGGAGTATGGGCATGAATAGAATATTAATACTGATAACAGTATCCATTTTATTTATTACAGGATGTGTCAACAAGGAGGGCACTGATGAGCAGAAAGCGGGTAATAAGGCAGCCAGTGAATTGGAAGGATATTGGGAAGGGACGATTGATGTACCGGACCAACCTTTAAATATCAACATAGAATTCAATAAAGAAGAAGAATGGAGTGGAACCATCAGCATTCCTATCCAGAATGTCGATCGTTTTTCCTTATCGGAGATAGATGTGAATGGAGGAAAAGTGAGCTTTCAAATGCCTGTACCTGGTCAGTCCATCCGTTTTGATGGAACGATGGGAGAGGATGAATTAAATGGGACATTCAATCAAGCCGGGCAGAGCTTTCCTTTTTCTTTGAAAAAAAGTGACGAAATAAAGGAAGAGACAGGGAAAGGGGATTTTCTTTCTATTGAAACATCTACAGGAACCCTGTATGGTGAATTGCTTTTGCCAGAAGGGAAGGAGTCTGCACCCGTCGCTCTAATCATCCCGGGCTCTGGCCCCACGGATCGTAATGGGAATTCACAAAGCTCGCCAGGAAAGAACGATAGCCTTAAATTGTTAGCAGAAGGTTTAGCCGCACAAGGGATTGCATCTCTTCGTTATGATAAACGTGGTGCCGGAAAGAATGCTGAGGCCGTTGTAGATGAAAAAGAGATGCGGTTTGATATTTTCATTGATGATGCTAAAAATTGGCTGGAACTGCTGGAAAGTGATAAACGATTCACTGATATTGCGGTTATCGGTCATAGTCAAGGATCGCTTGTAGGTATGATGGCAGCAGGACCAGAGACCACAGAGGCTTTCATATCAATATCTGGAGCTGGAAGACCGATCGATCAAGTTCTTGAAGAACAGTTAGAACAGAGCTTATCGGAAGATCTGCTTAGTGAAAGTCGAGCACTGCTTGAAAACTTGAGAAGTGGGAAAGAGGTTTCAGAAGTAAGTGAGCCCTTGATGGGGTTGTTTGCACCTGACGTCCAGCCATTTCTCCGTTCATGGATGGCCTATGATCCATCAGAACAACTGCAGGAATTGAATGTTCCGACATTACTTATTAATGGGGGCCATGACCTTCAAGTCCCTGTTGAAGATGCAAAGCTGATGAACGAAGCCAGCGCTAATAATTCGGAAACATTAATCATTGAGGACATGAACCATGTATTGAAGCAAGCACCTGAAAATAGAGAAGAAAACTTATCCACCTATACTGATCCTGATTTACCCTTGGCTGAAGGGTTGGTAGAGGGCATCATCGACTTTTTAGCTAAAAACGACTTTAATTAATAAAAAACAGTTTCGGATATTTATCCGAAACTGTTTTCTGTTTGCTCATTCAATTAACGGCGAATCTTTTGTAATAGACGTAGAATTTCAATGTATAGCCATACGAGGGTCACAATCAGACCGAAGGCTCCATACCATTCCATGTGTTTCGGGGCGCCGCGATTCACCCCTTGTTCAATGAAATCGAAGTCCAGGACCAGGTTCAAGGCAGCGATTGCTACGATGAAAATACTAATACCGATTCCGATCGGTCCGCTTGAGTGCAGGTAAGGGACCTGCATACCAAAAAAGTTCATGACGAAGTTGATCAGGTAGACGACGAAAATGCCCAATGTCGCGGAAACGACCATTAATCGGAAGTTTTTAGTCACTTTAATGACTCTTGTTGCATAGAGGAAGAGAAGAACGCCCATTACCGCTAAAGTCAGGCTGACTGCCTGAATAACGATTCCTGAGTAAGATCCTTCCAGAAATGCTGAAATCCCTCCAATGAAAAAGCCTTCCAATGCTGCATAAATGGGGGCTGTAACTGGCGCAGCTTTAGGGAAGAAGGCTGTGATTAGAGCGAAAATCAATCCGCCGATTGCTCCGATCAGCATCATGATTGTGACGTTGACCCCTTGTGAGTACTGATACCAAGTATAGAGTGCTGTCCCTAGAAGGAACAGGAATAATAGCGTTATTTTAGCTACTGTGCCGCCAAGAGTCATGGTTTGATCTTGACCAGAAGAGCGTTGAAATGTGTTATTTTTAAGTACCGGGTTTCCTGATCTCATTATTTCACTCCTAAAAAAAGACCTGTTTCATTTATTACCCTGTAAAGGGATGATTAACACACTTCTCCTCTAGTGAGCATACCACTTGTATAATTTCTTAGGACGGCCGATCTTTTGGTGACTGACCACTTGTTTGACCTTTCCTTCATCAAGGAGATGCATTAAATATCGATATACGGTCGGATATGCAAGACCTATTTCTTTTGATATTACATCAACAGGGTAGGCTTCGCGGTTTTCCTGTAAGAAACTTGCTATGGAATGGAGTGTACCTTTGCTGATTCCTTTTGCTGTGAATATGTCTTCATCTTCCTCTTGCGCATGCTTCATGTTGGCGATTTGCGCATGTAACTTGATACGGGAAATCAAATCAGGTGCTTTTACCGGCTTCAAAGCAAAATCGGTAGCTCCTTCTTCTAAAAATCGATCAGCTACTTCTTGTCTTTCATCAACGGTCAACACTAAGAGCGGGATAACTGAGTTGTGTTTTCGTATTTCCCGTACCGTTTGTAAGCCGTCCATCTCAGGCATATGGTAATCTACGAGAATGACGTCATAGGAACCTTTTAAAAACTTGTCTACACCTTCACGACCATTGGCAGCAGTGTCAGACTCCCACTGTGCATGCTTGCAGAACTCTGTCAGCATGTAACGCAGAGATTCATCATTATCCATGATCAGTATTTTCATCTTTTACTCTCTCCTTCGGTAAATGGATCCAGAATGTCGTTCCAATCCCTTGTTCACTTTCAATGGAAAGCTCGGCTCCATGTTCTTTGACGACATTTTTTACAAATGTCAGGCCCACCCCTGGGTGTGATTTTGTGCTGTATCCAGCGTTCCATATTTTATCGATGTTGTCTTGACTGATACCATGGCCATTATCTTTGACTCCAATCAGAATACCCTCCTGAGCGACTTTTGTAGCGATGGTCACTTTGGCTTCTTTTTTCCCTTCCACAGCATCACTCGCATTATCAATCAAGTTGACGAGCGCTCGCGTCATACGGATTTTGTTGATGAAAATCTCGATATGCTCTGATGCTTCAAGGTCGAAAGCATAAATTGTTGCTGAGTCTGATAGTTTATTGGCACGTACATATTCGATGAACGTTTTCAGTGTACACCAGTTCTTTTTTTCGTGATATAGGATTTCTGATACCATATCGCTCGTTGCTTGGATGGATGACGAAATCTTATTGGTATATTGAAGTATTTCCTGGTCGTTTGTTTTCATCTGAATCAGTGAATTTAACCCTTCCATTAAAGAAAGGGGTGTCTTCAAATCATGGACAAGATGAAGCGCCTCCCTTCCTGATCGTGATTCCACCATGTCCAAACGGGCAATATCGAGATCCTGTCTCATTCGTGTTTTTTGTTCAGAAACGGTCAAATAAATTGCCAAAACCGTAGCATTAATGATGAATACAGCAAAAAAGACAAGGCTGTAAAAACTCAAAGTACTGCCGAAACCTAGCTGGGAGGCAATTGTTTTGACTTCCATTGAAATTTCTCCCCCACCGAAACCGAAGGCAGTTAAGAACAAAACAGTGTCTAACCATTGGAATCCAAACAGTAATTGAGCAAGTATGAACGATTTAAATACAGGGCGGAGCTGTCCTTTTCCTAAGAAATGAAGCACCGCTATGGAAAGTAATAGGAATAAGGCGGGACCGCCAAAATGATAATTGATAGAATTATACCCATTGATGATCGCATAGACAAGGGGGATGACGGTTAAGGGGATAGCAACCTTTAACCATGAATATCCGAGACGGGCCCCGATTTCATCTCCAAGTAGTAGAGCCCCCAAGTAATGGGGGAGTGCCCGGACCGTATTTAACATGATAAGCCCGAAGGCAGCCATCATAAGTGTACTACCTGAAGGGGAAGCTTGTAGTTTTTCTATGATGGAGGCAAGACCTGATCGTTCCACGCTCAACCAAAGGGGCATGGTGATTCCAGTGAGGATGAGAGCTATTTTAATCCAAAAACTCTTAGCGCGTAATATCGTTCTGACCATTGTATCCACCCCCAACGACGTACTTCTTTCTATTTATTCTAATATAAGCGGGCGTTTTTTTCGATGCTTTTTTACATTGAAGCGTTACCATAATAATTTTTCAGTTATCCACCCTATGGCATTCCGGGAAAGGAATAGTATAATGAACATATATTTATTTTAGGATGAAAGGTGTCCACTTTTTATGATCGTAATCATCGATAACTATGATTCATTCACCTACAATTTATTTCAATATTTCAAGCAGATGGATACAGAGGTCATGGTAAAAAGAAATGACGAAGTGACTTCAGCCCAGATCCAAAGTATGAATCCGGATCTGATTGTTTTGTCTCCGGGTCCAGGTGACCCTTCAGAATCCGGGGTTTCAGAGGAAATTCTCCAAAAATTCGGGAAGTGTACACCGGTATTGGGAATATGCTTAGGCCATCAATTGATTGTTAAACATTTTGGCGGGGAGATAGAAAAAGGGGTAAGACCGATGCATGGGAAAGTGACAAGCATGACCCATGATGATCAAGCGATTTTCTGCCATTTGCCCCGACAAGTGAATGTAACTCGCTATCACTCCCTCCAAGTGAACCCGGCTTCAATGCCAGAAGAACTTGAAGTAACCGCTGTATCGGAGGACGGGGTGATCATGGGAGTCCGGCATCGTCATTATCCTATTGAAGGCATTCAGTTTCACCCCGAATCGATTCTTACAGATTATGGGTTTGAAATGCTTTGTAATATGCTGAAACAAGCTATCCGTTTCCGTGAAAGCCAGAAAGAAGGGGTGACTGTATGAAGGAGTCACCGTACCTTATCTATGATTTTGCGGACGATTCAGGAAAACCGAATACAAAAGTGTTTAAAGCTCCTGTTCAGATTCTTTCAACAGATAAAGTGAATGAGGTTCAAGGAGTCTTTGAAGAAGTAGAAAAAGCCCTCGATCAAGGGTATTATGTCGCCGGTTACGTTTCCTATGAAGCAGCACCTGCCTTTGACCGATCATTAGTTGCCCACACTAATTCAAAATGGCCGCTAGTGTGGTTTGGTGTTTTCAATGGTTACGAATCTGCCCCTGCTGTTTCTGGGAACCATCCCTTTGAAGTGTCCTCCTGGAAAATGAGAGGTGACTTTAATGCTTATAAACACGGGATGAAACGGATTAAGCGTGGGATTGAGCTTGGCGATACTTATCAGGTGAATTATACCACGAGAATGGAAGCTGACTTTGCCGGTGATGATTACTCATTCTATAGAAAGCTTGTCAGAAATCAACAATCTTCCTATAGCGCTTATTTGAATATGGGTGAACGGCGAATATTATCGGCTTCTCCTGAATTGTTTTTCCGAATCAATAAAAACAAGATTACGACTAAGCCTATGAAAGGGACAGCTGAACGCGGGCGTTTCTTTCAGGAGGATGTAAACCAGAAGAAACACCTTACTTCTTCAAATAAGGAAAAATCGGAAAATTTAATGATTGTAGATTTATTGCGAAATGATTTGGGTAGAATCGCTGTACCCGGCTCGGTACGTGTTCCGTGCTTGTTTGAAGTGGAGACTTATCCTACCGTCCATCAAATGACTTCTACGGTAGAGGCTGTCCTCCCCGAAAGTTTTGTGATGTTTGAATTGTTCGGAGCATTATTTCCTTGTGGTTCTATTACTGGAGCGCCTAAGGTAAGGACGATGAAGTATATCACAGATCTTGAAGATTCCCCGCGGGAAGTATACTGTGGAGCGATCGGCTATATGACACCAAATCATGAAGCCATCTTTAATGTCCCGATACGCACTGTCATGATAGATGAAACTAAAGGCAAAGCGACTTATGGTACAGGTGGAGGAGTCACATGGGATTCGACATCAGAAGGTGAGTTTGAAGAGTTAAAGACAAAGACGAGACTTTTGACGGAAGACAGGCCTCGTTTTGAACTGTTAGAAACAATGAAGGTTCAAAATGGAGTGATTCCACTTTTGCCCTATCATATAAATCGTTTGATGCAATCTGCTGACTATTTTGAGTTTCCAGTGGAAAGAGACAAGCTTCTGGAAGAGTGTGAAAAAGTGGTTGAAGAAAATCCGGCAGGGCTCCATAAGGTACGTATGTTAGTGGGGGAATCAGGAGATTGTAAAATCGAAACAAAGCCGATTGAATCGCAATCTCCCATTGTTAAGTGTTCCCTCGCAACAACACCGGTGGATGAGCGGAACCCCTTTTTATTCCATAAAACGACACACAGACAAGTCTATAATCAACATAAGCGACGTGGAACAGATGCGACATTGTTGTGGAATTCAAAAGGTCAACTTACTGAATTCACGATAGCCAACCTGGTTGTTAAAGTGAATGATGAGTATTATACGCCCCCTGTCGAATGTGGGTTATTGGCAGGAACCTTCAGGGAAAAGCTGTTAGAAGGCGGAGTGATTGAAGAAAAAGTCATCCATAAAGAAGAACTGAGTCAATGTAAGGAAATTTGGATGATTAATGGAGTCAGGGGTTGGGTGGAAGTCAACTTAACTGAATAATAAAGTTTGAAGAAGGAGTGCTATTATGAAACATATTGTTTTTTACGATGCTCAGTGCCCATTTTGCTTTTATGTGAAAAAAACATTTCGTCAATTTGATTGGTTGAATCAAATAAAATGGGTTTCTGTCCAGGAAGTAGAGAAAAGCGGAAAGTACCCCTATTTAGAAGGTCGAAATACATTGGATGAGATTCATATGCTTACAAAAGAAGGAGAAATCAAGCAAGGATTCCGTACGATTCAAAAGCTGTTGCTCGTCTTGCCTCTTTTTTCTATGTTCGGGGTATTGCTATCGTTACCGGGATTTCATTTAATCGGTTCGCCGCTTTACAGGTGGTTCTCTGACCATCGTCACCAATGGTTCGGTCGTTACGATCTGCCTAGATACGCCTGATAAAGGTCTCCTCGATGAGAAGACTTTATTTTCACTATACTTTAAACGGGGGATGAAGTGGTAAACTATCTTCGTGATTATCTAAAGGTTATTCAGATCTCTCTCACGGATATGCTGATCACTTTTGATGATTTCCAAATCAATCTTCCGCTGCTCTAACTCGATCTCTTTTTCTCTTAATTCAAAGTTCTTTTTCTTTTCGTAACCGTAGTAGATAAGGGAAAAAACGACGATCAAAGTAACATAAAACATAGGTAAACCCTCCATACTGTTGCCGTGATTTACTAGAATTATATCATTAATTACTGGGTTTAGTTACAAAAATTGGCTGTAGAATGAATTTCATTCTACAGCCAATTACTCAGTTGGAGGACGGTTCAGAAACTTTGACTAATTGTTTTCCGATGTTCTTACCTTCAAATAATCCAAAGAATGCATCAGGAATGGTTTCGAATCCTTCCTGAACGGTCTCCTCGTAGGTGAGTTTTCCTTCTTTCAGCCATTTTGATAAGTAGTTAAATCCTTCGTTGAAACGAGTTTGGTAATCTCCGACAGTGAATCCTTTAATAAGAGCACTAGATTTAATCAAGTGCATCTGCATGCGTGGGCCCTGGTCGTTCGGAACGTTGTAAGAAGCAATGGCGCCGCATTGGGCAATTCTCGCGTATTTATTCAATAAAGGGTATACACGGTCTGAAATGTCTCCGCCCACATTATCAAAGTATACATCGACTCCATCAGGGCAGGCATTTGCTAAGGCATCAGCCATGTTTTCTTTCTTGTAATTGATTACTTCATCTACACCGAGCTCATTCATCAAATAAGATGTTTTTTCATCGGATCCAGCAATTCCGACTACGTGACATCCAACAATTTTTCCGATTTGGACGACGGTGGAACCGACTGCTCCTGCTGCACCAGAAACGACTAGTGTTTCGCCTTTTTGAGGCTGACCGATGTCCATCAATCCAAAGTAGGCAGTCAATCCAGGCATACCGAGGATTCCTAAAGAAGTTGTAACAGGGCCGAGGCTTGGGTCAACTTTTCTGACACTGTCTGCCTTTACGAGTGCATATTCTCTCCATGGTAGCATAGCTGTGACAATATCGCCTTGATTGAGTGAATCATCCTTTGATTGGACAACTTCAGCGACGACGCCACCTTCCATCGGTTCATTCAATTGGAAAGGAGCGATATATGATTCAGCATCGCTCATCCGTCCTCGCATATAAGGGTCCACAGAAACATAAAGCAGCTTCACGAGTGCTTCTCCCTGTCGAGGTTCGGGTTGTTCTGTTTCTACAACCTTTAAATGTTCATGAGATGGAGCAGCTTCTGGTCTTTTGATCAATTGTATTTCACGGTTCATACTTTCAACACTCCCTTTCTCTTAATATCGTAACTCGAGAAATGCTCGGATGGAAACTAAAAGAGTCTGCGTTTCCATATTTCGTAAAATGAGATACTATGGAATGAGTAGCTTTATTGCGTGAGAAAAATGAAAAGGTAGGAGGGAAGGTAGTGAAATCGAAAGAAGAATTATTTGAGGCTGTGAAATTCGTGGAAGGTGAGAACTCTGTCACAATCGAGGAAACTCATAATTTAGCTTCAACAGAGTTGGTAAAATTAACAGATAGTGTTATTGAGCATCCCAACTATAAAAATTTGAAGTCCTTGACGATTTTACTGAGTGACTCTTTCCCTGACGAAGTAGAAAGGCATTTATATAACCGTAACTTCAAGTGCCATGATGATCTGCTTTTCGTGAAGAATGACTTTAAAAATCTTGAACAAACATCTCCAGTGTTTACCCTTAAATCGTTAAGGGAGGTTACGTTTGATCATTTCAAGTCAATTTGGGAACGTGCAATGAAAGGATCAATGAATGCACCCTCTTTATTAGATATGGGCGAGCAGATGAGGGGAGTAGAGAAAGAACTTGGGCCAGGTTACATCGATACATGTAACCTGGCATTTGAAGGGGAGCGGGCGATTGGAGTTATTATGCCTCATATAGAACCTGGCACTGAGGCAGAAGGAAGGATTTTTTACTTTGGCCTTGTGCCTGAAGCCCGTGGTAAAAGAAAGGCTGTCCAGTTATATAAACAGGGATTGGACTTATTGAATAAACAGTTTGGGGCTACATATAGTATCGGTGCCACCAGTAAGAATAACAAGCCGATGTTAAGAGTGTTTGAGGAGACAGGATTTGAGATTACTGAAAGGGTGAAAGTGTATAAACGATCCCATAGGAGTTTGAAATCATAAAATTGAATACGGTCGTAAAGGGACGCCAGTTGTGTGGTGTTTCGGCCTTCTTGGAATAGAAAAAGTAAGTGAAGAATGAGACATAACTCTCCATTAATCATTTTAAATCATAAAATTATTTGATAACGAAAAAAAGGACCCTCACAGGTCCTTTTTTTATCTAGATCTTTTCTGATGCTTTAAGTTCCTGATACTCTTCATCTGAAAACGCACGCGATCGAGTCAGGAACCTTTTTCCTTCAACGCCTTCTAGAGAAAACATTCCTCCACGGCCGTCCACCACGTCAATAATCAGTTGAGTATGCTTCCAGTAGTCATACTGTCTTTTGTTGATATAAAAAGGGGTGTCCCCGATTTCACCAAGTAAAACGTCCTGACTACCTATCATGAGGTCGCCCTCTTCGTAACACATCGGTGAACTTCCGTCACAACATCCCCCCGATTGGTGAAACATAAGTGAACCATGTTTTTCTTTTAATTTTTCGATCAAAGCTATCGCGTCCTCTGTCGCTCTTACACGTTCAACCATTTCTTTCAGCTCCTTTCTTGAAACTGACAAGTGAAAGAGGCTGGCAGCAGCGTCAATTAAAAGAATCCTAGTTTCTGAGGGCTATAGCTGACTAACATGTTTTTGGTTTGCTGATAATGACTAAGCATCATCTTGTGGTTCTCTCGACCGACACCGGACATTTTGTATCCTCCAAAGGCAGCATGAGCCGGGTAGGCATGGTAACAGTTTGTCCATACACGACCAGCCTCGATGCCTCTTCCAAAGCGATAGGCTGTGTTCATATCACGTGTCCATACGCCAGCGCCTAAGCCATATAACGTGTCATTAGCAATTTTCATAGCTTCTTCAGAGTCTTTGAATGTTGTAACAGAAAGAACAGGTCCGAAGATTTCTTCCTGGAAGATTCTCATGTCATTGTTCCCTTTGAAAACAGTGGGTTGTACATAATAACCATCTTTGAGGTCGCCATCCATTTGATTGCGCTCTCCTCCGACCAGGCACTCAGCTCCTTCATCTTTTCCAATTTCTAAATAGGATAAGATTTTTTCCAATTGCTCTGAGGAAGCTTGGGCTCCCATCATTACTTCAGGGTCTAGTGGGTTGCCTGTTTTAATTTCCTTGATACGCTTAATAGCACGGTCCATAAATTCATCGCATATGGATTCATGGATAAGCGCACGGGAAGGACAAGTACAAACTTCCCCTTGGTTTAATGCGAACATGACCATGCCTTCTATTGTTTTATCAAGGAAATCATCATCTTCACTCATGACATCTTCAAAGAAAATATTTGGTGATTTACCACCAAGCTCTAATGTCACAGGAATGATGTTTTGAGAGGCATATTGCATGATCATACGCCCAGTCGTGGTTTCACCTGTGAAAGCGACTTTATTGATTCTAGGACTTTGAGCTAGAGGTTTTCCTGCTTCCAAACCAAATCCATTAACGATATTCAATACACCTGGTGGTAACAGATCTTCAATCATTTCAATCAGATATAGGATGGATGCAGGAGTTTGTTCTGCAGGTTTCAAAACGATAGCATTTCCCGCAGCTAGGGCAGGCGCCATTTTCCAAGTCGCCATCAATATCGGGAAATTCCAAGGAATGATTTGTCCAACGACACCTAATGGTTCATGGAAATGGTAGGCGACGGTATCATTATCAATCTCACCGATGCTGCCTTCCTGAGAACGAATGACAGAAGCGAAATAGCGGAAATGATCGATAGCTAATGGGATGTCTGCGTTCAACGTTTCCCTTACAGCTTTGCCATTTTCCCATGTTTCGGCTATTGCTAGTTTTTCCAAGTTTTCTTCCATTCGATCGGCGATGCGGTTCAGGATCAGGGAGCGTTCAGTTACTGATGTTTCCCCCCATGCATCTTTTGCCTGGTGGGCAGCGTCAAGAGCAAGTTCTACATCCTCTTCAGTTGAACGTGCCACCTTGCAAAAATTTTGTCCAGTGACAGGTGTCACATTGTCAAAGTATTGGCCTTTGACAGGTGCTGTCCATTCTCCGCCTATAAAGTTGTCGTATCGTTCCTTGAAATTCACTTCAGAACCTGCTGTGTTCGGGTTAGCATATACCATTAATTCATCCTCCTAATTAATGTTCATTTAAATGCGTAAACGCTTACAAAAACACCTATGTAAGTTCATACGCTTTATTTGAAGTTACCATTTTAACAGAAAATTGTCAATTTACAGAAAAGTGTGGCGGGATTTTTGGTACGATCAATCACCGATCATTGTTATAATAGAGGTATTCATAAGTAAAGGAGCATGAAAAATGACAACAAACAGAGTACTGCTTGTAGATGGCATGGCGCTTTTATTTCGCGCATTCTATGCTACAGCAATGAGCAATTATTATATGATTAATAGTAAAGGGATACCGACAAATGCAGTATATGGGATGGTGAAGCATTTGTTCACAGCCATTGAAACTTATCAGCCAACCCACGTGATTTGCTGCTGGGATATGGGAAGCAAAACATTCCGTAATGATTTGTTTCCTGACTATAAGGCCAATCGAGGCGGTCCGCCGGAAGAATTGATTCCACAATTCGACTTAGCAAAGGAAGTTATTGAATCTTTAGACATACCGAATGTGGGTCAAGTAGGGTATGAAGCTGATGATTGTATGGGGACCTTAAGTCGTATTTATAGTGAACATTCACAGGTCTATCTTTTGACTGGAGATCAGGATCTACTGCAACTCCTTCAACCAAACGTAAATGTCGTATTATTGAAAAAAGGGTATGGGAATTATTCAGAATATCATGAAGGTTCATTTCTGGAAGAGAAAGGGATTACACCTAAACAGATGGTTGATTTAAAGGCATTGATGGGCGATTCCAGTGATAATTACCCTGGAGTCAAGGGAATCGGAGAAAAGACCGCATTGAAACTGTTGATGAAATACGAAACGATTGAAGGGATTCTGGAAAACCTTGAAGAACTGACAAAAGGACAGCGTACGAAAATCGAACAAGATTTAGATATGCTGCATATGTCCCGAAAACTTGCAGCGATTCATTGTGAAGCAGGTGTGGATTGCTCATTAGAAGAAGCACTGTTTTATATCAATGATGAAAAAATGGGAGCTAAGTTTGATGAACTGGAGTTCAAAAACTGGGAAAAGAATATCGTAAGGATGTAAAAAGTCGGAAGCACACGTGCTTCCGACTTTTTTCCAAAACCTATTTGAATTCCAGCTCTGGCAGCCATTTTGCCATATGCTGTTTGATTTCTTTATGGAGGGTCTCTAACTCCGGTATGACATCATTCTCCGCCTTGCTCATCGGTATGACCTTGAAATTCGTCCCCGCTTCATTATTATCCAAAGGATCATAATCTACGACAGTAGGAATGAACACGGGTTTTTCTATATTTACTTCGTCTTTATCATCTTCGAGCACTACTTCAAACTGAAAAATCCCCCCGATTCTCCGGTAGGTATCTTCCTGGGCGGAAATAAAATTACCTAATGAATAGATGACAAGCCCTTCATGACCGTTCTCTCCCTTCAGTTTCTCGATTGGCTGCAGTACGTGAGGATGGTGACCAAGAATAACGTCTGCCCCAACATTGACCATCATTTGGGCCAGCATTTTTTGAGATTGGTTCGGCATTCTTTCATACTCTTTTCCAAAGTGTATGCTTACGACAACAGCATCTGCTTTCCCCTTAGCTTTCTTAATATTTTTCCGAATCATATCAAGGTCGATTATATTCACCAGATAATCTTTCCCCTCGGGTACAGGAATACCATTGGTCCCATATGTATAGCTTAAGAAGGCTACACTGATTCCTGCTTCTGTTTCAATAACCCTGATCGTCTCTTGGTCCTTCTTATTTTCGTATGCACCCATATAGATCATAGAAATTTCTTTCCAGTAGGAGATGGCATTGCGGATTGCTGTTTCCCCACGGTCAAGAGTGTGGTTGTTCGCCAGTGACACGATATCGATACCTATATCTTTTAAAGCATCCCCCATTTCATATGGACTATTGAAAAATGGATAACCGGATAACTTGATTTCTTCCCCGCCGATCATTGTTTCCTGATTGGCGACAGCAATGGTGGTTTCTTCGGTATATTCCTTCACATTCTCAAACATTGAAGTGAAGGAATAGCCCGATTCTGTTTTGGCCTCCTCATAGACAGGCTTGTGAATCAATAAGTCACCGATTGCGGAAATTGTGATGCTTTTTTTGTAAGACGGCTCCGCTTTTTTAATTGTATGCCGTTCAGAATTCCCATGAGTGCGGCCAGTCCGGTCGGTTTCCTGCTGTGAGGTACAACCAGTAATAACTAACAAAGCAACAGTGAGCAATAGGGCTATTTTGATGTTTGGCATAAACCAACTCTATCCCTTCCTATAAAAACTTTGTTGGTAATGATTTTTTTGTAAGCACCCTTTTCTTGAAACCTCAGTACCTAACAAGTGTTTTTTATTGCCATCATCCCCAAAAATGAAAGATTCTACTATAAGTAACGCATTACCTCAATAATACAAAGTTATATATCTTTTTGTTTATTTTGCAGCAAATCATCTTTTTTAATCAGAACCTAGTTAGATTGATCCATTACGATAAAGTAGCGCAAGAAAGTTTTTGTAAGATCGTTGAGACAAAAAAGGAAGGTTATCTTGGTAATTAACGACAATATCAACTCGTACGGGGATACTTCCTATGTCTGCCGACGCAGTTCAAATAATCCAGGAAAACCATTGGATCATATAGTATATGAATTCGTAAAAGAGAAACTGGAAACGATTGAAAGAGGAACGAGAAAGCTTATTTTAGAATGAAAATCCAGAGCTGAAAAATCATTTGCTTTTTTTAACGCATCCAGGGCCATTCGTATCACGCATCTGCTATCATTAATATCACAATGGTTGTTATGGGGAGGTAGAAGTCTGGCAGTGTGGTCCTTTCCAAAAAAGAGTTATTCCATTTCGTTATCTTGATGGAACGTGTCTGCAACTTTGTTGTTATGATGTCAAGAATAAAGCAGTGTATCTTGTTATAGGTATAGTGGAAAATGGCAGCGGTGAAATCCTACAGAAAATCACAATCATTTCTGCAAAAATCTATTCCTTGTAATATTGAACCATTTTGATTAATGACTCGTAAAAAGATTCTAAACACGGCCCAAGGCTTAAGCCTTGGGCCGTGTTTAGAATCTTTTTTGGTTGCTAACTGTATTTATCCATGTTTTTTACGACTTTTTTATAGGAAGTCTTTTTTCTGGGTGTTTCTGTAGTTATTAGCTTCTTTATAATACATGGCAGCTTTTTTATACATTCGTTTATCAAAGTAAAGGTTTCCAAGCATTTCGTTATAGATTTTATACTCTCCATATTCATTGTTTTCTCTTGAATAAGGTACAATTTCTTTTTCAAGCTTATTTATGAACTGTTCATCCTGAAGGGAGTCTTGGATTGTGTGTTTTAATATAAAAAATTTATTCCTGAAAAATTGAATGTCATATTTTTCTGCTTCTTTTTCACCTAGATGGATATGTTCCCATGCTTCATCAATGTTACCTGAATAGAAATAAGTGGAGGCAAACAAATAAATAGTATTTACATAAAAATATTCTTCATCTGTTTTAATACTATAAGCCTTTTTCAGGTATTCAAGTGCTTCTTCATATCTTGCCTGATTAGCATAAATATATCCTAAGTTGTGAAATACCCTCCGTTTTTCCAAGGGTTTCAAATGGTATTTTGATATTTTGAGCAATTTTTGAAAGTATTCTTCAGCTATCGAATAGATTTCTAAAGATCTATAGTTCAGTGCGATTATCATATAAGTATCCACTATTCTGTCGTAATCGAAATCCTTAATATAACCTTCAAGCGCAATATGAGCATAATAATTAGATTCTACAGCAGCTCGGGTTTGAGAATAAGCTAGAGCCAAGTGAAAATAAGTTTCACTATCGTTAAGAGGGAGGGCTTTCAATAACTCCTCAGTTTTATGAAAGTGTTGAAGTGCTTGTTTAAACTGGTGACCTTTTAACAGGTAATGAATGCCCATGGTTTTGTGGTAGAAAAACTTGTATTCTTTGTTTGAATACGGAAATATATTCTCCAGTTCTATTAAATCAGAATCGGAAAGAAGGCCTTCATTCATTTTCATGGTATGACGGGACCTAACAATAGTATATAAATGAGTCAGCTCTGTATTATGATTATCTTTTAATGCTTCTTTACACTGATTGTGATATTCAGTCATCAAAGTTAAGTCACGACGTTGAATAACTTCGTGCCATTCTAAAAGGTCCCTATGAATATTTTCGTCAAAATCCTGATTGATGTCTGTTAACTTTATTTTCAAACGCTCGCCAAGTAGGCGGTAGATTTCATCACTGGCGTTAATCGTATTATGTTCAATTTTACTTAAGTAGGATACGGAACAAATTCCTGATGCAAGATCTTCTAAGGTCATATTCTTAAATTTGCGGTGTTGCTTGATTAATGAGCCTTTCATATTCACTACTCCTTTAAAGCGCCAAGTATACACATTATAGCAAAATCTGAGTGGGGGCAAGATTTTTCTTGATGATGTGGGTATGTGTGGAAATATTTTAATGAAAAAAAGCCCAGCCCTTTATTAAGAAAAGGCTGGGCTGTATTGTAAAAAAGGGGGAAGTTCATTTTGATTTATTGAGGTTGATTTTTGCGTTTATAAAGTTTTTAAAGCTTCTTCAATTTGTGTGTCTCCAGAAATTAATTCAAATGTTTTGTGGTAAGCATTCTGTTCCTGGAGGGCAGCGATCATCGTTTTGGCAACATCTGCGCGAGGGATGGTTCCTCTGTCGACTGTTTCGCCAACTTGAATTTTACTAGTACCTTCCTCGTGAGTAAGTCCACCAGGGCGGACAACTGTATAATCAAGCTCAGTTGTTTTCAGATATTCATCTGCTTCGCCTTTCATTTTCAAGTAATGTCCAAGCTCTTCTGGACCTCTACTAGGGTCTCCTGCTGCGATAGCACTTAGCATGACAAACTTTTTGATGCCAAGGTTTTCTGTGGCTTTTGCAAGGTTGATCGCACCATCACGGTCGACGGCTTCTGTTTGTTCTGGTCCCGTACTGGAGCCGGATCCAGCTGCAAACATTACAGCGTCCATCCCTTTCACAGCATAACCCACGTCTTGCTGGGTGACGTCTGCTAAGATAGGGGTACCACCCAACTCTTCGATTTTAGCTTTTTGTTCTTCTTTTCGTATTAAGCCAAATGGTTCATGACCATCTTCTTTTAAATATTGGATAAGCAAACGACCGGTATGTCCATTCGCTCCTGCGACAAGTACTTTCATCTTTCACCACGACTCCTTCCATGTAATGTCTCTCCATCCTCTATTTAGCCACTTTAGGAAGGATTCAAACATAAGCCTTTTAGTGTTAAGTGGAAAAGCACAATTCCTGGTAGTTGCAACGCGCGCAAACTCTAGGATCTTCCTGCATAGGGAATTGCCCAATCGGAAGCGGCTGGTTTTTACTGGCATCTTCTAAGAATGACCTCATCTGTTCCATACTAATTTGGTAGAGGTGTTGGACATTAATTAAATCCTGTTCAGTCAATTGATGTTCAACATGAGTGCCATCAACCAAATATTCATTTCGGATGATAATGTCCTCAAGAGAATGAATATTGTGTTTCTGTTTTAAATAAAGGGCGTACAAGGCAAGCTGATTTCGGTCCTCATCTGATGACTTACCTGTCTTCCAATCTACAATTACCCATTTGTTACGTTTCAAATCTTTATAAACGAGGTCCATGACGATGAAAATCTTTATCCCGTCCGTTTTCATGAATCGGAAAGTTTCAGACTCTATGAATTTCATATTTTCTTTGTTCAATACATCTGAAAAAGTTTGGCTGGCAAAAAAGTTTTTCACCGTCGTGTCAAGTCGGTCTGTGATTTTGCTGATTTTTCCCTCTGGGAGTGTGTTTGTTTGGCTATAATAGATTTCGTGAAGCATCGTATAATGTTTTGGGCGGTTCTGCCAAAGGTGCTCTTTTTTTGTAGACTCGATAAACCCTCTGTTCAGATGATGGCGTACCTCATCTGTAAACGCTCCTTCATCCAATATCGGCTGGTTTTTCAAAGTGTTTTGGATGGTTTGGTAAATGAGGTCGTGGACAATGCTTCCGAAAAGCATTTCCAAGTTTGTGATCTTTTTTAAGCGGTAAGTCTGCCGGGCTAATGTATCAGCCTGGTTCAACCACCCGTTATGGGAAACATAATAGTCATAAGCGTATTTCCGCAAACATGTCAGCATCGTTTTGTGTCGGGATAATGACCAGGAGAGGTCTGGATATGGTTTAATTTCAAACATTCTCAACACATCCTTCGTTATGTACAGTAAAGATCAGATGAAAGTGTCTTCGTGGTATAGTTCGTCTTTCAACAAGTACTGACCTAACTGGATTTTATAGTTGATAACCGTAATTCCTTCGGCTTGTAGAGATATTTTTTGAATTTCTGCTAGTGATTCATCTTTAATACTAATCTGCCCTTGAGCGTTTAGAACCCTGTGCCAAGGAAGTTTGTGCTTACGACTCATTGTGTGAAGTATTCGAGCTACTTGTCTAGCAGATCTTGGATTGCCTGCCCATTGTGCAACTTGACCATATGTCATGACTTTTCCGGGCGGGATATTTTTTATTATTTGGATGGTTTTCTGGGTGAAAGGCTTCATTAAAGTTATCTCCTTCTTCTTCATTTTAACTTATTCCTGATAGGGGATAATAGCAAACTGTTTATAAATTCTGATACAATTTATTTAGAAAGAATAGAGGGGGTCCATTTATGATGAGCATATCAAAGGTTTTGACGATTGCAGGTTCTGCCTCACAGGGAAGTGCGGGCATTCAAGCTGACTTGAAGACTTTTCAGGAATTCGATGTATATGGAATGAGTGCCATTACAGCTATTGTGGCTAATAATAGCAAGACAGGACAGGGTATTTTCACACAACCGATCGAGTCGATCGAGGCTCAAGTATACGCTTCACTGGAGCATGTGGGTGTAGACGCTTTAAAGACGGGTATGCTTTTCAATAAAGATATCATCGAACGTATAGCCTCTCTTATTCAGGATTCAAAAGTACCTCACGTAGTGGTCGACCCTGTAATGATCGGGAAAATGGGCTCTCAACTGCTCCGTGATGAAGCTATTGAGAGTTTGAAGAGGGACTTGATGCCTCTCGCGACGGTCATCACTCCTAATTTGCATGAAGCAGCCCGCATACTAGACTGCCCCGTGCCTGAAACTCCAGAGGACATGAAAACAGTGGCCAGGGATTTATATCATTTAGGTCCTTCGTATATATTAGTGAAAGGAGGGGGACTGGACGACTACCCTGCTGTCGATATTCTTTACGATGGGAATAGCATGGTTGAATTGGAATCTGAACGTGTCGCTACCATCCATACGAGTGGTGCAGGATGTACTTACTCAGCAGCCATTGTAGCTGAACTAGCAAAAGGAAGCTCTGTGGAGGAAGCGATACGTCGTGCGAAGTCTTTCGTGACGAGTGCAATCCGCTATGCGATATCATTCGATCGCGGGATTGGTTCGACTTATCATGCTGCCCACAGAACACAGGAATAAAGTAATCTCTTAAACATTCTAATCCACAAAGCTGGCATTCTTCAATGAAACCTCCCATATCTTGAATGCTCAGTTTCGATACTTTCGTATAAGGAGATGGTGGCTGGTGAATGGGAAATTCTATTTTTCAGCGCACTAAAGTATGATTTGTCTACCCAATAAAGGGGAGGTTCTCCCTCTAGCGATTTCGAGAAACTAATATGGCTAGAGTTGTAGAGGAAAGGAGAGACTCTCGCGGGAGAAGGAGCTAGGTGAGACCCCGTAGTGAGTGTGTGCTGACCCCATAAAATTGGACACATAGTTTATGATGCTTTTTCATACATTTGCCTTTCTAAGACAGGACTGTTTCCCTTTAACCTGGATTTGACTCTAAGATGGTTGTAGTAATGCATATATGTCTCAAAACGATCTTTGAAATGTTGAATACTATCAAATTCTTCATAGTATAAGAATTCCGATTTAAAGATGCCGAAAAAATTCTCCATCACTGAATTATCATGACAGTTCCCTTTCCTAGACATACTTTGAGTGATGTTGTGATCTTGGAGTTTCTTTCGGAACTGAGCCATTTGGTAATGCCAACCTTGATCCGAATGGATGAGAAGATCTTCGTGTTCCTCCTTCTTTTCCAGTGCTTGGTCAAGCATCTCCTCTACAAGAGAAAAAGTCGGTCTTTCGCCTAAGGTGTAGGAAATGATCTCTCCATTGAATAGGCCAAGGACAGGAGACAAGTAAAATTTCTGGGAGAACACGCGGAATTCCGTAATGTCTGTGACCCATTTCTGATTGGGGCGATCACTCTTGAAATGGCGGTCTAGTACGTTATCGGCGGTTTTCCCAACCTTCCCTTTATAAGAGACGTATTTCTTTTGGTTCACCTGACATGCAATGCCCAGCGCTACCATGATTCGGTAGACTTTCTTGTGGTTAACCTTATAATTTTTTCTCACGAGGATGTCCGTAATTCTACGGTATCCTACACGGCCATTATGAGTGTTATAGATGAAGAGAACCCTCCTTTTCCACTTGCGGTCAGGGTCGGGCTGGCTTAGCTTTTTACTGGCATAATAAAAGGTACTGTGTGCTAGGCCGGCGACCTTAATCAGCACTTGGAGGCGGAATGCGTGCCTTAGTTCTTGGATTACTTGCGCTTTTTCTTTTGTGCCGATTTTTCCTTCTCGTGAACTAAGGCATTCAACTTTTTTAAATAAGCGTTCTCCGCACGTAATTGTTCGTTCTCTCTCTTAACTGACTCAATAGACTCATCGGTGTTGTTTTTCTTTTCCGACACGGCTTTCGACCCCTTTTCATACATCCGAAGGGCATCGTATCCACCTTTTTTCCACTTTTCCTTCCACCTTCGAGCCATAGAAGAGTCAGGAATATGGTAAATCGCCGATGCCTCCCGAATGGAACAACCCGTTCGTTCGATAAATTGAATTAATTCCAGTTTAAAGGCAGGCGAATAGTTTGTATAGGGAAAAACAAAGGCTTGATCACCATGATGTCGAACCAACTTCACCCAATAGCGAATAGATGAATCATCAACACCTGTTTCTGACGCTAAATCCCTATAACTGATGAATCCTTGTAAGTAGCGTTTAGCAATTTGTAATTTCAGTTCTGAACCAAATTTCGTCACTTTAGACACCTCTTTGAAAGTGTCCAACAATAAGGGGTCGCTTCACAATGAACCGAGGAGGCTGCCAGTTCCTCCGCAGGAAAGCGCCCTCCCTCTTCCCCGAAGCCCCTAATTCCCACAAGAATCTCGAAATCAAGTCTGCAAGATAACTGCCATCTTATCGAATAATCCGGCACTGGAAATATCCACCTATACTTAAAATAGCTTTATTATAAGGGAGGGTCGAGTATGGAAAGCAGCACACATTTGTTTTTGTTCGGATCTAGTCCGCCATTTACTCCACGACTCGCCTCAAAATTTGAGAATGCTCTGGAGCAGCCTAAGGTTACAGTACTGTACATAGAAAGGGAAGGATCCGTCGATTATTTGCCTAAATACACCAGTGGAATGAAAGTAGAAGCTGACCATTTCCCGTTAAAATCTCACTATAGTGAGCAGGAACTCAACCGTTTAAGCGGAAGTGGAGGAGTAATTATTGGCGGTGGAGACACGTTGGCTTATCACGATTACATCATCAAAACAGAGTTGACAAATATTTTGCAGGATAAATTTCAGCAGGGACAGCCAATAGCCGGTTTTTCTGCGGGGGCGCTAATTTCACCAGAATATTGTGTGATTTCTCCTGAGGATCATCCAGAGAGGATTCAAGTGGTGAAGACGGGAATAGGGCTTTTAAAGGGTGTGGTTATTTCTGCACATTTTTTAGAATGGAACGAACATAAAAATTTAGAAGCGGCACTCAAGCGAACTGGAGTTCCTAAAGGTTACGGGATAGCTGAAGGGGGAGGCATTTATTTGAAAGATCAACAACTTGTAGGTGTGGAAGGCTTCTTACATATTGAGCATCAAAAATAAGCCCCCTTTCTTATAGAAAGGGGGAAGGTTTATCCATTAACTTTGTCGTATTTATCAATTTGTTTTTTACGCTCGACATCCCAACGGTTCTCAGGATGCTCTTTACATTCTGCTGTACATGCGGCATGGTGTGATTCTTCGCATTCTCTGCAACATACATATTGACGATTGCATACTGGATTGCTGCAGTTGATCATGCGGTCTTCCGATTTGCCACAATGCTCGCATTGAGCAATCACTTTCTCTTCAACCTGGTTGACCGGAACTGCGATACGTTCATCGAATACGTACATTTTACCGTCGAAAAGTTCGCCTTTAACTTCTGGGTCTTTCCCATAAGTTGTGATGCCGCCCTCAAGCTGGTAGACATCTTCGACACCATTTTTCTTCAGAATCCCTGTCAATTTCTCGCAACGGATTCCTCCTGTGCAATAGGTCAGAACCTTTTTGTCTTTCCATTGGTCGGCATTTTCAGCAACCCACTCAGGAAATTCACGTGAATGGTTCACAGCAGGTTGAATAGCATTACGGAAGTGGCCGATCCTATATTCATATTCGTTACGTCCATCAATGACAATCGTGTCATCATCTTTTAACAGTTCATTGAACTCTTTAGGCTTCAAGTGCTTTCCACCGAAGCTTTTCGGATCAATATCATCGTTTTCAATACTCCAGTTTACAAGTTCAGGTTTGACTCGGCAATGCATTTTCTTAAAAGCATGGCCCTCATGTTCGTCAATCTTGAAGTGGATGTCAGCAAAACGCTTATCAGAACGTACATATTCCATATATTCTTCAACTTGCTCAACTGTACCTGAAACCGTTCCGTTAATCCCTTCATGAGAAACGATGATTCTTCCTTTTAAGCCAAGGTTTTTACAGAACTCTAAGTGGTTAGTGCAATATTCTTCATAATCAGGAAGGTCGGTATACTTATAATACAACAGAACTCGGTAATCATTTGAGCTCATAAGTGATTCCTCCTATATTTATATCTATATCAGTTATTTATAACAGAAATGTCCATAGTTCATCATATTTAATTTTACAAGAAAAATCAAATGTCATTTTTTTGAACAACAGCTAGGTGTTTGATCTTTCGTGAGTAAACGAAAAGAGTCGTCCATGATGCAACCATCAAAATAATTAAAATACCGAAGGGAAGCTTGAAATTCACTGCTGTGTAGGGCTGTGAACTTATTTCCAGCAAAATACCGGCAAGCACAGAACCGGTAGCGCTCCCTATAAAGTGGGTTTGTTGTTTTAATCCTATCCCAGCACCGATTTGATTATTCGGCAAGATTTTTGAGATTTCATTTGTAGAACTGGAAGATAGGCTGGAAAAACCAAAACTTGTGAACATATATGCGACCATGATCATATAAGGATTGACTCCGGCTAAGAAGAAAAAAACCAATGCAGAGATCATCAATAAAATCTGGGATAAGAGCAGCACTTTGATATTTCCATATGAATCGATCAACCGTCCGACGTAAATAGCGGCGACAGCAGATAGGATGGCACCTGGGAAAATAATGAAACCAATGGCTGCCGCTCCGTGTCCATATACTTGTTCAAGCATAATCGGCATCAAAAAAAGTACCGCAAAGTGGAGAGTGAAACCGATATAACTCATGAACACTATTCTGCGGTAATGGCTATTCAACACTAGTTCGGGTTGAATGAAAGGTGCTTTTGTTCTGTTTATCCGCCACCATAATAAAGCAGCAGATAACAAGCCCCCGAGCAAGTAAAAATGTGTGAATGTTGAAATATATAAAAGAAACAAAGTAGCACTCGTACCGGATAATATTGCTCCAATGACATCGAAGCGTCCACGTTCTGCTTGTTCTAAAGGCATAAACTTATACAGGACAGGGAGGACGCCGAATACCATGAAGGTCACGATGAATAAAAAGTTCCAATTCAGATAATCTGTAATCAATCCACCCACGACAGGTCCTAGCCCGAATCCCAGAGATGTCGCAGAGGCAATAAGAGCATAAGCACTTCCACGTCTGGTCATAGGAATGTACCTCCCGGCGAAAACCATAGACAGGCCCGGGATCGACGCTGCCCCTGCAGCTTGGCATAAGCGGGAAATGAGCAGCCATAGGTAGCTGTCGGCAAAGAAACCGATAAATGACGATAAGCTGAAAATTGAAATCCCGATGGTTAACAAAGTTCGAATTGGGAGATAATCTGATAATCTAGTAAAAGTGATTGTGAAAATTGCCAAAACAATCGAGTAACCTGACACTATCCAGGCTCCCTCAGAAGGTTGTAAGGAGAATTCACTTAATATATTTGGTAAAGCGATATTGAACATCGTCGTATTCATAACAACAATCAAAATTGATGCGCTCAAGATGAACACCGTTCGAAAGTGTTCATTTGAAGGACGAGACATAGATTTCATATAAGTCCCCCTCCTTATTCAAAGGAATTATTCGTTAGACACCCGAAATACTATACCACAACTTTCCATGATAGAAAAATGGCTGAATAATTTGGCAATGTAAAAGGCCTCCCTTCATTGACTCAATGAAGGGAGGCCTTTGTGGGTTTCTATTAAAGTGATTTTCCTGCATGAATAAACACAACCTATAACACAGTAGCTCCGAGTGAATTCTCAAAGTGAGAAATTGCCCATTCATGACCGGTAGGGTTGAAACTTGCAACTCCATCCCGGTGAATAGTGAGCTTATATCCAAGGTTATAAGCATCCACCGCAGTATGAAGAACACAGATATCTGTGCAGACTCCGGCAATGTGGAGGTCGGTAATCCTTCTTTGTCTGAGCATCAAATCCAAGTCCGTACCTGCAAAAGCGCTGTATCGCGTTTTATCCATGTAAGATAAATTGGACTTCATTTGGTATTCTTCGTAAAGACTCTGCAGGGAACCAAAGAGCTTACGCCCCTCTGTCCCTCTAATGTTGTGGGGAGGGAACAAATCGGTTTCTGGATGGTATGGATCTCCCTCTTGGTGCGCGTCGACACCGAAAACGACAAAATCTTCGCTTTTTAAGAATTGCTCAGTGAGGCTGGTTACATACCCCTCAAGCGCTTGTGCAGGTAGACCACATGTTAATGCACCGTTTTCAGAAACAAAATCATTTGTGTAATCAATAATAATCAAGGCACGTTTCATAAGATTCCTCCAGATGGTCTTTACACATATTTTAACAGAAGAGGGAGGAATTATTCATTAATAGCTGGGAACTTGTTTGGCGGCAGGTTCGTTTTTCTGCATAGTGATCAACATCAATCCTCCGCAAAGAAATAAGAGACCACTGGTGACAAAAAAGACCATAGAAAAGCCATATGCGCCAGCAATCATACCGCCCATCGCAGGGCCGATAATGTTGCCGAGAAAACGAATGCTGGTATTATATCCCAGAACTTCTCCTTGCATAGCAATAGGGGCTTCCTGTCTGATATAAGCAGTCCGTACGGGGATGATTCCTCCAATAGATACTCCAAGTAAAAAGCGTAAGAAGACCAGTTGCCATATATTCGTAACGAAGGCAGCAGGGAAATAAACCAGCCCTGCCATAAAAAGTAAGAAAACTAGAATTTTGATATAGCCTAATTTATCAGCAATTCTCCCCCAGCGTTTTGCCATCATCAAATTACCAAGACCCGCAGCTGAAAAAGCGATTCCAGAGAATAAGGCAAGGTTTTCCGCCCCATGTAACTCTCCTACAAACAAGGATAAAATCGGCTGGATACTGAAGTGAGCGATTTGTACAAATAAGGAAACAATCATCACCATCAGCAGGACTGGGTGTTTGATTATATGTGAGAGAACTTCTTTTGTTTGGTAACTCGCTTTTTCGTCAACATTATCATTTTCAATTCGTTGTTCTTGAATACCATAATAAACGATGATGGCAGATAAACATATAGTGATGGAAACGAATTGAAAAGTGGTCGCATATCCGATCGAATCGGCAATCCAACCTCCCAGCATCGGCCCTAGCAGACTTCCAGTGATGCTCCCTGTTTGTAAAGTCCCCAAAACCTGTCCAGCGATATTTTTCGGCGTTTGGGTAGAGATGAGTGCCTGGGACATGGGAATGAAACCGGTGAAAACTCCCATGAATAACCTGAGCATGAATAATTGCCATACAGTCGTTACGAACCCCATCAGAAGTACAGATAAAGCGAGTCCTACAGCTGAAATGATGAGGATTTTTTTCCTGCCGTACTTATCCCCGATTTTCCCCCATACAGGAGAACAGATGAAGGCAGAAACGAATGTAATTCCGAAAACCCATCCTGACCATGTTTGTACGAACTCATCTGAGAAGTTGCCAAGCTCTTCTATATAAAGAGAAATAAAAGGTAAAACCATAGTAATGCTGCCTGCTATGAAAAAGTTAGCAAACCACATGATCCATAAATTTTTTCTGGATTGTACTTCATTGTCCAGGATAGAAATCCCTTCTTCCTATATATTTCGACACTCTAAATATATATCATAACCTCGTCTGCGCTCAAACCTTTTTGCTTATATTACCGATTTAGTTTTTATCGTTTGTCACTTATAGCGTTTTTAATTGAGAGGGAAGGGAATTCCAACTATATTAACAAAATGATAACGGTTGCAAAACTTGTATATACAGATTATAATCTAAATTAGATCATGTATATACAAGTTGTTGTTTGTGTAAGCGGTTAAGTAGTCCGTGTTTTTGGATTTGGAAATATAGAGCCAGGTCATCTTCACGAATAGTGATGCCTTTGAAATGCAAGCCAGTCGCTGGAGCATCTGTAATTGGTTCAGGTAAAGTCCCGATGATGACTGTGAATAAAACTAAATTACCCAGGGAGGTATGGAAATGAATCACAGAAAGCAAGCCGAGCAAATATTAGAAGCTATCGGTGGAAAGGAAAACTTGTCTGCTGCGACACATTGTGTCACTCGACTTCGATTAGCATTGCACGATGAAGGAATTGTTGATCAGGAAAAGTTGAATAATATTGATGCCGTAAAAGGTGCATTTTCTACTAATGGTCAATTTCAAATCGTCGTAGGTCAAGGTACTGTCGATAAAGTTTATAAGGAACTCGTCGACCTGGCTGGAGTCGGGGAATCGTCAAAAGAGGAAGTGAAAGAAGCATCCAAACAAAAAATGAATCCATTACAACGTGCCATCAAAACATTAGCTGACATCTTTATACCGATTTTACCTGCGATTGTAACGGCTGGTCTCTTATTAGGGATTAATAATATCCTTACAGCGACCGGTATTTTCTGGGATGACCAATCCATCATTGATGTGTATCCGCAATGGTCAGGGATAGCTAATATGATTATCATCATCGCGAACACCGCCTTCGTATTCTTACCTGGTCTCATAGGGTGGTCGGCCGTTAAAAAATTCGGTGGCAGCCCGATACTTGGTATTGTTATTGGTTTAGTTCTTGTTCACCCTGACTTGTTGAATGCATGGTCTTATGGTGAAGCTGTTAAAGAAGGATCCGTACCGACGTGGGATTTATTCGGTATGACAGTTGAGAAGATCGGTTATCAAGGACAAGTGTTACCTGTTCTGGTTGCATCATACTTATTGACGAAAATCGAACTTTTTTTACGTAAGCGTATTCCGGATAGTATTCAACTCTTATTTGTAGGACCAATAGCTTTGCTGTTAACTGGTTTCTTGACCTTCATCATAATCGGTCCTGTCACATTCGCCATTGGTAACTGGATTACAGATGGTCTTGTCGCTACATTCGATATGTTCGCATGGCTAGGTGGTCTGATTTATGGTGGCCTGTATGGTGTGCTGGTTATTACAGGTATGCACCATACTTTCCTCGCTGTAGATATTCAACTGGTCGGTAGTACTGGTACGACCTTCTTATGGCCAATGCTTGCTTTGTCCAACATCGCCCAAGGTTCAGCGGCGTTTGCAATCTGGGCTGCTTCTAAAGATGACAAATTAAAAGGTTTGGGATTGTCCTCTGGTATTTCAGCGTGGTTAGGTATTACAGAGCCGGCCTTGTTCGGTGTAAACCTTCGTTTTAAATATCCGTTTATAATCGCAATCAGTTCGTCAGCCATTGCAGGACTATACATTTCTGCTCAAGGTGTATTGGCTAATTCCATTGGTGTCGGGGGCGTACCCGGGATTTTCTCTATTGTCACGGATTACTGGTTAGATTTCATTATCGGCATGGCCATTGTCATCATCCTGCCATCTGTCGGAACTTACCTTTATGCTAAGCGCAAAAAAGACGTTTAAAAACTTGAAACGGTGGTGCTACTACAATGATTGAACAACCTTGGTGGAAAAAAGCTGTCGTTTATCAGATTTATCCGAAAAGCTTTAATGATACGACCGGAAGTGGAGTCGGTGATATCCAGGGTATCATCGAAAAGCTGGACTATTTGAATGAACTCGGGGTTGATGTTCTATGGCTGACCCCGATGTACAAGTCCCCGCAGAACGACAATGGGTATGATATTAGTGATTACTATGACATTCATGATGAGTATGGCACCATGGAGGACTTTGAACGTTTATTAAAGGAAACTCATGAACGTGGTATGAAATTGATCATGGATATCGTGGTCAATCACACTTCGACAGATCATAAGTGGTTTCAGGAATCTCGGAAATCCAAGGATAACCCCTATCGTAATTATTACATTTGGCGGGACCCTGTCAATGGAGAGGAACCTACGAACTGGAAGTCAAAATTTGGGGGGAGCGCTTGGAAATACGATGATAATACGGGGCAATATTACTTGCACCTATTCGATGTCACCCAAGCAGATTTGAATTGGGAAAATGAACAAGTCCGTGAAGATATTTATGAAATGATGCGCTTCTGGGCGATTAAAGGAGTTGATGGGTTCCGGTTGGACGTCATCAACCTCATTTCTAAAAATCAAAAGTTCCCGAATGACGATGGAAGTGTCGCACCAGGAGACGGACGTAAATTTTACACAGATGGGCCAAGAGTCCACGAGTATATGCAGGAAATGAACCAGGCTGTATTTAAACCTTATGATTTGATGACTGTAGGGGAAATGTCTTCCACGACCATCGATCACTGTGTGAAGTACACAGCTCCTGATCGAAATGAGTTGAGCATGACTTTCAACTTTCATCATTTGAAAGTCGATTACCCAAATGGGAATAAGTGGACTGTCGCTGACTTCGATTTCCATCAATTGAAAGGCATTCTTTCCCAATGGCAGCGGGAAATGAATAAAGGGAACGGATGGAATGCTTTGTTCTGGTGTAATCATGATCAACCGAGAGTTCTTTCCCGGTTTGGCGATGACGTACACTACCCCATAGAATCAGGGAAAATGCTCGCGACTACGATCCATATGATGCAAGGGACTCCTTATATTTATCAGGGGGAAGAAATCGGGATGACGAACCCCAACTTTGAAAGCATCCACCGTTATCGCGATGTAGAATCTTTGAATATGTATAAAGAGTTTAAAGCAGAAGGGGTGAGTGAAGAAGAAATCCTGGAGATACTGAAGCAAAAATCACGGGATAATTCGCGTACCCCTGTCCAATGGAATAAGGGAGAGCACGCAGGCTTCACAAGCGGTACTCCCTGGATCGATGTTGCTGACAACTATAAAGACATCAATGCAGAAGTCGTAAAGAATAATGAGGACTCGGTTTTCAAGCATTACCAAAAGCTGATTGAACTGAGGAAATCACACGAGATCATCACACATGGAGACTACCGATTGTTGACCCCGGATCATGAGAGAGTCTTTGCATACTTACGTGAATGGAATGGTGAACAATTGTTAGTCGTTAATAATTTTTATGGTGAGGATACCTCTTTCAAATGGCCAGCAGACACTATAATGGAAGGGAAAGCAGGAATCTTACTGAGTAATTACAGTGACTCTACAGGGGACTATAAGAATGTGAGTCTGCGTCCATACGAGTCTGTGGTTTATCATATTCAAAGTCACTGATATACTGAGTAAGGTGATGGACGATGAAAAATAAGTATGTCGAAATTTATAACAAACTCGTACAATTGATTCAGCAGGGCGATTTTTCTGCTGGTGACACTCTACCTTCTGAACATGACTTAAGCGCACAATATAGCACATCACGGGAAACAATCCGGAAAGCATTGAGCCTGCTTTCTCAGAATGGTTATATCCAAAAAGTGCGTGGAAAAGGTTCAGTTGTATTAGATCAAAACAAATTTGAATTTCCTGTTTCAGGACTGACAAGTTTCAAAGAGTTGGCCATTAAAATGGGACAGAATTTTCAAACTCACGTGCATGAGCTGACGCTAGTCAAGGGAAAAGGAGAAGTTGCGAAGCAATTGAACTGCAACAAAACCTCTAGGTTGTGGAAAGTAGTGCGGTCGAGAGAAATCAGCGGTGAAAGGATTATTTTGGATAAAGATTATCTCCGAGAAGACCTGATCCCTGATTTGACGAAAGAAATTGCTGAGCAATCGCTGTATGACTATATTGAGAAAGCTCTTGGTTTAGAAATAAGCTTTGCTAAAAAGGAAATTGTCATTGAGCCGATTACCGAAGAAGATTTGGAGTTCTTAGACTTGAATGGTCACTCTCAAGTGGTCGTCATAAGAAGCTACGTCTATCTTTCTGATACGACAGTTTTCCAATTCACTGAATCCAGGCATAGGCCGGATAAATTTCAATTCGTTGATTTCGCCCGGCGTACAAAGGTCTGAAACAAAGGAGAACCGCATTCTGGGTTCTCCTTTGTTTTTTTTTAGTAAAACGTTAAAATAGAAGTAGAATAAAAAGTAATGGGGTGGAAAGAATGTTCGTAATTGGAGCTACTAAAAAGCTGCAAAATGAATTGAGAAAACCTATAGAGGATGTCGAAGAATATAATAATGTCCCTGAAATCCATCAATGGCATGCGAATATTATCACCCTCAACCGTAGAAAATGCTTGCTTTTGATTAATAATGAAACCGGCTTGAACCTTACGTTATTCGGTTTACGGAAGCAACAGTTTGAACATCTGGATAGTGTGATAAAAGGTTCACTTCAGCAACTTTTCCAACTATTGGAAGTTGATCAGGAAATTGCTGATTACATGCTGGGAGCAGCAGATGAAATTGTTTATACAAAAACGAAAAGCCGTAAAACATTAGGGCGAATGAACGAAATCAAATTTATGATTGAGTCGAAAATTGAAGGCTTGAATTATGAAGAAATCGATGCGGTGGAAATTAATGAGTTCTGCAACAATCATCTCATCCTAACTTCGCTTAAAGAAAAAAACCCCTACGATACATTTGCAAAATATTTTGAAGAGAAGTAGTGCGTTTTTTCCAGCGCACTGCTTTTTTATAATCCTTAAAGTTCCAACATTGTATGACTAGAGATTCCTGGTCTGCATATTGAATTTCAGTATTCTGAATTATAGACGCAATATTGAACAGCCCTATTAATATATACTCACTACCACAATGGCAAAACATAAGGAAAAAGGAGTGTGGAGTGATAACATGGAAAAGGATATAGGGCGATTTAAATGTTTTTAATATACGGATGAGGGTATAATACATATAGCAATGATATTGGAGGTATTTGAATGTTTTTTAAGTCTTTTTTTGATGATCATCTAGCACAGATGTCTTATATGGTCGCTTGTCAAAAGACCGGTGATGCAATTGTTATTGACCCTGGAAGAGATCTCAGCCCATATTTGGAAACAGCCGAAAAGGAAGGTCTTACAATAAAGCAGGCGGCCGAAACGCATATTCATGCAGACTTCCTTTCAGGTGCACGTGAATTAGCAAACAAAAAGAATGTGAAACTTTACCTCTCGGATGAGGGAGGGGATGATTGGAAGTACCAGTACTTGGAAGAAGTAGACCATCAGCTTGTTAAAGACGGTGATGACATCCATGTTGGTTTTGTACGTTTGGAGGTCATGCACACTCCTGGACACACCCCTGAAAGTCTCTCATTTTTGCTGACAGATGAAGGTGGAGGTTCAGATGTTCCTATGGGTGTCTTCACGGGAGATTTCGTATTTGTCGGTGATGTTGGGCGCCCTGATCTATTAGAAAAATCTGCAGGTGCAGAAGGAACAGCAAAGGATGGGGCAAAGGAAATGTTCCAGTCCATAAAGAGGTTTAAAAGTCTCCCTGATTTTGTCCAAGTGTGGCCAGGTCACGGAGCAGGCAGTGCTTGTGGTAAATCATTAGGAGCTGTACCATCCTCTACGATCGGTTATGAAAAAGAAAATAATTGGGCCTTACGCCATAATAGTGAAGCTGAGTTCATTGCAGAGTTGTTAGATGGTCAACCGGAACCACCGACATACTTTGCCATGATGAAGAAGTTGAATAAAGAAGGACCGTCATTAAATAAAGAAAGAAGGATAGAAAAAGTACCAGCAGATAAGCTTGAACATTATCGCACGAACGATTTTGTGATTTTGGATACTAGGGATGCGAGCGAATTTGCTAGTGGCCATTTACAAGGGACCATTAATATCCCTTACAACCGTTCATTTACCAACTGGGCAGGGTGGATTGTTGAATATAATCAACACATTATAGTGGTAGCTGACGAAAAAGAGCTTGCAGCCATAAAAGGCTCCTTAGAATCGATTGGCTTAGATGATTTAGTTGGTTATGTCGAGGTTTCTGAGTTGAAAAGTTTTGGAGGCTTGGAAACATATAAAAGTATAACTGCTGAAGAGTTAGAGGAAAGTTATAGGAGTAATCGTGAATATGTCATCATTGATGTCAGGAATCCTGATGAATGGGAAGAAGGCCATATTGAGGGGGCACAGCATATAATGCTTGGAAAGCTGAAGGACAGCTTAGAGAAAATACCTTCTGATCGTACTCCTATAGTCCATTGTCAATCAGGTATGAGATCTGCAATCGGTGCAAGCTTACTTCAAGCTTACGGCTTTAAGAACGTATTGAACTTACAAGGCGGGTATGGTGCTTGGAGTAAAGAAAATAAATAGTAACGGATTGATCAGCAAACACGGCTTTGTAACGAAGCCGTGTTTTTTGTTTGCATTATGTAAAATAATATCCTTACTTATACATATAATTGCAGGAGTCATATGTACTGAATCATCTGCTCAAAAAAAGACCTCTACCATTAGAGGTAGAGGCGAAAGTTTGTATAGGTATAGGATTAGGGGAGGTGCTAATTATATGAAAACTAAATTAACACGTAAATTAAACTTGATCAAAGGATAATGGCTGCGGATATGCATCCTCAGCACTATCCTGGATCCCTGGCGCAAATGCTGCTGTAGCTAGAAACGCTACAATTCCAATAAGGGCAAGAAATTTCTTCATAATAGAATACCTCCTAAGTGAGAATGTTTATTTAACAATTGAATTGCTAACCGTAAGTAGTTTGTTGACTTTTTGTACATCCTTTTTTTCTCGAGTAAATCAGCGAGAACCATTGAATACCGGATGATATAAATATGTTCCTTTTTATCTTGAAAGTAAGGGATTATAACTTCCTCTAAGTGACTAATGACGGTTGGGTCATTTTTAATAATTAATTTATAAAAATTAAAGTGTAGTTCATGGGGTTTGGAGGGGAGCTTTTTTAATTCTTGCTCACCTTCATTTATCCAATCTAAGCAACCATCAAAATCACTTAACCTATAATGTTCCAATATTAAACTGTGTATAGTAGTTAATAGGTAGGATTGTTTATAAGTTGTATCAGAATCATTATAATACAGGCTTTTTTTATAATTTTGTATTGCGGATTCATGATTGCCGATTCTGGATTCCAGTGTACCAATGTTGATATAAACTAAATTCAGCTGATTACGGTTCAGAGTTTGCATGGCAATCTTTCTAGCCATATGAAAGTTCTCTAACGCCTTAGCATAATTTTTCAACTTACTATAGTTGATACCTTGTAAGATATGACAATCTGCACTTTTTTCCAAGTCATACCTTGCTTGATATATTTCTAAGGCTTGGTCAACATAGAATACAGAGGCTGATATATGGTTGGCTTGGCTAGTACTTAAAGCCAAGATGTAATAAAGATCACTGATTTCCCAATCTTCTAGCTCATGTACGATTGAGGAACTGTAGTTCTTTGCCTCCATTAATTGTTGAAAAGATTCGTCATAGTTGCCTCGATAATATTCTAGCAGTCCAGAACTTAAATGAAAGTAGTACTCCATCTCTTCATCAAATGTATCTTCATGTTGACGGATATCTTTCCATGCTACGTAAGCCTTCTCCACCTCGTTTTCTAACAGCAGATGGCGAATGCGGAACAATTCATAAAAAATATACAAATGATGGTTGTTGAGCGTATCTTTCTGTTGAATGAGATCATCCTTCAATTTCCTTGCTTCTTCTTTACGTTTGAAAACAATCGTTTCATACCATTCCTTCAATTTTTCTTTTGAAGGGTGGTTGTAAGAAGAATCATGAAAATCGAGACCAAGACGTTCGTAAAGTAACTCAAGCACCTCGAACGCTGGAACGGTTTGATCATTCTCAATCTTCGATAAGTACGCTGGCGAGATTATTCCATCGGCTAACTGATTTTGAGTTAACCCTTGCTTTACTCGATGGAATCGAAGTACTTTACCATATTCCATTTTCCACACACCTAGTTGATCAACTGTGATTTGTCAGAGTGTTCTCTCTTTCAAATCTAACTTTAGAATACATGTTCGATTAGTAAATTTCAACTATATTCACTAGTTTCCCAAGTCGGGGTGAATTTCTGGCTTAAAGGGGATTTTTACATAATGACTTTCACAGATTTCCATTTAAATGGGAGAATATAAGCATAATTACGCTTGTTTTTTATTGGTTAGGTCGGAAACGTTCTGGAAGATATGAGTAATCCTTCGACATTACGGGTATAAAAGGTATAGGCATAAAATATCGCCATCATGATGGACACAAATCTTATACTTATTGTAAAGGAGGAATCAGTGTGAGTTATAATGTCACACAAAAATTAATTAAAGATCATCTTATAGAAGGTGAGATGACTCCTGGTTCGGAAATCGGTTTGAAAATTGATCAAACACTTACACAAGATGCAACAGGTACAATGGTAATGTTGGAACTAGAAGCGATGGGGATCGATCGTGCTAAAACAGAAGCTTCCGCTCAATATGTGGATCATAACTTAATCCAGGAGGATAGCAAGAATCCTGATGATCACCTTTTCTTGGAGAGTGCTGCTAAAAGATTCGGTTTACATTTCAGTCGCCCGGGAAATGGAGTCAGTCACCCTGTACACATGCAACGGCTTGCCAAGCCCGGTAAAACATTACTAGGGTCTGACAGCCATACATGTGCGAACGGTTGTATGGGAATGCTTGCAATGGGTGCGGGTGGCATTGATGTCGCTATGGCCATTGCAGGTGAGCCCTTCTATGTAAAAATGCCAAAAGTTTGGGGCGTTAAAGTGACAGGGGAACTTCCTGATTGGGTCAGTGCTAAAGATGCCATTTTAGAGATGCTGAAAAGACATGGAGTCAAAGGTGGTGTCAACCATGTATTCGAATATTACGGTCCCGGGTTGAAGAACCTTACCGCTATGGACCGGCATGTCATTGCCAATATGGGGGCAGAACTTGGGGCAACAGGTACCGTTTTTCCTTCAGATGAAGAAACGAAAAGGTTTATGAAGCTTCAAGGGCGTGAAGATGAATGGATTGAATTGAAAGCAGACGATGGTGCTACTTACGATGTCCATGATGAATTGAACCTTTCTGAAATTGGTCCAATGGTAGCTAAGCCTTCAAGCCCAGGAAATGTAGTGCCTGTGGAAGAACTCGAAGGAGAACCGATTTATCAATCATATGTAGGTTCTTCAGCGAACCCTGGGTATCGCGATTTTGCGATTGTGTCAAAAATCGTTGAAGGTCGACACATTGCTGATGGGGTTTCTTTTGATTTGAACCCGACTTCAAGGCAGATGTTGATCGATCTTTCTCAAGAAGGGCATATAGCGAACTTCCTCCAAGCCGGCGCTCGACTTCACCAGGCAGGGTGTAATGGTTGTATCGGTATGGGGCAAGCCCCTGCCACTGGTAGAAACAGCTTGAGGACCACTCCTAGGAACTTCCCTGGCCGTTCAGGAACTAAAGAGGATAGTGTGTTCCTATGCAGTCCTGAAACAGCTGCCGTTTCTGCTTTGACAGGGAAAATCACAGACCCAAGAAAATCAGATTTTGATTTTCCGTCTGTGCAAGAGTTGGACCAACCGACTGTAGATACAAGGCTATTGGATAAGCCGTTGCCTTTTAATGAAGCCAAAGAGGTAGAGCTTGTAAAAGGACCGAACGTAGCTTCTATTCCAGAAATGGATGAATTGCCGAATGATATGGAATTGCCTATATTGCTGAAAATGGGTGATGATATCTCAACTGATGAAATATTAGCGGGAGGTGCGCGTGTTCTTCCATACCGCAGTAACCTTCCTGAAATCAGTAAATTCACCTTTGAAATCGTTGATGAAACCTATCATGATCGAGCGATGAAAATCAAAAGTGAAGGTGGTCATGCGGTAGTAGCAGGAGCGAACTATGGTCAGGGGTCGAGCCGTGAACACGCAGCATTGGCACCAAAATATCTCGGTTTGAAAGTGGCTATTGTAGAAGATTTTGCGCGTATCCACTGGCAGAACCTTGGAAACTTTGGAGTCCTGCCTCTAACCTTCGTTGATCCATCAGATTTGAAGGATTTAGAACAAGGGGATGTGCTCGTTTTCAAAGGCTTGCGTGATAAAATCAAACAATCACCTCAGGTGGAAGTGGAAGTCAAAGGTAAGGATAAGACACTTAAACTTGAACATGCTCTTTCAGATCGTCAAATAGAAATCATGCAAATGGGTGGCCTTATCAACTGGGTGAAAAATCGATTAGAAGAATAAAAAAAAGAGGCTGGACAAAAGAATTTTTCCGCTAAAAAACCCGAACGAATTTTTCGTTCGGGTTTTCATTATGAAGCAATAAATGCATACGCCGCTCTGGCACCATTTGATCCATTCCCCCCAAATGTTCGTCTTTTCCTGTGCCAGTTAGTGTTTTGTCCCAGTCCCTTTTTTTAATTACTATTAATCGTAGAAAGCGGATCCAAGTTTTTTTCGATTTCTTCTCTTTTATGTTCCAAGAATGGAGGAAGTGCAAGACTTTCGCCAAGATGGTCAAGATCTTCGTCAGTCGCGAAACCTGGCCCATCCGTAGCAAGTTCGAAAAGTATATGGTTAGCCTCTCGGAAATAAAGGGACTTAAAGTAATAACGGTCGACAACTCCTGAGTTAGGAAAACCAGACGCTTGTATGATGTCCTGCCATTTCTTTAACTCCTGCTCATTATCCACACGGAACGCCACGTGATGAACACTGCCACGCCCAGGCTTTTCTGGTTGTAACCCCGGTTGTTCCTCAAGGTGTACTTCAGCTCCTGAACCCCCTTCACCGGTTTCATAAACCACCCATTGATCATATGTTCCTTTTTTCCGGAATCCCAGAATGTCTGTCAGAACATTTTCTGTCTTTTCTGCTTCAGATACAGTAAGGTGGACAGGACCTAGGCCAGTAATTCCACTTTCAGTTGGTACGGTGGATTTATCCCATGGTTTCCCGGCTGCAACTCCTCTATTCTGTTCATCGGAAACAATCATCAGACGTTGGCCTTCAGGGTCGCGAAAAGATAAAGTTTTTCTCCCTAATCGCTCTTTGAGGGGATCTTGATCGACACCGTATTCTTCAAGGCGACCTTGCCAATATACAAGTGCTTCATCATTATTTACTCGCAAAGAGGTAGTTGAAATGCTCCTTGGACCTGGATAGGTGTGGCCAGCCCGATTTATTTCAAAAAATGTCAAATCCGTCCCGGGACGACCTTTTTCGTCAGCATAAAACAAATGATACATAGAAGGGGCGTCTTGGTTCACCGTTTTTTTCACTAAACGCATTCCTAAAACATTTGTATAAAAATCATAATTATTTTTTGCATTAGCTGTTATAGCAGATACGTGGTGAATACCTTTTAATTCCATTTACATACCTCCCAGTCAAATTATCTTGAATTCAAGATAATTATACAATGGGATATAGGAGATGTCAAAACTTCCTTCTGCTTATATTCTTGGGGGATTTCCTTATTCAAAATGTGTATGCATTTTTTTATCGAGGGGCAGCACTGTAATTTAATTAATTTTGCTAATTTATGAAGTAAGGTCTGATATAATAATGCAGTCTGATTATTTAAGAAATGGAATCGTTGAATTTAGAGAGGGGGAGAAATATGACATGGGATATATTGAACATTTTAGCTGTGAGTGCGTTTGCGTTCAGTGGGGCTATCGTAGCTCTGAACGAACGGTATGATATATTCGGAACTTTCATACTTGGAATTGCTACCCCATTCGCGGGAGGCATAATCCGGAATATAGCGCTTGATATTCCGGTTGTACATGTGTGGGAACAAGGGTATTTGCTTTACGTAGCCTTAGGAACAATTGCTATTGTCTATTTCTTCCCGAAAAGCTGGGTGATGACATGGGACCGGTGGAATATCTATCCTGATGCAGTCGGCTTATCTGCTTTTGCATTGCAAGGTGCCTCTTTCGCTATCTCAAATGATTTTCCTTTGGGTGGGATTATTTTTGCGGCCATTTTGACAGGAGTCGGTGGAGGGGTGACAAGGGATGTGTTAGCACAGCGCAGGCCGATGGTCCTTCATCAGGAAATTTACGCCGTTTGGGCAATGATGGCAGGTTTGTTAATCGGTCTTGGATTCATCGATGTCGGGAGTGCCTGGCAAACGTACATGTTATTTATTGTAGTCATCCTTTGTCGAGTTTTTTCTTATCACTTAGGCTGGCATTTAAGATTCAGAGATTTATATCGATTATAAAAGGAGCTCGATTAGTAATCGGGCTCCTTTTGTTGAAAAATGAAGTTATTTCACAAAACGTGCAGGATACTGGAAGCCCCGGTAATGAGATGAGGGGGGTTCGTTACTGTATAAGAATAAGGAGTGGTTGGGAAACAACTCGTTTTCCTTTAGTAGCGGAAGAGATCTCCGGATAGATAACGTTCGCCCGTATCAGGAGCGATACATACGATTACATCTCCTGGTTGTTTTGTTTTTGCTACTTGAATAGCAGCCCAGCATGCAGCACCGGCTGAGGTGCCAAGCAGCAAACCTTCCTCTCGGGCAAGACGACGGGTGATATCATAAGCATTTTCATCCGTCACTTGAAAAATTTCATCATAGATCTCTTGGTTAAGGATGCTTGGGATGAAGCCCGGGCTTGTACCGACCAACTTATGTTTTCCTGGTTTCCCACCTGATAGTACAGCAGAACCGGCAGGCTCAGCTACATGGATCGTCATATCATTGAAACGCTTTTTCAACTCCTCGCCTGTCCCGGTGATGGTCCCGCCTGTTCCAGCTGTAGATACGAAGGCTGTTAAAGGTTTGCCTAATTCATCCATAGCTTCACTGATTTCAGCTGCTGTAGTAAAGCGATGGGAGTCAGGATTAGCCATATTTTCAAATTGCATCGGCATAAAACTTCCTTCCATTTGGTCGACGAGCTCCTTTGCCTTGGCGATCGCTCCTGGCATTTTCTCGTCACCTGGGGTAAGGATGATTTCCGCTCCATATGCCTTCAATAGATTAATACGTTCTTGAGTCATTGTATCGGGCATGACAAGAATAGCACGATATCCCTTTGCAGCAGCGTTCATGGCAATACCGATACCGGTGTTGCCGCTGGTTGGCTCAATAATAGTTGAACCCTCTTTTAAATGTCCGTCTTTCTCTGCTTGTTCCATCATATTGAAAGCAGCCCGATCTTTAACGCTGCCACTCGGATTGTACTTCTCTAGCTTCATATATATGTCAGCTCCACCCTTTGGAGCCACCCGATTTAATTTGACTAGCGGGGTATCACCAATTAAATCAGAAATGTTATCGACGACGCGCATTAATGTCACTTCCTTCTCTTGGGACTGATAGTGTGATTTTATCATAAAAAGTGAAGAGCAATCATCCATAAAGCCTATAGGAATGGTGGGATTCTTCGGATTAAAAGTTGTCTTCTACCATTCTTTGCGCGAATTGGAAGGAGTCGCTTGGTACAGAGATTTTAAATGCTAACTGGTTGGCATTCAAGTTGAAGCGATCGACTTTAACATTGAAATTGCTCGCAGTATCCATTTGGGTAACAGCTACATAAATGTTTTCATCGTTGGGGTTGACCTTGACCCATTCAGGTAGGTTGTAATTATCTTTGACGAATTCTAATACTTTCTTGTTAGGAAGTGGGAGTTGCCCCAAAGAAATACGCTCTTGTTCCAGTATAAGGTCCCCATTTTTCTGCACCTTCGGATTTAACTCGAGTTTGACGGGTATAACCTGTTCAAACGCCCGGATGTTACCAACTAAGGTTACATTCCGATCTAATGAAATAGAATAATCGAAGACAGTTTGGGTGGAGAGCTCTCCTAAATATTCATTAGCAAGCTGTTCCATGTTTTCTTTCGTTGATACAATAGTGAATTCAGCTTCCGAGCTCTTCTTTTCCTGATCGACATTTACAATCGTGTAAGAACTAGGAAGAAAAACTAAAGCGACCAACCATAAAATGACGCCCATATTGACGAGCGCCAATAACCAAAACAAAGTTCTCCATTTATTATTAAATAAAAATCTTTTCATATTTCATTCCACCTGTGTTATTGTTCGATGTCTTCTCTTATATATTCTAACACGCGTTCAGCCATTAGTTTATATCCGCGTTCATTTGGATGGAAGTTATCTTCTTCCCAAAGTAATTCTTCTTCAGACCCTTCAAAAAGGTCACGGATGGGAATGAAAGTTGCATTGTCATAATTATTAATCACTTGTTTGCTGATGGCGTTCCAGTCACCCATAATTTGCCCCAGTTCTGGTATATTATTGAAGTATTTATCGAAAGGATTATAAAGACCCAGTAAATAAATAGGGGCGTCCTGATTGAGCGCTCTCACTTTTTGAATGATTAGATGAAGTCTTTCTTCATAGCCTTCTTGCTCTTGCACAAAGTCTTGGTAATTCAAACTTGTGAAATTATTTTCAACGACTTTCATTACATCATTGGCACCAATGGTGAGGAGAACTAAGTCCGCACTTCTTAGTGAGTTGCTGATTTCTTCATTTTCCAATCTTTCAAGAAGTTGATCTGTGCGGTTCCCGCGCTTACCATAATTAGCAATGTTAATGGTTTCCGCTTCTTTATTGCTATTGAACGTTTCTTCTAAAATTCCTACATAGCCGCCATTCTCTGTGGAATCTCCGACACCTTGGGTTAGAGAATCACCTACAGCGACAATTTGGATATCATCTTTAACAAGAAAGTGGCGGGCACTTTCAATAACGCTAGTAAATACATCGCGCAGGCCGTCACTTAATGTATCTGCTGACTCTTCTGTGTCCATTTCTTCTTGAGGGTCTTCCGCTGGCTCATTCTGCTCCTGATCAGTTTGATTCGTTTCAGCTGCTTCTTCAGTAGCTGGGGGGTGGTTTTGATTCTTGTCCTCTTGCTCCGGTGTATATATAAAAGCTGCTATGATAAAGAAAGCGATGATCAAGGAGAGTGAAACGGACGCCACCCATCTCCATTTTCTCAAAGAAATTCCTCCTGATTGTGTCTCTACTATAGTATATGGGGTTTATAGATAAGCGGGAAAAGAAAAGTTTTAACTACAATTATATCACTAACATTATACAATAGACATACGGAAAAGCATGCAGGAAGATGAGGGTTATATGCTGAAATTCGAAATGCGGGAGGTTAATGATGGAAAAACGTGTCACAATATCTGTTCGTGAGCTAGTTTCATATGTATATCGGGGAGGAAGTATTGATGAAAGGTTTCAATCAAACACAGCTTTAGTTGAAGGCACAGCGATACATCAGGAAGTGCAAGGGAAATATAAAGAGGAGGATGAAAAAGAGGTATTTTTGCAATACGAGTTTGACCAAGATGGGATATCCTTGAATATTCAAGGGCGTTGTGATGGGCTCTTACGGACTGATGAAGGGGTTGTGATCGATGAAATAAAATCGACTGCACGAGAACTTGAGGAAATTGATGAACATAGCCATCCCGTATACTGGGCTCAAGCAAAAGGATATGCTTTCATGTACGCCACCCAACAGCAACTTCAACATATCGAGGTTCAGTTGACTTATGTTCAGAAAAGCACGAAAGAGAAAAAAAGGTTTCAACAAAGGTTTACGCATCAAGAACTGGCAATGTTTATGGATGAGACGATTGCTGTGTATTCATCGTATGCAAAGATCCTTCTATATATCCGGGAGCAAAAGGAAAAGACAATACCTGAATTGGGTTTCCCTTTTCCAAATTATCGGGAAGGTCAAAGAAAACTTGCGGGGAGCGTTTACCATACCATCGAAGAAAAAAGAAACTTATTCGCTCAAGCCCCTACAGGGATAGGAAAAACTATCTCTACACTCTTCCCAGCCATTAAGGCATTGCAGTTAGAAGGGACGGAGCGTATATATTATTTGACTGCCAAAACGGTCACACGGGCTACGGCAGAAGAAGCCTTGTCGAAGATGAAAGAACTCGGGTTACAACTCAGGTCTGTTACTTTAACAGCTAAGGATAAGATTTGTTTTCAAGAAGAAACGATTTGTCAGCCTGAATACTGTATGTTTGCAGATGGATATTATGATCGTATAAACGGAGCCATCATCGATATTCTCATTAATGAAACACAAATGACTCGCTCTGTCCTAGAGGAATATGCACGGAAGCATCGTGTATGCCCATTTGAATTTTCTCTTGATTTGACAGATGTGGTTGATGTCGTAATCGGAGATTATAATTATGTTTTTGACCCAAGAGTTTCATTGAAGCGCCTTCTGCCTGAGAAGAAGAAAAAAACTGCCCTCCTGGTCGATGAGGCTCATAATCTGGTTGAAAGAGCCCGTGATATGTATTCAGCTGTCATTCATAAACATTCTTTTCAAGCTATTCTTGACGAATGGGGGAGTGATAATGGGAAGTTGTTAAAAAGTGCAAGCGCGATAGTCAAAGACCTGGAGCGAATTCACTTGAATGGCGGGTCACACAGGAAACTTGATGATATTCCTGGAGAATTGGAAGAGAATATTGAAAGGTTCATTTCAGCAGCAGAAGCTATATTGCAGGAAGAAGCGGTAGGTGAGCAGTCTGAGGCGTTACTCGATGTGTATTTCCAGTCCCAGAACTTTGTTAAGATTCTTGAATTAGTCGATGATCATTATCGTTATATAGGAGAAAGTGTGAATGATGATTTCACCTTAAAGTTATTTTGTCTTGATCCTTCTCATGTATTGCGTCAAACGACAAAGTCTTTTCGTACCAGTGTTTTTTTCTCTGCCACATTATCTCCTTTCGCTTATTACAAAGAGATGCTGGGAGGAACGAAGGATGATTATATATTGCAACTCCCATCACCATATGAAGCCTCTCAAATAGATGTGATGATCACCCCGCTCTCCACTCGGTATAAGTCTAGGGAACAGACAGCTCGCCAATTAGTTGAAAGGCTCCAGCATCAAGCGGTCGAACATCCTGGAAACCATTTATTTTTCTTTCCCTCCTATCACTATATGGAGATGGTCTATCATGAATTTCGTAACACATCAGATTTGGATGCAGTCATGCAGGAAAAAGGGATGAATGAGGACAGGAGAGAAGATTTTCTGGCTCAATTTGTTGAGGGAGGGCGCTTGATCGGTTTTGCTGTTTTAGGCGGTATTTTCTCTGAAGGAGTGGATTTAAGGGGAGATCGTCTGAACGGTGTGGCTGTGGTCGGTATAGGGCTTGCGCCAAGGAGCTTTGAAAAAGAACTGATTAAAGAGTATTTCAATCAAAAAGGCAGAAGCGGTTATGATTATTCGTATGTGTTCCCAGGTATGAATAAAGTACTTCAGGCAGGTGGAAGATTAATACGTTCCGAGGAGGACTCCGGAGCTATACAGCTTGTAGATGACCGTTTTCTATCCCGGAAGTATATGCAACTCCTCCCAGAAGACTGGGGAAATTATCGAATATTAAGGTGAATTGATTTCCTGGGAAATATTATGCCGAATGGTGGGAGATATTTCAGAAAGAATGATTAAATTCTCTCTAAAATATCCTGACAAAACTCTTCCACATGGCTCTGGTTTTCTTTGGAGATGCCGTATATATCATAAATAGCTTCATCAATTGTTCGTTGAAGAGGTCCAGTATTGAAGTGGGGGTTCAGCTTTTTTTCTTTCACAAGAGAACGGGATGCAGCCCTTACTATTTCCTTGTTAATAGAAGAAGGTGCTGCATAAGGGAGCTTTTTTATATACCCTGATGTTATCATGTTAGTACGATTAAGTACCTTTCTGACCATATATGTAACTAGCTTGCTGTTCAATAATCCTAAAAAATAGAATAAATCATCTTCATTTTCTGGAAAGAAGTTAGCATTCACACCAAAAAGACTGTTTTTTGGAAGATAAGCGGCAGAAAAACCAACACCCATGGAAGAGCAGGTAATTCCTTTTCTATAAAAAAATGCCGAATTCCTTATGGTGAAATTGGGGTGTCCTTCTTTAAGGGTTTGCCAATCATTGTGTATGAAGTATTTTGGAGCATAATACCATCCATCATTCACGCCACCGTTTTTGTAAAAAGGAATCCACTCTTTAAAATTATCAATTTGCTCATATTTGCGAAGGAAATGCCTGTCGTTCCCTGTTGATATCCCTGTACCACCTTCTATGACATCACCAAATTTTTGGTAAGGCATCTGAAAGTGTTGAAGTATCTCAAATGGTACATTGATGGCGAAGTTGTAGCCTGGCAGAGATTCAAAGTGTTTCTGATTCAAATATTGCACATTTTTCGCTAACGGCGTCTCATAAAACTGATTATCCAGTCGATCGATCAATTTCATCAGAGATTCGTTCTCGTCTTCTCCTGCTTCCTTCTTTTTCAGGGTGAGGATGGCTGTGCGAACATCCGCTTTCCCTTTATGAAAAAGCCTTCTTGGTGCTAGGGCGATTTCTTTGATTTGGGTTTGGGTCAGCAAATAATGACGGAAGTTTTTGTAAAAGACATTCGTCAAAAAGGAATCTTGTACAATCATAGTAAGGATCCCTCCAGGTTTTAAGGCCTGTATGCCTTTATGAATAAAAAGGGAATATAAATTATGTACACCGATTGAGCCGAATTGTTTCTTAATGAACTTATTGTTTTCGAGGAAATATTCGCTTTGTCTTTTTGATTTGTATGGAGGGTTTCCTATTATTGCGTCAAATTCCTCATACACGTCCGCTTTGAGGAAATCAGTAGTCATAAAGTTGACATCTGAATGTGGTGTAGACACAGTCGGATCTATATCATAGGCATAAAGTAATCCCGGTTCTATGCCTTCTGCTATAAGAGTAAGAGTGAAAATGCCATCACCTGTAGAGGGATCGAGGATTTTCGGTCGTTCGATGGATACTGGTAAATAAGATAATAATGTATGGACCATGTGGTTGACGGTTTCCTGAGGGGTTCCATATTGTCCCATCATACGTTTTTGAGATATCATCATACCCCTCCTTTTGTTCTGAGTATATATTACTATACATTTGTGCATCTGTCACCATTTTTACCAACTAATTACCTATTTAAGGGATTGTTCCCGATTTGAGTTCCTATATGCGGTACCATCCTCCCATAAGCCGTAATGCTAAAAAAAGGACACCCTTTTAAGAGAGGCGACTGAAAAACCCTCCTCCATCCAGAGGAGCTGTTAAAGTTTGTTGTTGCTTCTCACGAATCGCTTGTCGGTGGATGCTTGTCGCGGGCAAGGCCTCAGCTAACTTGGCCAAGAAGATTCCTTGACCAAGTGGATCTTCGGCTCGCTCTGTTCCCTCAGGCGTCACCACCGAACGCTCATTTTGGAAGCAACAGTGGCCCATCTGAAAAGAGTGATTTTGTGGTCCATTAAAAGAAGCCGAGTCGGACGATAAAAGCGTCTAACTCGGCTTCTTTTTTGATGCCTAACTCAAAAAATGCAGTTCTTCAGTAACCTCTTTTAAGAAGGTACCCTTTTGTTAACTTTAATTAATTTTAGTTGACATTTAAGGGCCGGTTCCCGTATCTTAATAGATGAGATATAACGTTGGGAGGAAAATACTTATGAAGCGTTCTCATTTTTCTGCATATGATATTACTTTGGGAGCCCTTTTCGTAGCACTTATGGCAGTTGGAGCGAACATTACTGCTTTTATGCCATTTTTACAGGTCATGGGCGTTCCGGTAACGTTACAAACGTTCTTCGCTATATTGGCAGGGCTTGTGCTGGGAAGCCGATTGGGGTTTTTCTCACTCCTCGTCTACACCACTCTTGGGTTGATCGGTGCTCCTATATTCGCTGGGTTCAAAGGCGGGGTATCCATATTGTTTTCCCCTACATTCGGATTCATTGTATCTTTTATTGTTTTAGCCTATTTAGTAGGGAAGCTTGCTGAATCCAATCGTAAATTACCTATGTATATCGGGGCAGCTTTTGCAGGACTTATTATCAATTATTTCATAGGAGTGAACTGGTTTTATTTCGCTCTGAATTTCTGGATCGGTGGTGAAGGGATAAGTTTCACGTTAGCGTGGTCCAGTATGATACCATTTTTAATTAAAGATACCGTATTAGCAGTTGGTGCTGGTTTCTTTGCTTATCGTTTGGAAAAGTCAGTGTTGCATCGGACACAACTGCGTCAGGCAGCATGATGAAAAACAGATCCGCTGGGTTATAAAAGAAAATTACTCTTCGTGTATAGGGACAGGGGCCGGTGGCGATATTCACCGTCAATATTAAACGAAGCTCATGGAGGAGTAAGAACCTGAATGTCTCATCGAAATAAAGAAGCCGAGTTGAACGATAAAATCGTCCTACTCGGCTTCTTCTTTGATGGAATCTTGCGGCATTGAAATAGGAAGTTGTAAATCTTGGCGGAACATCATCAGTCTCTTTATTCTTTCTTATCTTTTCAATCCTTCTACTATACTTGCTAAAATAAGAGGAAAGAAGGGAGTTGGGGTGAGGAGTGAAATATGCAGGGTATTTACTATTGGTCGTGTTGCTGGTTTCATGTTCAGAGGAGCCTCCGCAGGAAAAGGCGGAATTGAAGGGGGAAAGGTTTCAAACTGTCGAAAGTAACTTAGAAACTCCTTGGAATATCGAACATGACGAGAACGTCTTTTACATTACCGAACGCCCAGGTAACATTGTTTCCTGGAGTAATGGTGATGATCCAGAACGCTTGCCAGTCGAGACGGAAAAAGAAATATTGCAAAACGGAGAAGGCGGGTTGCTTGGTTTTACCCTTAACCCTGAACGGAAGGGAGAGGCGATCATTTATCATACGTATCAGGAAGAGGGAGTCATTAAAAACAGGGTTGTACTTATTGAAAAGGGAGAAAGTCAATGGCGGGAGAAAGGAGTACTTTTGGAGGGAATTCCAGGTGCCCCTTATCATAACGGGGGGCGTATTGAAATTGGTCCTGATGGTAAACTCTATATAACTACTGGTGATGCTTCCGAGGAAAATCTGGGTCAGAAGCGGGAGAGTTTAGCAGGGAAAATTCTCCGGATGAATATAGATGGAACAATACCTGAAGATAATCCGGTACAAGGGTCGTTCCTATACAGCTATGGTCACCGTAATTCCCAGGGGCTTACCTGGAATAGCGAAGGTGAGTTGTTTTCATCAGAGCATGGCCCGAATAATCATGATGAAATCAATAAAATCGAAGCGGGAAAGAATTACGGGTGGCCGACGATTGTTGGTGAAGAAAAGAATGAGGGAATGATGTCGCCACTCTATCAAACGGGAGATCGTACGTGGGCGCCATCAGGTCTCAGCGCTTTTGATGGAGAACTCTATGTAGCAACTTTGAGAGGGGAAGCGTTAAGAAGAATCTCTCAGCAAGGAGAGGACCCTGAAATAATTACTGACCGCTATGGAAGAATAAGAGATGTAGAAGTTATTGAAGGCGAAATTTACTTTATTACGAACAATACGGACGGACGTGGAAACGCTGATGAAAAAGATGACAGACTTATACGGTTTTCACCGGAATAACCAATATCATGAGAGAATGGCGGTTTATAAGGGGCATGGAGGACTTTGCCGTGGCCCTTGTCCATGCTGCCAATATAAGGATTTTTCATGAAGGAGTGAATGGCATTTCACCTGTATATGGAGAAAGAGGTCACAATTTCCTTTCCTATTTTCGTAATTGAAGTAAATAAGGGTTAGAATTCAAAAAAGGGGTGAATATAAAAAGAGCGGGGCTTAGGCCCTGCTCTTTTAGGCATCTTCTGATATGAACTTTCCGTATAGGAAGGTCATGATAGCGAATAACGCAAATGCGACTAACAAAATTGTACCACCGACAATAAAGAAAACGGTATTAAAAGCACTCAAACCATCAATCGGTTGTGTGTAATATAGCCACATGCCCACCGTCAAGCCGAAGACTCCGAAGAAAGATGTCCATACATGAGCCTTAGCCAGTTTGGAATCTTTAGGTATTTTGAAGACTTTATAGTAAATGCCGAAAGCGAAGAGGGAAAGCCAGCCGACAACTAAAATATGTGCGTGGATAGCGCTTAATTGTAAGCCTCCACCCCCAGCCATATGGGATCCCATAAAGGCTCCGATCAATGCATAAATGGCTGCCACTCGGACGAAAAAACGTGTGCGATCCATTATTTAAACCTCCATTCAATCCTCTATCATCTTACGTCATTATATCGAAAGCTTTTACAAATGAAAATCAAAAATGGAAAATGTCTTAAAACGTTCATCATAACTTGGCTTTGTCATACTTTTGTGTCATTTGGATTGCCGAGGATGTTGAGATATGATAAATAATGTACTTACTGAAAGGAGTGTTTTCGATGGAACATAGATTAAATCAATTCGCTGATTATTTAAAGGAAAATAGTGTGGATGCAGCATTTATCAATTCTACGGAAAACTTTTTCTATTTGACAGGATTTCATACAGATCCTCACGAAAGACTGTTAGGGCTGCTTGTTTTCCCGGAGGACGATCCGATTGCTGTTTTACCGGGCATGGAAAAAGGGCAGATCCGGGATACAGGTTGGAAGTATGATGTGCTTGGGTATGCTGACCATGAGAACCCGTGGGATATGATGAAAGAGCTGATGAACCAAAAGGGTTTGACAGATATCCATACGGTTGGAATTGAAAAACAAGTCCTTTCATATGGGAGAAGTGAATCGTTCTTCGGCCTCTTCGAAAACATTGAAATTAAAGATGTCGAAGGTCAGTTAAATGAAATGCGCGTTGTAAAAGATTCTGAAGAAATCAGCATCATGAGAGAAGCGGCTGAACTTGCCGATTTTGGTGTGAAAGTAGGAACAGAAGCCTTGCAGGAAGGCGTCACTGAAATGGAGGTTCTAGCTGCTATAGAATATGAACTTAAGAAGAAAGGCGTTGCTGAAATGTCTTTCTCAACAATGGTCCTCTTTGGAGAAAAATCTGGCCAACCGCACGGAAATCCGGGAGATCGCCAATTGAAAGCCGGGGATTTCGTATTGTTCGATTTAGGTGTGGTGTGGAAAGGTTATACTTCAGATATCACACGAACCTTCGCCTATCGCTCTATCAGTGATGAACAACAAGAGATTTATGAAAAAGTGCGTGAAGCCCTGGAAGCTTCATTAGCTATCAGTAAACCGGGAACACGTATTGGTGATCTAGACCAAACAGCCCGTGATGTCATTACTGAAGCCGGTTATGGAGATAAATTTCCACACAGAATCGGCCACGGTCTAGGGATCAATGTCCATGAATTCCCATCTATGAGTCATTTGAATGACGGCATATTGAAAGAAGGAATGACCTACACAATTGAGCCGGGTATTTATGACCCTGCCGTGGGTGGGGTGCGCCTTGAAGATGATGTGCTCATTACAGAGAATGGGTATGAAACATTAACGAAAACACCAAAAGAGCTTCGAATAATTGAGTAAAAGAAGAGGTCGCCACTGAAAAAAACTTTTCCATGCTAGAAGAGCTGTAAAAGTTTGTTGTTGCTTCTCACGAATCGCTTGTCGGTGGATGCTTGCCGTGGGCACGGCCTCAGCTAACTTGGTCAAGAAGAACACTTGACCAAGTGAATCTTCGGCTCGCGCTGTTCCCGCAGGCGTCACCACCGAACGCTCATAGTGGAATCAACTTTTTATTTTTCTTCATAAGAAGTGATTGCGCAACCGCTCAAAATCGTACGAAAGATGAATTGCATAGTAAATGAAGGTATGAAAGAGAAATACCCATAGAAGCTCATGGAGGAGTAAAAGCCTCAGTGTTTCATCGAAATAATAAAAGAAGCCGAGTTGAACGAAAAAATCGTCCAACTCGGCTTCTTTATTTGATTCATTACCTAAAAAGTTACAGTTCTTCAGTTGCCTCCACTGGGCGGCTTATGGATTTGGATAGCGGAGCTGGAATCTCATAGGGCAACATATTTGGTTCTGTCCCCTCCCTAAGATTCCCGTGCTCTCTATGAGGGTTTAAAAGCTGGCCTGCCAGCTTCTAAGCCTCTGGTCTTAGGTGAAAATATATCTCAGGCTCATTACGACAAAATCTTGTTATCGATATGATAGATATAAGAAAACAGCGAGGAGGGAAAAGATGAAAAAGTTTTTGCTATTCATTGCAGGGCTGGTAGCTCTTGGTATATTGCTCGCGAACCTTGGACCAATGGTTTTACTAGGCGTGAGTGTGTGGTTGCTCTATGTTGTGTTCAAACAATTTATGAAGACAGATTCTACAGCCGGTAAGATCGCTTGGATGATCGCCGGGTTGATCATTCTGAGTGTGGCTGTGTCTAATGTTTTTGCAGTAATTGGATTGGTGGCTGCTTATGGACTTTATCTGATTTATAAAAATTGGACAAGCCAAAAAGAAGCAGCGGTTCCCAAATCAGATGATCCGTTCACGAATTTTGAAAAACAGTGGGCAGAAATGAACAAATAATTTTCTGAAGGAGAGATTTTGAATGACTAATTTATTTACACGTTTGAAAGATTCGATTTCTGCAGATTTGCATGATGCATTGGATCAAAAGGAGCAGAAAAATCCTGTAGCGATGTTGAATCAGTATCTTAGAGAAAGCGAAAGGGAAACGGAAAAAGTGAGAAAGCTGGTAGAACGTCAATATCGTCTGAAGGATGAATTTACACGGGAATACCAAAAAGCTCAGGATATGGCAGACAAGCGTACACGCCAGGCAGAGGTCGCTGAAAAAGCTGGGGAAACGACTATGCATGAATTCGCAATTAAAGAGCAGCAAGAATATGAAGCCCGCGCTGAACGTTTGAAGGAATCAAGGGTTGAAAGTATTGAACAGCTCGAGGCGCTAGAAAGAAAATACGAAGAAATGAAGCATAAATTGAAGGACATGCACTTGAAGCGTATGGAATTGATGGGACGTGAAAATATCGCACGAGCTCATCACCGTATGAATCAGGTGATAGAGGATGCTTCGGACAAGCCATATTCCAGGTTCTCAGAAATCGACAGGTATATTGAAGATTTAGAGTATAAGGTGAACAGTGCCTACTACCACAATACATTCGATAGTAAAATCGCACAATTAGAACATGGTATGAAGAATACAGAAGAAGTACCAGCTAAATAGAAATCGTGATATGATAAAGGCGCAGATTTCTGCGCCTTTTATTATACACAAGAGAGACGGAAAGGAGGATGACCCTTATGCTTAAAAGACTAACAACAGATACGATCAACACGATTTTAATCATCGGGGTGATTCTCCTTGTCGTTGAAATCGTCTTCTTTAATGGCGGCCTTGTTTTCTCGTTGCTATTCTCCGGGATATTGATGTACATTGGCTGGAAAAACTATGCGCCTCTATGGCGTAAAGTTTTGTTTTGGGTAGGTTTAATCAGTTTGGTTTTCACTATATTCAGCATGATTGCAGTCAGATTCCTTCTCGTTGCGATCATTTTTCTGTTCGTTCGTAATTACTTTAAATCCCGGGAAAAGCCAGAGCACATCACTCCTGAAATTCTTGATAAACATCAAGAAATGCCGCATCACGAACCGTTGTTATCTCAAAAAATTTTCGGAGATCAAATGACTCCCGATCATTCTTATGAATGGCAGGATATCAATATCCATGGAGGGTTTGGGGATCGAGTCGTAGATTTAAGTCAAACCGTGCTGCCGCATGATGAAGCAGTTATTTCCATCCGTCATCTTGTTGGGAATCTGACCATCTACATCCCTTATGAGGTAGAGGTGAGCATCCATCACAGTGCGTTGATCGGAAGAGCGTCCATTTTCCAATACAGAAAAAACAAAGTACTCAACCAAGTTCTGTCTTATCAGACACAAGATTACCGCCATGTAAAGCCGAAGGTGAAAATCATTACATCGATGGTTTCTGGAGATCTTGAGGTGAAGCGAGTATGAATGTGTGGCAAAAGCAAGTTTTGTCAGGAGTCCTGACCTTTCTCGTGTTCATGGTTATATTACTTGGTATCACTTTTTTCGCCTTTCCGGTAGGTTCGTGGTCTGATTTATGGAATCGCCGTGTCCTGGACCTGCCGTTTGGTTTTTTAATTCTTGTCTTAGCTGTGACGGCTGGGTTTGTAGTCGGGATTGCGCAAGGTTGGTTTTGGCGCCGTCAGCTCCATGTCATCCAGCATCAGTTAAGCGAATTAGTCAAAGGTAATCCGATGGTGTATGAAGGATCGGATTTGAATGAAATCAAGCAAATTGAAGATAAAATACAACAGGTTGAAGAGAAAATGGCTAAACAAACCGAGCTTGCTCAACGCATGGTTACAGAGAGAGCAGAAGACCGGGAGAAGAGTTTGCAGGAGGTAGTTGTCCAGGAAAGGAACCGGCTTGCTCGAGAGCTTCATGATTCTGTAAGTCAACAATTGTTTGCAGCATCTATGATGATGTCAGCAATAAACGAGACATCTTCTCAAGATTGGCAGGCGACAAAGAAGCAAATGCAGATGGTGGAAAAAATGATTCATCAATCACAGTTGGAAATGAGAGCATTGCTTTTACACTTACGGCCAGTAGCGCTGAAAAATCAGTCATTATCTGAAGGAGTCGAAGAACTTCTATATGAACTTACGCAAAAAGTACCCATGGATATTGATTGGTCGATAGAAGACCTGACGTTGGATAAAGGGATAGAAGACCAACTTTTCAGGATTCTCCAGGAGTCTGTATCCAACACTTTGAGACATGCGAAAGCTACATCTTTAAATGTCATGTTGATTGAACGTGATCATAACATCATTCTCCGTGTAGTAGATGATGGGGTCGGTTTTGATGTGGAAGAAGGAAAGTCCAGCTCCTATGGGTTGCAGAACATGCAGGAGAGATCTTTTGAAGTGGGGGGCACCCTGAAAATCGTCAGTTTGAAAGGTCAAGGCACCCGATTGGAAGTAAAAGTTCCATATCGGAAAAAAGGAGGGGAAGAATCTTGATTACAGTTTTATTTGCGGACGACCACGAGATGGTCAGGATTGGTGTTTCCGCTTACTTATCAGCACAACCAGATATTGAAGTCATTGCAGAGGCTGACGATGGTGAAGCGGCGATTGGGATGGCTCTTGAACACCGCCCTGATATCATCCTTATGGATTTAGTGATGGAGCGGATGGACGGAATTGAAGCCACAAAGCAAATCATAACTCAATGGCCCGAAGCGAAAATCATTATTGTTACCAGTTTCTTAGATGATGAAAAAGTGTATCCTGCCTTAGAAGCAGGAGCGACGAGCTATATGTTGAAAACGTCCAAGGCTGAGGAAATTGCAAAGGCCATTCGTTCTACATATGAGGGTCAGTCGATTTTAGAACCTGAAGTAACAGGTAAAATCATGACAAAAATGCGCTCCCCTCATGTGGAAGACTTACATGATCAATTGACGGGTAGAGAAAAAGAAATTTTATTGTTGATGGCTGAAGGGAAAACAAATCAGGAAATATCCGAACAGCTCTTTATCGCCTTGAAAACAGTGAAGGTCCATGTAAGTAATATTCTTGGTAAATTGGAAGTCTCTGACCGTACTCAAGCGGTCATTTATGCATTCAAACATAATTTAGTGAATTAGGAATTCTCGACGTCTTTTCGTCGAGTTTTTTATTGGACCATCATGACATACACCATAGCAAGGATGAGAATCAGGTAAAAAATAACCAGCTTCCAATAAAGTTTTTTCATACCATCCCCCTCTTTGATTTGAGAACTACATACTCTATTCAATTTATGTGAACAATCATATAAAATGACAAAAAAATCCGCTCTAAAATCTCTGCTTTCATTTGTTCATTTTCTTGATCTCCGGGTGCTTGGATTTCTTTGTTTTCGGGAATACCAAAGAAGAAGAGGTGATGGACGTGAATTGGAAAAATTCTTTAGCTGTTCAGGCGACATGGTCAGGTGAGATTTCAAATCGGAGAGCCAAAGAGAAGGTGGCTGATGAGGTCAGCCGATATGTCAAAAATGGTGATGTGATCGGAGTTGGTTCTGGATCGACCTCATACCTTGCTTTGGAAAAAATTACACAAAGGGTCCGAAATGAAGGGATGAATGTGACCGCTATTCCAACATCCAAGGAAGCGGAAATGAACTGCAGCTATTTTGGTCTGCCTACTTCATCGCTTATTTCGGTTCAGCCGGATTGGGGCTTCGATGGAGCAGACGAGGTCGATGAAAACAACCGATTAATTAAAGGAAGGGGCGGGGCGCTTTTTGCAGAAAAACTCGTGATGGCGAGCTCATCTAAAACGTATATTTTAATAGATGAAAGCAAGCGTGTTCATCAACTGGGAAAGAAATTCACTGTACCTGTAGAAGTGGACCCGCGTGCCATCCATTTGGTGGAGACGAAGTTAACACGATTTCCGGTTGAGCATGTTCGTCTGCGAATGGCTCAATCAAAAGATGGCCCTGTCCTGACTGAAGCAGGCAATGTGATACTGGATGTGGGTTTCAATAACATAGGTGATCGCTTGGAAGACGAGTTAAGTGCTATACCCGGTATCATTGAAACAGGGTTGTTCATTGGGTATTCCGTGGAAATTTTAACGGTTTGACGCCCATTTTACTTATATTTATTGGTACATTGTAATACTTTTTCTATAATAGTAGTAAATCCTTATCCAAAGGGGAATCATTATGGGACTGCCGAAGAGGATTGCTTACCAGGATCAACGTTACCCGTATATTGTACTTGCGCCGATTGGAAAGAAGAATAAGCAGATTCGATCAATCGGACATAAATTTGAACGGGGGTTATTATCCAGGCTGAACGACGCCATCGTGGATCAAATTAAAGACAAAGCTCTTGACGTCTCTGCTATCCGCCCGTATTTGGGGTTATCGGGAAGAGCTGTCCTGCCGGTTTCTTTACAAAAAGAAGAAACCATTCATCCACATTTGTTGCGCCCAGAATTGTTTTTATGGGGGTCCTTGTCTGAAGAACATGGACTGCCTTTGAAAAAAGAATTATTATATGAAACAGATTTTACCCAGCTTTCTTCTGAGCAACTAGGTAAACATGTAGGAGAAGTGCTTGAGGACTATCTGTTTTTATCACATATCAGTGAGCATGAGCGAGAATACTGGCTTCAAAAAATCTCCAAAGCATTTCATGCACATCCGATTGTAAAGCTATTTCATGAAAAAAGGAAAGTGATTGATGCTGTTGAGGGGATGAATCAGTCTTCCCTGATTTCTGTGTTGAATTATCCTGAAGATATCGCTTACTGGCGTCACCGGGTTGAAATCGTCATGAGACCATTCCGCTCCTTACCTGAACAATGGTTGAGAGGGAGAGAAAGTAGCTGTTCCCATCAAAAAATCCTTGAATTCGATTCTGAACACCGCTCCATTTGCTGTTATTGTGAATCTTGTGATTTCTGTCTTTTCTATCATGTGGATGAAGATGAAGTCAGTTTCATGGAAGAGTATGATGTGGAGCGCGCGGAGAAGCGGATGGTGACAATTGAAAAACAATTCAATGAAATTGCCAGAAAGAATCAGCGGCTTTTAGAACAACTTGTCCAGTTGAAGGCATTGAAGAAACAGCTTTCGTCTGCTCGTAAGACACTGGAAGAAAGTCTTGAGGTCATCCATCAGATTGAGCGTTATCAAAGGAAAGAAGAAAACCTCAAATTATATCCGCTGCTCTATATGTATGATAAAATGAGCCGCACCCAAATTCCGGACCAATCCAGTAAATCGGAATTGCTGTGGTTATCGAGAGTGGTCATGGACGATGTGCGAATGTTCAAAGAGCTCCGAGAGTGGAAAAAGGTCGTACCGGAACATGTCTATCCGATCACAAGGCATGTTTTAGAAGAGCTCAAAAGTAAATTAGAAGAAGTCCGGTATGGGGATGATGATATCATCATAACGGTGAAGGGGAGGCCACTCACCTATGCCTATACCCAGCAAATCTTAGATCTGATTTATTATTATGGCTCGGATTACCCTGCTCACACTTTAGTACAAATGCTTGCCGGTAAAGCGACGAACAAACTCCGTACCTTACATTTACATGAAACCCGTTGGTTCGGACTCCTATCCAACTGGCCCGAAAAACACATCCAAAAACTATTCAATCAATTAGAAAAGCAAGGATGGCTTATGAAACAACAAAGGGGTTATTCCATCAGTGACTATGCAGAAGAAGTTATGTGAAATAGAATCAGGGTACTGATCCGTCCACTTCCGGAAAAGTGGTGTAAGCGTTCAGCTCCGTTCTTTCCTTGACGGATTACCCACGCGTGGATATAGACCTGCTGGTCAGGCAGGTCTTATTTTTATCTGCAACCCCTAAAAGGAAAGCGGTTACTTATGCTATAATACCCATACATACTTACATGAATGAGATAGGTTTCTAAATCAAATCATATTCACGAAATAATAAAATATGAACGTAAAATCTAAGTGGAATGTGTTGCTTAATAAGGAGGGGACCAACTATGAAATCGATTTACCACAAAGCATTAGGAGACAATTTTCACCGCCTTCACCCAGAGATGCAAAAAAAGTATGGTCTGACAAGTAAGCAAAACCTGATGATCTTAGGTCAAGGAAGAATGACAGAAATCAGAGGGACTCATCCTCTTTTACGACCTTTATTGCAAATAGGAGCAAGAGATCATCTCGTTTTTGCTGAGCGTGGCAAGGATGTGCCATTCACTTTAGAGAATTATGTGTATACAGATGAAGAGGGACGTGAGACGATCAGCTGGATTCGCCGTTTCTTTTTCCCTTATTCCATCCGTGGCTTCGATGCGGCGATGAGGTTCGACGAAGAAAAGCAGAAGATTGTTGACTGTCTTGGTAAAACAGGAGTCCTCCAAACAGAACTCGATCTGCATGTAACAGCAGCAGGTGGTCTTTATATGGAGTCGAAGGCACTGAATCTAAAAGGTGAACGATTTTTGCCGAGCCCTGTAACCGCGCTATATGAACACTATGATGAAACCGAAGACGCTTATCGTGTCCATGTTCATGTTGAACATCCTTTGTTTGGTACAATACTTATGTACGAAGGAACGGTGCATACCGAATTTCTGCCAATGACATATAACAATATTCCAGAACGTGGCGTATTAGAATAGGGAGTGACTGTATGAGTGATCGATATAACAAAGAAAACGAAAATGTCCATACGGATTTTGCGGAGCGGATGACCTATGGGGAATACTTGAATTTGGATGAGTTGCTGGCAGCGCAAAACCGTCTCTCCTCCCATCATGATGAAATGCTTTTCATCATTATCCACCAAGTGAGTGAACTGTGGATGAAGCTGACTTTGCACGAACTTTATGCAGCCATTGATGCCATACGTCAGAATGAGCTCCAACCAGCATTTAAAATGCTGGCACGGGTCTCTAGCATCCAAAAGCAAATCATTCAAGCTTGGGATGTATTATCGACTCTGACCCCGGCAGAATATATGGAATTCCGTGACCAGTTGGGCCAAGCCTCAGGTTTCCAATCTTATCAATATCGAATGATTGAATTTGCTTTAGGTTATAAGACCCCTCATGTATTGAAGATTTATAAAAAGAATCCTGAGTTACATAAACAATTGTTAGATTCTTTTGAATCTCCGAGCATTTATGATGCTACGATTGAAAAACTCTCTGAAGCAGGTTTTAATATAAACCCTGATCTTATCGGGCGTGATTATACGCAAGCATATGAGTATGATGCCTCTGTTGAAGCTGCGTGGGCTAAGGTTTATAAAAATGTCGATCAGTATTGGGAGTTATACCAGTTGGCGGAAAAGTTAGTAGATATAGAAGATAGTCTGCAACAGTGGCGCTTCAGACATATGAAGACAGTCGAAAGGATCATCGGACACAAAAAAGGGACAGGCGGGTCCTCTGGTGTCGGTTATTTGAAAAAAGTTCTGGACCACCGTTTTTTTCCGGAATTATGGGACGTCCGTACAAATGTTTAATAGACAGAAAAAACTGAATATAACTATTTAGTTAAGTCATTGTTACATTTATGTTACGATAGGTTGTGTGAATTTAAGATAAAGAGGGAAAAAATTTATGAAGCAACCTATTTTATATATGTTACTGTTTACCGTTTTGCTATCAACGGGATGTTCGTTCATAGCAAGTGCTAATAAGGATTCAGAAGAACCTGCATCGTCAGAGTCTCCTGTCTATCAGGTAACGATGGAAACCGACATCGTAGAATATGATGAATTTCATATCACTATACATTATCCCCAGACACCCAACAATCAGATGAACCAAACCATCGTTGACTATGTGAATCAACAAAAAACATACTTTAAACAAGAAAGTTATAACAGTATTCAAGAAGGACAGTCTAATGAGTCGCATGAATTGCATATCGACTTTGAGGTTCTCCACCAAAACCAACGATTTTTCGTAGTGAGATTCAAAGAAACGATGGATATCGGTAAGGACAATCCGATTACTGATCAAACCATTATGAATTTTGACAAAAAGAACGGAAAACGTCTTGAAGTTGGTGAATTGTTCAAGGATGATGTTTACTATGTGGATCGACTGTCTGAACTCACAATAGAAAAACTTGAAAAAGGCGTCGAACAGGGAACAGTAGAGAATTCAGTTGTACAGCCAAAGCCTGAAAACTACAAACATGTCGCTCTCTCTGGAGAAGGATTAGTCATTTATTTTAATAAGGATAAGCGATTACCATCCAGCATTAATCTGGAACTTGAAGAGGTTTCCAGTATGATGCGTTCGGAGTATGCAGAAGCGATAGGGGAACTTTCAAATGCGAAATCAAAATCTTCAACTCCTGAATCTGCATCTTCAACAGTTACCGTTGAGGACTCCATCGATGGGGATTTGGATGGAAATAAGCGGGCAGCTATCACATTTGATGATGGACCTCACCCTAAAGTGACTGCAGAAATCCTTAATCTTTTAGACAAATATGAAGCAAAAGCGACTTTCTTCATGATTGGAAAAAGAGTAAGTTATTATCCAGAGGTGGCACGTGACGTGGCAGACCGCGGTCATGAAATAGGTAACCATACATGGAATCACCCGCGGTTAAACAGATTGACTTCTGAGCAAGTCGACGATCAAATTGAATCGACACAAAAAATAATCAAACAAGTGACTGGCAAAGAGGTAGGGCTGATCAGATTACCGTTTGGTGAAGAACCTCCGCTGGATTATAAAAACCAACTGGATGCGGTTCCTTGGACTATATATTCTGAAGGGTGGAAGGACAAAGAAGCTTTGGAAATCTCTCAGGAGATCCTTTCACAAGTAGAAGATGGTTCTATCATTTTACTTCATGAGTTGAATAATAAAACTCCAGAAACACTTGAGCTGATTTTAAAGAATCTGAAACATGAAGGATATGATTTGGTTCCTGTGAGTAAATTAGAACAAGATAAATAGAAGAGGCAGAGATAAAAGAATTTTTCCACTAGAAAACCCGAACGAAATTTCGTTCGGGTTTTCTATATGAAGCAATAAATGCATACGCCGCTCCGGCAACATACTTCGTTTTCCCAGTGTCAGTTATCGTTTTGTCCCGACATCTTTGTTTAGTCACATTAACCCTCAGAAGCCCTTTGCTGTGGCAAAAGTACCACTCCAAGGTTTGCTTAAGATGGTCGGGGGGGGGCAAGGCGCATGCGCTTTTAATCCCACTTATTTTATTTTTGGAATAGTTTGTTGTGGATCCAATTTCCCCAGCGGTTGAATTCAACAAGAAATCCATCATGCCCATAGTCTGTATCCACATGATGATGCTCAGCTCGAGGCGAGTATTCAGCGAAATGGCTGATTAAGGCACAAGGATAGAGAAGGTCATGTTCAAAGCTGATGGTATATATATCTGCTTCGTATTTTTCTGCTGCTGTCTTCCAGCCTTCCCTCCCTCGGCCGATATCATGATTATTCATAGCTTGAAGGAGATAAAGATAACTGTTGGCATCGAAGTGTTCTTTAATTTTATCCCCTTGGTGATCCAGGTAGGATTGAATGTTATATGAAGTTTCAGCATTGTGAGAGCGTGCAAACCTTTTCTGGAAAAGTGTACTGCTTCTATAGGTGACCATACCTGTCATCCGGGCGATTTCGAAGCCTTGCAGCTGGTCATTCGATTCATAATAGCCTTCTTTGAACTGCGGGTCGGTTTGTATGGCGCGTGCCCCGATATGATTGAAGGCAATGCCATAATCACTTAAATAGGGAGTAGCAGCCAGGATGAACAACTGCTTCATGTAACCAGGATAGAGAAGCCCCCATTCATATGTTTGCATTCCACCAAGAGAACCACCGGCGACGGCCTGGACTTCTTTGACACCTAATTTTTGCAGAGCTTGATATTGGGCGTGAACCATATCACGTATCGTAACGTCAGGGAAGCTCTGGCGGTATTTTCTCCCTGTTTCAGGATTGATACTAGCAGGGCCGGTAGAGCCGTGACAGCCTCCTAATACATTGAATGTAATGACTTGAAAATGTTTGGTGTCTATTGGACAACCATCTCCGATCAATCCTGCCCACCAGCCTGGCTCTTCGTCTGATCCCACTGCAATTTGGTTACCTGTCAAGGCGTGACATACGAGGATGACAGGGGCCCCTTGAGGACCATAACGTTCATAAGCAAGCTCAACATGCTTCAAATGTTCACCAGATTCAAAAGTGAAAGATCCGATGGCTATAGAACTGCTTGTAAGTGGCTGGCTGGTGGGGTTCTTCAATGACATATTTGATGCCTCCTTTCTTTTTATACAGATACCAGAGTAGTTGTAATGTCTTTCCCTGATTGAATAGTGATGATGGCTTCGTATAGATTCAACCCAGAGAAAATATGATCACTTTCGCTTTTATAAGGTTTTTGTGACCAGATGAGGGAAGGGTTTATAGAATCAGCTATTTGAAGGATTTCCTCATCGAGACGGTCCACGTACACAATATCCACTGGTGAAGTTAAATCAATTACATCTTCTACTTGTTGTAATGGAATAACTTTGAAGCCTAACCTTGCTAATTTCTTTTCTTCGTTTCCATGACTTTTGTCAGAAGATTGGATGATAGCAATCACCTTTTGCCGTATTTCTTCATTCGATCTAGACAGAGAAGAGACAAGAATTTTTTCTGCGAGATTTTTTGCAGTACCATAAGGCTGGCTATATCCTGTCGCGTGCTCTATTGCACAATCGAGGTCGTGTATCAAATCTTCCACAGACTCTAGTCCTACAGACAAACGTACAAGCTCCTCTTTTACACCTGATTTTTGTAAGTTTTCTTCACTCAACTGCTGGTGGGTGGTCGATGCTGGATGGATAATCAATGATTTGGCATCGCCGACATTTGCGACATGGGACCAAATGGTAGTATGATCAATTAATTTGCGTCCTGCTTCCCGGTCCCCTTTAATACCGAAAACAACAATCGAACCATATCCATAATTGAAATATTTCTCAGCTAGCTGATGGGTCGGGTGATCGGTCAGGCCAGGATAGTTGACCCATTCAACCCCCTTGTGATTCTTCAAGTACTCTGCGACTTCAAGTGCCTGATCAGCGTGTTTTTTAATACGTAAATGAAGGGTTTCTAAACCTTGTAGCAATAAAAAAGCATTTTGAGGACTGAGGCATGCACCGAGGTCACGTAATAGCTGAACACGAAGTTTGATTGCAAAACCAGCAGGCCCGACATCTATACCGAAACGAATGCCGTTATAACTTTCATCAGGTTCTGTAAAACCAGGGAATTTATCATGGTTCCAATCAAAGCGGCCGCTATCGACAATTACCCCGCCTATTGTAGTACCATGACCCCCAATCCATTTTGTAGCTGAATGAATAACAATATCCGCGCCCCAGGCGATTGGTTTACATACATAAGGAGTTGCAAATGTATTATCGATAATTAATGGGATATGGTGGGTGTGAGCTACATCTGCGACACCTTCGATATCCAACACATCGAGGCTTGGGTTTCCGATCGTTTCAGCAAAAATTGCCTTTGTATTCGGGGTGATTGCTTTATTGAATGCTTCGGAATCGTTCCCATCAACAAAATGGACATTTATACCATAACGAGGGAGTGTATGGACGAATAAGTTGTATGTCCCGCCGTAAAGGTTGGTTGAGGTAACGATATCGTCACCGGCATGAGCCACATTCAAGATGGCCATGGTAATGGCAGACATCCCGGATGCCGTGGCTACTGCTGCTGCTCCGTCTTCCAATAGGGCGATGCGTTGTTCAAATACATCCACTGTGGGATTTCCGATCCTTGTATAGATATTACCTGGTTCCGCTAAAGAGAAAAGGTTCTGGGCATGTGTTGTGTCGTTGAACACGTAAGAGGTGGTCTGATAAATCGGCACTGCCCTTGAACCTGTAGTGGGGTCGGGCTCTTGGCCTCCATGAAGCAATTGAGTTTCAGCACCGTACGTATGGAAAGGTTGTGTCATCGAAAATTCCTCCTTGATTGAAAGTAGTTCTAGGAATCCTCAGGGGTGATGGAAGGAAATAAGAAAAGCCCTCTTCTGTTTAATAAGAAGAGGGCTTTATTTATAATATACCTCCCCTTATCTTTCAGATCATCTGACCTGTAGGATGTAGCACCTTTTCAAGGATTGCCTTGAAGGTTGCCGGGCGTCGTAGGGCCTAGTCCCTCTGCCGCTCTAGATAAGAGTTGTTTCTATTCGATTAGTCTGACTTGTTTGAAATTATAAATGGGCGCCGTGATATTGTCAAACTATTTTTGCAATTACCTTCACGTTTGAATTTCCTCACCAATGGGAAATGTCTATTAAGTCAATAATGAAGGAGTGAAGATTTATGAAACAATATAGTGTTGTACCTAATAAAGATGTAACTGGATGGTTTGTGAAAATTGAGGATGTCGCTCCGACAGATGAATATGATGAGCGCGATACAGCTGTGGAGAAGGCTGAAGCGATTGCTAAGGAGAACAAGCCGAGTAAGCTGTCTATCTTAGATCAAAACCATGAAGTAGAAGAGGAACGAACTTATTAAGTTGAAAACTCCCCGTTGCGGGAGTTTTTTTATTTGGGAAAAAAACAGTAAGCTTATCTCATCATTGTGGACGAAGACCGCTTCACTATTCAGATGTCCTTCGTTAAGATGGTAATAGAAAAAGAATGATTAAGGGTGAGTGCACGGATGGATGATCATTATGATGTAATTATAGTCGGAGCTCGAGTGGCGGGTTCTAGTTTAGCGATATTATTAGGACAAATTGGAAAGAAAGTATTGCTCATAGATAAAGCGGATTTTCCAAGTGATACATTATCAACACACTATATGTCGCATACAGAGTTTTTGAATGAGCTGGGTGTGCTGGATCGTTTAGAGCAATCAGGCTTACGCAAAGTCCGCCGCATGCGCACATATATCGGGGCGAGCTTTGTAGAAGGACCTCGTTCTTCCTATACGATTATTCCAAAACGCGACCAGCTGGATTATGTTTTGATAGAAAAAGCAAAAGAATACCCTAATGTCACTGTCATGCCCAGAAGTCCTGCTCGTGGATTATTGTGGGAAGGGAACAAAGTCACAGGAGTTCGAATTGATAAGGGAAGTAATGTATTCCACGTACATAGTGATTTAGTCGTGGGGGCAGATGGAAAGAATTCAAATATTGCTCACTGGGTCAATGCAGAAAAGTACAAACAAACAGACCCCGTACGTCCCGTTCTTTACGGTTATTATGAAGGAATACAACCTTTGAGTGAACCTACGACCGAAATTTTCTTGCATGAAGGGAGAATCGGATTCCTTTTTCCCATGGAGGAAGGGCGGGATTGTCTAGGATTGGAAATTCACCCGGAAGAATTCAAAAACATGATGAAAGATCCTGAAAAGAAATTTGAAGAAATTTATCAACAGCATTATGGAATGGAGAAGCGTATGGAGTCAGCCCGTTTGCAAGGGAAAATCATAGGGACACCCGGTATGCCAAACTTTTTCAGGGAAGCTTATGGAAAAGGGTGGGCTCTGGTTGGCGATGCCGGTCATAGTAAAGACCCCAGCACGGGTCTCGGTATCAATGATGCCTTCATGCAATCCTTTTACTTAGTTGAAGCTGTCAGACAGGTGGATCACGGACATGATTGGGCTGAAGCGATGGCGTCTTTTGTGAAAAAAAGAGATGAGCAGCTCCTCCCTGGATTTCAATTGACACTTGACTACATTCAATCACTAAGGATGTGGACAACAAATGAAGTGGCTTTATTCCAATCTATCGCCGCTAACCCGATGGCATGGAATAAGCTGGCCCCGAATATAGGAAAACATCTAGCAGAAGATACGAAAGATTTTCCCTTGCTCCATACAGTCGTTGAGATGGAAGCAGAGCAATTCGGCTTTAAAAAGGAATAAAAGGAATCGCTTTCTTTATATCGAATTAATTAAGAGAGAGGTGATAAGGAATGGAATGGTCAAAAGAATCAGCCTATGAGAAACTGCAAGAGATTTATACAGACCGGGTCATGCAGGATGAAAAAAGGAGAATATTCCAACTCGTGTACCGGCATTTAAATGAGCACCTTGAAGATTTGGCAGTCAAATCGGGTTTAAAAGAGAAGGCAGAAAAACAATTGAAATTCTTTAAAGAATATACATTCATGCCTGGCGATAATTTGTTTCAGTCAATGCGTTATGTTTTCCTTGTGGCACGTGGGGAGAATGGAGAAGATCAAGAAGTTACCAGGCAGCACCTGAATCGGATTTATCGCTCTCTTTACCAGCCTGCCGGACTGAAAAATCCTTATATTCCTGATTCTTTTTGGGAAACGCCGCTGGGCGTGGCCTGTTTAGTAGCTGAAGAAGGGGTGGAAGCTGTTTACCCGATACTGGATGAAATCTTAGAAGCTGAAAAAGTATAAAAAGTTCAGCGTAGGAAGTGGTTGGCCTCCTGCCGATAATATTGAATCAGACAATGACGATTGAACGGCTTTCACTCTATGGCGAAAGCCGTTCAATCGTTTTGCCTGCATTTCCTGATTACAATATTTATTTAAAGGATTTCTTTCATCGTAGCGATTCCAGCAATTTAACTCAAAGTTGATAAAAGGAGCGTACTTCAGACACGAAACCTTCATAATGTTTGTTTTTTTCTAGGTTTGTCAGCATCCCTTTCAATATAGCCGTGCGAGGAGACTCACGGTTCATTTCTTCAAGCAGCACAGCAACTGTGTCCTGTACTTCTTGATCGTCATCTGCTCGGATTTCCTGAAGCTTCGATAGGAGAAGATCTTTTCCATGACCTTCTAACGCCTCAGGAATGATTTTTTGTATGAATTCATCATTAATGACTGGTTGGTCACCACTTTGTTCAAAGCCTTCTATAATAAAGTCCGTGCGTCGCAACACCGCTTTGGACAAAACTTCGAAGTTTAAATCGGCACCCTCGATAATGATTAAATCCATATATCCTTTAAAGATTCCCTGCAATAAAAAGCTCACTTCCCAAATTGTCTCCTCGACGTGACTTCCATAGATGTTCAAAAGGTGTTTTTTATAAAATAAGTAAGAATTCAGTCGCATTTGTTTAAGGAAACCATCGATATTTTCGTTGAATGGAATAGCCTGTTCCCTTATTTGCATAATAATGAACTCGCGGTGATCGGCAAGTTCTTCAAATGTCACTTGTAATTGTTTTGTGAATTTAGTGCGAGCATCGACATCAAGGTTTTGAATCTCTTCTATTTTGGTTTGGATGCGATTGTAATAATAATTGAAGATTTCAAATAAAAGGGCGTCTTTAGTTTTGAAGTGAAGATAAAATGCGCCTTTTGATATTCCGCATTCCTTAGCAATCTCTTGAACAGACGTTGAGCTGAAGCCTTTTTTGGCAAACAGTTTGATGGACTGTTCTATGATATATATTGATTTTTGGTCCATAATTTCCGCTCCTTCATTCCTGGAAAGAATCACACATTTAACGATTTCCCCTTGACCTATGACTGGTTGGTCATTTATATTATATTTGGTTGTGACTAATCGGTCAATTGAAGGGGAGAGTATTATGAAAAGAATCATCGACTTTTCGATGAATAATAAATTTGCCATATGGTTAATGACTATTTTAATCACTGCTGCTGGCTTGTATGCAGGATTGAATATGAAACTGGAGACTATACCTGATATAGAGCCACCGATCATTACGGTGACGACGGTCTATCCGGGAGCTACTCCTGAAGAGGTAGCTAATGAATTATCAGAGCCATTAGAGCAGCAAGTGAGTAATTTGAGTGGAGTCAAGACGGTTAGTTCGACTTCATATCAGAACGCTTCTTCACTCCAGCTGGAATACAGCTTTGATAAAAGTTTAGATGAAGCAGAGGATGAATTGCAAGATGCAGTTGAGCAAGTTTCTTTACCGGAGAATGCTCAGGAGCCTTCAGTGTCACGTCTGAACTTCAATGCATTCCCCGTTGTCAGCTTAAGTGCCCTTAACGGAGAGGGGTCACTAGAAGAATTGACGTCGACGGTAGAAGAGCAAATTGTACCGAAATTAGAAGGTTTAGAAGGTGTAGCCGATGTTCAAGTGTCTGGTCAACAGCTTCAAGAAGTCCAAATTGATTTAGATGAAGAAGCGCTGAGTGACCGTGGGTTGGATGCGGAAACGATTACCAGCTTGATTCAAGGCTCGGATGTTTCTTTCCCTCTAGGTTTGTACACCTTTGACGATACCCAAAAGTCTGTCGTTTTAGATGGAAATGTGACGAGTGTAGAGGAATTGAAAGAGCTACAGTTGCCTGCCATACCCAATTCCGGTGGTGCAGGGCAGATGCCTGGACAATCTGGAGCGGAGATACCCTCTCAAGAATCTGCAGGAGGCCAGGGAGAAGCTTCACCACCACAAGGGTCTGAAGGGACATCAGGCCAAACCGGGTCGGACATCCCCCAGTCAATGGTTCAATCAGAAGGGATTCCGACTGTTGCTTTAGGTGACATCGCTGATATTGAGGTAGTAGGAGAAGCAGAATCGATTTCCCGCACAAACGGTGAAGATTCAATTTCCCTCCAAATCGTAAAAACTCAAGAGGCAAATACGGTTGATGTTGTTAATAGTGTCAAAGAAGAAACAGCTTCTTTCCAGGATGAGTTGGACGGAGTGGATTTTGTTTACTCCTTTGACCAGGGAGAGCCGATTGAAGAATCTGTCAGCACGATGCTGAACAAAGCATTGTTTGGTGGAATCTTTGCGGTTATCGTTATTTTACTGTTTTTGCGTAACATCAAAACGACTTTGATTTCAGTTATTTCTATTCCGCTATCCTTGCTGATTGCGATTTTATTCTTGAATCAAATGGATATTACGCTGAATATCATGACATTAGGAGCAATGACGGTTGCTATAGGACGTGTGGTCGATGACTCCATCGTAGTCGTCGAGAATATATACAGGCGGATGTCGTTATCAAGTGAAGAACTGCAAGGGAAACATTTGATTCGTGAATCGACAAGAGAAATGTTCATGCCGATTTTATCTTCCACCCTTGTAACAATTGCGGTATTCCTGCCATTAGGGCTGGTAGAAGGGACGGTAGGGCAGATCTTTTTACCATTTGCACTTACCGTGGTTTTCGCTTTGCTTGCTTCTTTGCTTGTGGCGGTTACCATTGTGCCGATGTTATCGCACCTGCTTTTGAAAAAAGCCAAAATAAAAGAGCAGCCTCATGAAGAAAGCGGAGGAAAAATGGCGGGCTGGTACCGTACAGTATTGACACGTACGCTTGATCATAAAATAATTTCTACTATAGTAGCTGTGCTTGTGCTCGCTGGAAGTATCGCATTGGTTCCTTTAGTCGGAACAAGCTTTCTTCCTGAACAGGAGCAAAAAATGGTAATGGCTACGTATAATCCAGAGCCAGGTCAGACGCTGGACGACGTTGAAGAGATTGCTGAAGAAGCTCAAGAATATTTCCTTGGACGGGAAGGGACGGAAAACGTTCAATATTCCGTTGGCGGGGAGAACCCGATGAGCCCTGGTGCATCCAATCAAGCAATGTTCTACGTGGAATATGCAGATGACACAGAGGAATTCTCTGATGAAACAGAAATTGTAATTGATGGGTTAAATGAACAGACAGAGCGCGGTGAGTGGGCAAATCAAGACTTCTCTGGCGCAGGTTCAAGCAGTGGATTAGAATTGCGTATCTTTGGTGATAGTGTGGACGAGATCAAACCAGTGGTTTCTGAGGTCGAAGCTTTGCTATCTGAAGAAGAAAACTTGAGAAATGTGGATTCGAGTTTATCTGAATCCTATGAGGAATATACGCTTGTCGCTGACCACGAACGTTTGAGTCAACTTGGTCTGACAGCAGCACAAATCGGCATGGAATTGAACCAGAACCGAGAGGAGCCGGTAGTAACGACTGTTGAACAGGACGGGGAAGAACTAGATGTCTATTTAGAAGTAGAAGAGGAAGATATCTCGAGCGTTGAAGACTTGACGAAACGAGAAATCCAATCACCTACGGGGCAATCAGTAGCCATTGATGAAGTTGTCGAAATTGAAGAGGGTACGACAGCTGATACCATCACCAGAAGAGATGGACGTGTTTATGCTAGTGTCAGTGCTGAAATCACAGTCGATGATGTTGGAGCGGTTTCTACCCAGGTGAATGAGATGGTCCAAGATATCGAGACGCCAGCCGGGGTGGAAATCACTCAAGGTGGGGTAGCTGAAGATATTGAAGAGTCATTCTCCCAACTAGGCTTAGCGATGCTTGCTGCGATTGCCATCGTTTATTTGATTCTCGTCGTCTTCTTTGGAGGCGGATTGGCACCATTAGCCATATTGTTCTCCTTGCCATTTACCATCATCGGGGCCGTACTCGGGTTGCTGGTCAGTGGTGAAACACTTAGTATCTCTGCGATGATCGGTGCTTTGATGTTGATCGGAATAGTTGTTACCAATGCAATTGTTCTCATTGACCGAGTCATCCATAAAGAGAAAGAAGGTTTATCGACTAGAGAAGCCTTGTTGGATGCAGGGATGACAAGGTTAAGGCCGATATTGATGACAGCCCTTGCTACAATCGGTGCATTGCTGCCATTAGCATTAGGCTTTGAAGGTGGTTCGATCATCAGTAAAGGTCTTGGTGTGACAGTAATTGGCGGATTGGCAAGCTCAACTCTATTAACCTTGCTTATCGTCCCATTAGCTTATGAAACATTGACGAAATTCCGTAAAAAGAAAAAAGGGCAGCCGAATAAAGCGTGAGCGGTGAAACTTACGCATTTTGTCCCTTTCTTGTAATCGTTTAGATGGTAAAATAAGAACATCCTCACATTCTGAGGGTGTTCTTTTCATATAATCAGGGAAACAAATGAATAAAATGATATGGAGGTGTCGGGATGGAGCATTATGAGATTACGATTATCGGTGCAGGGATGGCTGGCATTACTGCTGCAAGGCGATTAATCAAGCAAGGCAGAACGAACTTCCTTTTGACGGATAAAGGAAAATCTGTCGGCGGCCGTTTAGCCACTAGACGGGTGGCGGATGGAAAAGCGGACCATGGAGCACAGTTCTTTACAGTTCGGACAGAAGAGTTGGAAGAAGAATTAGAAGAGTGGCTGAATCGAGGGTGGATAAAGCAATGGTTTGGCGATCGCTACCCTCGTTATACAGCAATCGATGGAATGAACCAATTAGCTCAGCACCTGGCTTCAGATATCAATACATCTTTACATACAAAAGTAGTGAAACTGTTAGAAATCGATGGGGGCTATCATGTTTATAGTGAAGATGGGTCAGAGTGGAAGACGGATAAAGTATTGTTGACGATGCCCACACCTCAAGTAGTCGAACTGTTGAAAAACAGTAAACTGGATATCGTAACAGCAGAGCTTAAACGCTTGAAAGAGATCATCTTTGAACCCACTTATGTCGGAATCTATCACTTTAATCATACAACGAACCTGCCTGAGAACGGGCACTTGGATCTGGACTTACCTGAAGGAGTAGAGCGTATCGTTGACCATCGTAAAAAAGGAATTTCCCAAGATACAATAGTCAGTGTTTATATGAAGGGGGACTGGTCCAGGAAATATTATGGGGAAGACTATGTTCATTCATTGATTAAAGAAAAAACCGAACTCTATCTTGAGTGGAGTACTCTCGAATCTGAACAATTGAAACGCTGGCGCTATGCACAAGCTAAGAAAACCATAGAACAGTCTTATATTGATTTATCCGGAGATGGCCGTTTAGTTGTTGCAGGAGATGCCTTCTTGCGTTCAAACGATGAAGCTGGACGCACCAGGTTTGAAAGTGCTTATCTATCAGGAAAAGATGCAGCTGCTTATTTAAGCTGGTAAAAAGAAAAACGCGAGGGCCACAGGCTATACCATGGCTCTCGCGTTTTTCAGTACTAACTAGCTTTAGCTTCATATCTCTTCAGGCGCTTCATCCGAGTAACTGTGTAGACAGCCAGCCCTGCCCAAATGAGTGTGAACGAAACGATGTGAACTTCTGTGAAGGGTTCATCGTACAAAAACACACCAATTATGAGCATGATGGTCGGAGCGATATATTGCAAAAAACCTACCATCGATAATGGGATACGTTTAGCCCCGGCTGAAAAGAGCAGTAGGGGGACGGCGGTAACAACCCCGGCACCAAGACGACAAATGCTGTATGGGATAGTATGCTCACTTCTGACCATTGACCGCTTTGCTGTTGAAATAAGAAAATCAAGGCAGCAGGTGTAACGATAAGTGTTTCAATGGTCAATCCGAACATGGCGTTCAAAGGTACAAGCTTCTTAAGCAATCCGTAGGCACCGAAACTGAATGCCAGTAAGATCGCAAGCCAGGGAACAGACCCGAAGTTGATGGTCATATAGAGAACCCCTAGACCTGCTAATAAGAAGGCCAGCCACTGTGCCTTTGAAAAATTTTCTTTTAATACGATCATCCCGAGTAAAATGCTCACAAGTGGGTTGATATAATACCCGAGGCTGGCTTCCACTACATGCTCTGTATTGACTGCCAGGATGTAGGTGACCCAGTTGATACTTATGGCCAATGAAGCAAGTGTAATCCCTAGGATTCTTTTTCTGCTTTTAAAAATATACCGGCATTCTTCTATGAAAGCGGTCCGTTTCCTTGCCAGGATAACTATCAAACTCATAAAGACGAAAGACCACACGATACGGTGGGCAAGAATTTCAAAAGCGGGGATCTGCTGGATGAGCTTCCAATAGATCGGAAGCAAGCCCCATAGAATATATGCGCCGGCTGTATAAAGTACGCCTGATTTTTGATCATTGATCATGCTGAGGATCCTTTCAAAAGGGATATGGATGTTAAATCATACGCTTCATTATATCACCTATTTAAAGGAGAAACAGAAAAAATGCATGACCCATTTTTAGGGTCATGCACTTTAGATGGTGATAGTATCGGATCGCTTAAAAGGATTCTTGATTTTCATCGTAATCATCCCCGGCGTTTTGTATTGGGGCATCATTTTTGTCCTGAATAGCTATTTTCATTAATGGTTGTTCAGCTGGTCCTTCGACCACTGATCCATTAAAAGAGAATCGGGAACCATGACACGGGCAATCCCAAGTATGTTCGGCACTGTTCCACTCGACTTCACACCCCATGTGTGTACAAGTGGTATCAAGTACGTGGAGCTTCCCTTCCTCATCCCTATAGGCGCCGGCTCGTTCTCCCTTCCACTGTACGACCATACCTTCACCTTTCTTTAAGTGTTTAGGACGGTCGCTGACCAATTCTAACTTTCCTTCCACAAGATGAGTGGCGACATCGAAATTTTGTGAAAGAAAATGCTTCATACTCGGATCTGATTTGAATCTTGTCGGCTTGAACAGCTCATGAAAAAGGGAGTCTTCTCCTGTGACATAGTCACAAATCAGCTGGGCAGCTAACGTGCCGTTTGTCATCCCCCATTTCCGAAAGCCGGTGGCAATAAATACACGATCATTATTTCTTGTGATGGGGCCGATATAAGGGACTTTATCTAATGTGGTCAAATCCTGTGCAGACCACTGGAACAGCTTCTTCTTAATACCGAATGTTTCAGCGGCGAACTCTTCTAGAGCGTTATAATGAAAAGAGGTGTCAACCCCCTGGCCGGTTTTGTGGCTTTCCCCTCCAATCAGTAAGAGAGGTGTTCCATTATAGTGCGCAGTCCGGATCGAACGTTTTGGCTCATCTACTGATAAATACATTCCTTCTGGAACTTCTTTTTCCGGCTCGATGGCCAGAAGGTAAGATCTCTCGGCATACATCCTGCTGAAATAAAGACCTTTTCCATCGTAAAAGGGAAAGTGACTGCAAGAAATGACTTTTTCACAAGCCACTGTAAATCCATCTCCTGTCATGACTTCCACTTTATCCTTTTCCTGTACATCTGTCGCTTTCGTATGTTCATAAATTTCTCCCCCTAGTTTAGTGAACTCTTCTACAAGGGCAGATAAATACTTCAGGGGATGGAATCTAGCTTGGTTCTTCATGCTTAAAGAACGAGTGGTTTCAATAGAAAATGGTAGGGTTTCACCAAGTTCCCCCTCAATCCCTAATGTTTGATACGCTTCATACTCTTTCTCTAACTTTTGTGCTCCAATATTTGTTGTAGCAAATAAGTAAGCATCTTCTTTTGTCCAGTCACAATCGATTTCATATTTATTGATCAGCTCTTCTACTTTTTGTAAGGCTGTCATTTGAGCTTGATAGTATAAGGCGGCTTCTTCTTCGCCGAAATGTTTCATTATTTCATGGTAAATAAGACCATGCTGTGCCGTCACTTTGGCAGTTGTATGTCCTGTTGTGCCATTGAGGAGCTGATCCGCTTCCAGGAGTGTGACCTGTTTGCCTTCCTTTGCCAGCAAGTAGGCAGTAGTGATCCCGGTGATACCTCCACCTACAACCACCACTTCTGTTGCTGAATCTTCCTTCAAGGTTTCGAAAGTTGGTAGTGCCATGTCTTCACGCCACAATGGTTCTGGTCGAGTCCATTTCTGATGATGTTCCATACTTTCCCTCCTGTGTGTCTCTTTCCTTTCATTCTTTCCTTTCTCTTACATTTCATGTATAGGGAGCATGGAAAATTAACAACTTTTCACCTTTATAGTATAATTGAGGCATTGATTATGTATGGTGAAAGGGGGCAGCTGAGAATGGAAGTATTTGTGGCACGACAGCCGATCTTGAACGTGAACGATGAGGTTTATGCTTATGAACTTTTGTACCGGAATAGTGAAGAAAACCGGTTTGTTCCAATTGATGCCAATCAAGCGACATCTGAAGTATTGATGAACAGCTTTGTTACGATTGGTTTGGAACGTTTATCCCAGAATAAACCTTGCTTCATCAATTTCACAGAAGATCTGCTGTTTGAAAAAGTTCCCGAATACTTCAATCCGCAACAGTTGGTCGTTGAAATACTGGAGCACGTTTCTTTCAGTCTTGATTTAATCAGGGTGTGCCGGGAGCTGAAAGGGAAGGGGTACCTGATCGCTCTTGATGACGTTATAGATTTGGACAGGGCTTCACTGTATGAACTTCTCCCATATGTAGATATTTTGAAGGTGGACATCAGAGCTGTTACGAAAGAAAACCGCTGGAAAATCATTCGCTTGACTGAGGACTTCAACCTCACGCTTTTAGCTGAAAAAGTGGAGACGAGAGAAGAACATCACCAGTGTAAGGAGGAAGGATTCGAACTTTTCCAGGGTTTTTACTATAGTAAACCGTTGATCGTTAAAGGGTTGGAGATTCCTTTTTATACAGGTACTTATTTTCAGATGATCAAAGAATTATCAGCTACTGAGGAAGAGGTCAACATTGAAAAGGTAACGGAAATTCTAGAACAGGATGTAGCTTTAACCTACAAGTTACTGCGTCTGATCAATTCATCTCAATACCGGGTAAAGGTGCCTGTTCAATCCATCAAACAAGCCGTTATGCTTTTAGGTACTGAGTCTTTGAAAAAATGGTTGTATGTTTTATCAGTAGAACAGACGGCACCCGTCACTTCTTCAAAAACACAATTAATTTTAAAGACCAGTTTACTAAGGGCGAAGATGTGTGAACAAATAGCCATCCGTATTAGGACAAAAGCAAAGGCGGATGGTTTCTTTCTTACGGGATTCATGTCTCTGATCGATGTGATCACTCAAAAGCCCGTGGGTGAAGTCATTAACTTACTGCCCCTTGATACAGCTATAAAAGAAGCCTTGCTAGGAACTGAAAATATTTACCGGCAAATACTTGATATGGTAATTGGGATGGAAAAGGCGGACTTTGAAATACTGGAAAGTCATTTAATCGTCGGAGGAGTGGGCTTTACTGAGATTTTTGAAATTTATGGGCAGGCAATTGCGTGGACAGATCAATTGTATCAAGAGCATTTCACTGAAAGTGCGACATAGTGGACAGGCATCAATAATAGTGGTAATCTAATTCATGTTTGCTTCCTATAAATGAGGGAGCAACTATTTTTATGTATAACGTTACCTAGGTAATGAAAAAGGAGAGCGTAAGATTGACACTATTATTTCATCGTATCCAACAATTATCGAGAGACTTAAACAAATATTTAAATGAATCTTTGGAAGAAGAAGATATCTACATGTCCCACTGGGCTGTTTTATTTCAATTGGAATCCAACGACGGGTGTATGACTCAAGCAGAACTTAAGGAGCGCCTCAATATCGAAGCTCCGCCATTATCAAGAGTCATTCAGAAACTGGTAAAGCTCGGTTACATTGAAAAAAATAAAAGTAAAGATCAGCGCACAAATGACATCACCATCACAAGAAAAGGAGAAGAAAGATATCCTTTTTGGCGGAAAGCTATCGGAGAAGCTGAGGAACGCTTATTAGAAAAGTTGGGGACAACGGGGGAGAAGGCTTTAGAAGAACACGTATTGTCCTTATCTCGTATGGTTTCTGAAGAAAGGAGGGGAAGCTGATGAATGCTGCCGCGAAACAGCCCCTTTGGACTAAGAGCTTTCTCAATGTATGTCTCAGTAATTTTTTCGTGTTCTTGGTTTTTTATCTGATGTTTGTGACCTTACCTATTTATGCTATCGAGGAGGTCGGAGTAGCAGAAGGACAAGCTGGATTGATAATAACCCTCTTTTTGTTAGCTGCTATCATGATACGTCCGCTTACAGGACAATGGGTGGAATCGATTGGGAGGCGACCTGTTGTTATTTTGTCATTGAGCATCTTTCTGATTAGCTCAGGATTGTATTTTTTCTTTGATGCATTCAGCTTTTTGCTTGTTGTTCGTTTCATACAGGGTCTTGGATTCGGAATGGGGACTACTGTCCTTGGAGCGTTAGCAGCAGATGTTATTCCTGAGCAACGTAAAGGGGAAGGAATGGGCTATTTTGCCATGTCAATGAATTTCGCTATGGTCATCGGTCCTTTTTTAGGGTTGACGATTATCCAGTCCGTGAATTTCATGTTCATGTTTCTTGTATGCTTGTTTTTTGCAGCTGTAGCCTTTTTGTCAGGAATTATGATCAAGGTGCCTGAAAAAGGATCCTCTACTAAGAAAAGTGTCATCCCGAATTTAAATGGGCTTCTTGAAAAGCCTGTCATCCCTTTAGCTTTGACAGGAGCTGTATTAGCGCTTACTTATTCCGGTGTTTTGTCCTTTGTATCGGTGTATGCGAACAACCTTGGCCTTGAGGAGGCTGCTAGTTATTTCTTTGTAATATATGCTCTCGTTCTCTTGATTTCCCGACCTTTTACAGGGAAGTGGTTTGATCAGTATGGGGAGAATGTCATTGTCATTCCTTCCATTATTCTATTTGGTGTAGGGATGTTCGTATTGAGCTTTGCGGAAACTTCCCTGCTTCTGCTGGTCGCCGGTGGACTGATCGGCTTAGGGTGGGGAACGCTCGTGCCTAGCCTTCAAACCATTGCTCTGAAAAAAGTTCCGGATCGCGCAGGTGCAGCTACAGCCACCTTTTTCACCATATTTGATATAGGGATGGGAATCGGTTCCTATGTGGTAGGTGCTGTTGCAACAGGAATCGGTTTTTCCTCATTATATTTCAACAGTTCATTCATAATATTCGGAGCGGTTTTCCTATACATTTTGTTACACGGAAGAACGGTCCAGCCGAACTCGAAGCAAGAAATAGAATATAGTAAATAAGAAGGAGGACGTTGGCTCCTTCTTTTGTTAAAATTAAATGAAAACGCTTACAGAAAATGCAAAGGGGAGTAAGACGTGAAAGAAAACATTAAAAGTATGGAAACATCCATGATCCACAGTGAACATAAGGTACGTGATGTCCATGGGAGCTTGACGATGCCGATTTATCAGACATCGACGTTCTCTTTTTCATCAGCTGCAGAGGGTGCACGCAGGTTTGCCGGTGAGGAAGAAGGTTATATATATTCTAGACTTGGAAACCCGACTGTCAAAGCCTTGGAAGAGCGAATAGCTGTTTTGGAAGGTGGCGAAAGAGGGTTGGCCTTCGCCTCAGGAATGGCGGGCGTAAGTGCTGTACTTATCGCTATGACGAAAGCGAATGACCACATCCTATGTTCAAATGGTCTATATGGTTGTACTTATGGGCTCCTTCAAATGCTGGAAGAAAAATATGACATTACACACGACTTCAGTTTTATGGAATCTGAAGAAGAACTAAGAAATAAGATTAATAAGAACACTTCTTGTATTTTTATTGAAACACCGATTAATCCCACGATGAAGGTGGTCGACTTATCTATGGTCGCGCAGGTCGCTAAGGAATACGGCATTCCTGTCGTCGTTGATAATACATTCTGCACACCGTATCTTCAACGCCCATTGGAAAAAGGGTGCGACATCGTCATCCATAGTGCGACGAAGTATATCGGTGGGCATGGGGACGTCATTGCCGGTCTTGTCGTTGGTAAGGGAGAATTCATGAATGCCCTCGCAATGGCTGAGCAAAAGGATATCGGCGGCGTCCTTTCCCCTTTTGACGCCTGGTTGTTGTTAAGAGGTATAAAAACCCTTCATATCAGGATGGATCGCCACAGTTCTAATGCTGCGGAGATCGCTCGAAAACTTAAGGAACATCCAAGAGTCGAAAATGTTTACTACCCTGGGATGGAAAACCACGAGCAAAAATCAATAGTCAAAAAACAAATGAAAACGGGGGGAGGGGTCATCGCATTCGAATTAAAAGGATCGAAGTCCGAAGCCCAAAATTTCATGGATCGATTAGAACTCATTCAAATTGCGGTGAGCCTGGGAGATGCAGAAACATTAATACAGCATCCAGCCACAATGACTCACGCGGTTGTTCCAGAAGAAAAGAGAAAGGAAATGGGAATAGGTGATTCGCTTATCCGTTTATCTGTAGGCCTTGAAGCTGTAGAAGATATTTGGCATGATATGAATCAGGCACTGCAATCTTAAATAACTACTTAAATGTTGGAAGCCGGGGCGTCCCCCGGCTTCTTTTTGTTGAGAAAAATCCGTTAACTGACAGCAAGGGTTTATCCATCTCTACGTAGGGAAAAGTAGTACTACAATGATGATGAACAAAGATGAAATATCAAATAATAAAAGGTGAATTCAAGAAAGGGACGGTGCAGTATGTTAAAGAAACTATTCGGTAAGAAAAGTGTAGAAGAGCAGCTTGTTGCTCCTGTAAGTGGGAAGGTCGTTTCCTTGGATGAAGTGGATGATCCAGTATTTAGTCAACGTATGATGGGAGACGGGGTAGCTGTGGAACCGACAGACGGAAAGGTCGTTGCGCCGGTTTCAGGTGAAATCGTCCAACTGTTTCCTACTAATCATGCTGTCGGTGTTAAGACGAAATCAGGTGTAGAAGTACTAGTTCATATCGGGTTAGAAACAGTATCTATGGAAGGTGAAGGTTTCGAGGGTCATGTGAAAACAGGAGATCATGTCAATGCCGGAGACCGATTGGTGACCTTCGATATGAACTTGGTAAATGAGAAAGCTAAGAGTACGATTACCCCGGTTGTCATCACAAACTATGATGATATTGTTGATAGCTTTGAGCCTTCATACAGTGATGGGGCGGAGGCTGGACAATCCACTATTGCAACACTGCAAACGAAATCATAAAAAAAGACCTAAAGCAGAGAATTCTTTGCTTTAGGTCTTTTTCTAATTAAGTCCATCCCCATATTCCATAAAAGCCCCCCTTTTCCTTAACACTCTGTTTCGAGATGTTTGTATGGAATAAAGGGTCGCTTGGGAAGGATTCCTCCAGTTACATTGCCCAGACACTCGCGACATAAGCAGAACATCAAAGGAATGAAAAAGCACATTCCGTTAATGTTCTGCTTATGCTAGTCGTGTCTCCCAGGGCAATTCCACCTTTGAACACTTTCCTGTGGGGGAACTGGCGAGCTTCCTCGGGCTTAAAAGCCCTGCGGGATCTCGCCTACCCCCTGCTCCCACGGGAGTCTCACCCTTCCCAAACGACCCTTGCCATAAGAAATTCTCAAAACCGACTTATTGTAGAAGGGATTTCTTAGTTGGAAAACGCTATGAAAATAGTATACGCGCAGAGTTCTCTATACTTAGAAAGATGCTTGAATGAATACGATTTCGAGAAAATTATACGGTAAGGGCGGAGGGGAACAAGGAGACTCCTGCGGGACAAGAGTGCAGGATGAGACCCCACAGAGCGTTATTAGCTCGAGGAGGCTCATCGCGCTCCCGCGGAAAGCGAATTGTTCCCCGTAGCCCTATAATCTCAATAAAAGCCTCGAAATCATGTTTTCAAGTATTCTGACCGTTTATGGAATAACCGTTAATATTTCGATTGGAATCCACTTGGCGAAAAACGTATAATGGGAGCAGACTAAGGAGGCGGGTGAAGGGACCTCTTTTCATATTTGCGAAAGGATGATGGAAATGACACAAGGAATCATAACATTAGGAGAAGCATTGATCGACTTCATTCCACTTGATGCCCACAATGTCAATTTTCAAAAAAGCCCTGGTGGGGCACCGGCTAACGTAGCTGTAGGTCTGGCACGCCTCGGTGCAAAGGCGACGTTTTTAGGTAAGGTCGGTGATGATGTTCTCGGTCGGTTTTTAAAGGAAACCCTTACTGGTTACGGAGTACATACACAATATATGCATTTGACCGGAGATGTGAGGACGGGTGTGGTCTTCGTCACATTAGGCGAGGAAGGGGAGCGCAGCTTCGATTTTTATATCAACCCGAGTGCCGACCGCTTCCTTGAGAAACAAGAAGTGGAAGAAAGCCTCTTCCATTCCCATAACCTTTTCCACTTTGGGTCGATTTCTATGATTGATCAACCAGCTCGCTCGGCTACGAAGTTTGCTGTTGAGCGAGCGAAACAGAACGGACTGATCATATCCTACGATCCCAATTTGCGCTTAGGGCTCTGGCCCTCTGAAGAAAAAGCGAAAGAAACGATTCTTTCCATGCTGGTAGAAGCGGACGTTGTGAAAATTTCTGAAGAGGAACTTGAGTTTTTAACTGCGGAAATAGATATCGATGCTGGTGTCAAAGCATTAACAGATTACAATATTCCTGTTTTATATGTTACCAGGGGTGGAGAAGGAAGCCACGTGTTTACGAAAGAAGGCCAAACCCACATCCCCGCGATGAAAGTGGATCCTGTTGATACGACTGGGGCAGGAGATGCTTTTGTTTCTGCCATACTTTATCAAATGAGTGAAAAGGGGCAGCCTGTTACAGAGTTGTCTCTTACTGACTTAGAGGCAATCACGCGTTTTGCCAGTGTATCAGGAGCTTTGGCCGCCTCTACTAAAGGGGCTATGACAGCTTTACCGACGCGGGAAGAAATAGAAGGATATTTGAGATAGGAGGGTGTATTTTGTCTGAACGCGATCTTGAATTACGTAAATTAGCTAATGAAGAAATAGAAAAGTATAAAGATAAGGTAGAAGCGGATCCTTATCGTTTGAATTATCACCATATGGCACCAGTGGGCCTTCTGAATGACCCGAATGGTTTTATCCAATGGAAAGGGACATACCATCTTTTTTATCAATGGATGCCTTTTGATACTGATCATGGAGCCAAGTTCTGGGGACATTATAGTTCGGAGGACTTCGTCCATTGGAAACATGAAGATATCGCCCTTACTCCTTCCGATTGGTTTGATGAAAATGGAGTATACTCAGGAAGTGCAATTGCTCATGATGATCATCTTTATTTGTTTTATACCGGTAATGTTAAAGATGAAAAGGGAGAACGGGAATCATACCAATGCGTGGCAGTTTCTGAAGACGGGGTGAACTTTGAGAAGAAAGGTGTTTCCGTTTATTTGCCTGAAGGTTATACGTCCCACTTCAGGGATCCTAAAGTGTGGAAAGAAGGAGACACATGGTATATGGTCGTAGGTGCTCAAAGTGAAGATTTGCAAGGGAAGGCCGTTCTGTTCAAATCAGAGGACTTTTCAGAGTGGGAACACCTTGGAGTGGTTACAGGAAGCGGTGAAGGAAATCTTGGAGGGTTCGGCTATATGTGGGAATGCCCAGACTTATTTGAACTGGATGGAAAGCATATCCTGGTTGTTTCTCCACAAGGGCTCGAAGCCGAGGGGATGCAATTTGCCAATACGTACCAAAGCGGTTACTTCGCCGGTTCTTTGGATTTCGAAAAAGTTCGTTTGAATCATGGAGATTTTCGTGAATTAGACAGGGGATTTGAATTTTACGCCCCTCAAACAACTCTTGATGAAAAAGGGAGGCGAATCCTGATCGGCTGGATGGGAGTGCCTGACCAATACGAACAGGCCCAGCCCACAATCGAAAACCACTGGATCCATTGTTTAACGATTCCTCGAGAACTGACATGGAACGGGGAGCAGCTTATCCAGACCCCTTTAGATGAGCTGAAAGAAATGAGAGGACCGGTCATACTCCATTCATCTATTACCATAGAGAATGATCAGAAAGCGGTCAGAGGAATTGAGGGAAAGTCCATTGAATTGAACTTAGAATTCGATGAGATAGAAAATCAGTTCGCGATTGAAATGTTCCAATACGCTTCCCTGAGCTATAAAGATGGAATTCTTACGTTATCAAGGCCTCATTTTGAAGAGAATCAAAAAACAGAATTCCGAAGAGTTGAATTGGCAGGAGAATTGAAAAGTCTTCGTCTGTTCATCGATCATTCTTCTTTGGAAGTTTTTGTGAACGAAGGGGAAGAGGTCCTCACCTCAAGAATTTTCCCACAAGCCGAAGATGAACATATTTTGTTCACATCACTAGGTACGAGCACTTTTTCCATTGAACAATGGAAGTTGAAAGGCTTCCAATAAATTTGAGAGTATTTTCCTATCCTCTTATGGAATTCCTGCAGTTTGTGATAAGATATTCTTACGTAAATCGCACGAAGGGGTCATTCAAATGAGTCAATCTTCTAAGAAAATGAAAGCGAACGAACGAAGAGAACATGTTTTATCTTTATTAAAACAAAGAGCAGAGCCGGTTACAGGGAGCTCTTTAGCTGAAGAAATGAAAGTTACAAGGCAAGTCATTGTTGGGGATGTATCCTTGTTGAAGGCAAGAAACGAGCCGATTGTAGCTACAAGTCAGGGCTACATGTACATGACAGATGCCAAAGAAGATTTGGCCTTTCAACGGACGATTGTCTGTCAGCATCCAGGAGAAGAAACGGAAAAGGAATTGAACATCTTGGTCGATCATGGTGTTCATGTTCAGGACGTAGTCGTGGAGCATCCAATATACGGCGATTTAACTGCTCAACTTAGAATTTCCAATCGCCGTGATGTGAAGAAGTTCATCCAACAAGTCCGCTCTACTCAGGCCTCCTTTCTATTAGAGCTGACAGATGGAATCCATACCCATACCATTGCATCTGACAGTAGAGAAGCCTTAGATGAAGCGGAAGCTGCTCTTGAAGAAGCAGGGATTTTGATGGAAAAATAATGGAGGATGGGAAGAGACATGCTTAGATGATTGAAAGCATGTCTCTTTTTTCTTGTGTTCAGGAAATTAGTGGATATCAAATGCAATATAAGCTCCATCCAGCTCCAGCGCCAGCGCCAAGCCCCTCGAGGTCTTAAGCAAACCTTTGCTGGGACAAAATGCCTTTTCGTAAGCAGGCGCTTGCTTGTACTTTTCGTTTCTATTGAAAAGAATTTGTTTAGAATATGATATATTAAAAGAGCGATCTTTTGTTAGAAAAAGGCAGGTGAGCCACATTGAATATACTTCCATATATACTGACTTTCATCTTGGGCTTGAATGTGCTATTAGCCTTGGCAATCATTTTTCTTGAGCGCAGGGATGCCAGCGCCACTTGGGCTTGGTTGATGGTTTTGCTCTTTTTACCAATTGCAGGCTTCCTTCTGTATTTGGTTTTTGGACGGCGATTAAGTAATAAGGAAATTTTCACTTGGGATAAAAAAAGCAGGTTAGGACTATTGACAGCTGTACAGGACCAACTGGCAGCAATCAAGGAAGATAGACTCGCAGTGCACCCAAAAGCCATCATTCCATATGAAGACTTGATCTATATGCATTTGAAAAATAATGATGCATTACTTTCACAAAACAATGAAGTGGAAGTGTACACAGATGGCCAAAAGAAATTTCATGCACTCATCGAAGATATCGAGAAAGCAGAAGACCATATCCATCTGCTTTATTATATTCTTAGGGACGATAATCTGGGGCAGCGCTTAGCTGAAGTACTGATGAGAAAGGCAAGAGAGGGAGTAGAAGTCAAACTTCTCTATGATGATATGGGATCAAGGTTGCTGACTCGTGGATATAAGAGGAAATTGAAAGAGGCAGGGGTGCAAGTCGAATCCTTCTTTCCCTCCTTTATACCTAAAGTGAATTTGAAAATTAATTATCGTAATCACCGAAAACTGGCCATCATTGATGGTGAAATAGGTTATATAGGCGGATTTAATATCGGAGATGAATATTTAGGTTTCAATAAACGATTCGGGTACTGGAGAGATACTCACTTGAGAGTAGAAGGGGAAGCGGTGAACAATATGCAGACCCGCTTTATTCTTGATTGGAATCAGGCGTCGAGACGGGATATCGTTTATGAAAATCGATATTATCAAGCAAAACCCAAAGGTGATGTCGGGATGCAAATCGTTTCCAGTGGACCGGACTCGGAGTGGGAGCAGATTAAACATGGGTACCTTAAAATGATACTCTCAGCTAAAGAGTATGTGTACATCCAAACTCCCTATTTCATCCCGGATGATAGTTTACTTGATGCCTTAAGGGTGGCAGTCTTATCCGGAGTAGATGTAAGGATCATGATTCCGAATAAACCGGATCATCCATTCGTCTATTGGGCGACTTTCTCCAACATTGGCGATATGTTGAAAGCAGGAGCGACTATCTATGTATATCAAAAGGGTTTCTTACATGCGAAGACGCTGGTTGTCGATGGGAATATCGCTTCCGTTGGGACAGCGAATATCGATGTTAGGAGCTTTCGATTGAACTTTGAGGTCAATGCGTTTATCTATAATCCTGATGTATCTCAATTGTTAGCTGATCGTTTTCATGAAGATATTGTTGAATCTACGGAACTTACTTTTAAATTGTATCAATCGCGATCGAAATGGATCAGGTTCAAAGAAGCCATTTCCCGCTTGCTGTCTCCTATCTTATGAAACGTTGAAGCATATCAGGGGTGGGAACGGTAAAAACCCTTGATGGTGAGCACCTTCGGATAGCTGTTTGCCCCGCTAGTTTTCCAGCATACCAGCTGGCTTATTTAAAAAACTTTCCTCATAAAAAATCCCTGCGCTTAAGCGCAGGGATTTTTTGAGAGAGGTTGGTTTGGTATAGTTTGCATTTCTTGCTTTCGGAAAGACCTTAGTGGCTTGAAGGGAACCTGCAGAGTCGGAGGGGGGATTCGTATCTGCTGGATTGAATCAAGCCCACCAAAGTGTTTCCGATTTTCTTACACGTATTCTCCATATTCATATCTGTTCAATTTTTACTGGGAGGTTAGTGTTAGTTCGACTTTCGTTTGTTCTCCGTCTCGGTAGACGGTGAGTTCAGCTGTATCTCCATCTTGCACTTGGTTGTAGAGATATTTTCTTAAACTCATAAGTGAATCGACTTTATTCCCGTCAATAGCGGTGATGACATCGTATTGACGAAGTCCTGCTTCATCGGCCGGAGAACCTTTTTCGACACCTTGGACAATGACACCATGGTCGATGTCGTTAGGTAATCCTAATTCCCTCTGAAGCACAGGGTTAGGGATTTGGTTTACGTCCTGGAGGGAAACTCCCATATATGGACGCTCCACTTCTCCTTTGGTTTCTAAATCTTCGATGACTGGTTTAGCTACATCCATCGGAATTGAGAAACCGATTCCTTCAACTTCTGCTTTTGCGATTTTCATAGAGTTTATCCCTATGACTTCGCCTTGCAAGTTGACCAGCGGCCCACCACTGTTACCAGGGTTGATGGCAGCATCTGTTTGAAGCACTTCGGTTTGCCAGTCTGGCTGTTGGTCTCCATTAATATCTACAGGGATATTTCGGTTAAGACCACTGACAATACCTTTAGTGGCTGATCCAGCGAATTCCATGCCCAGCGGGTTACCTATGGCTATGGCTGTCTGCCCGACCTCTACGTCATTGGCTTTGCCTAATTCAGCAACCTTCTGCACATGTTCGCTATCTATTTGTAAAACGGCCAAGTCTGTCAATGGGTCACTGCCTTTCAGCTCGGCTTCTACTTTAGTTCCATCACTCAAAATCACTTCCAATTCGGAAGATTTTTCAACAACGTGATGGTTGGTGGCAACAAAAGCTTTATCGCCGTCTTCTTTATAAATGACCCCAGAACCTGTACCGGCTTTTTTAGTTCCTTGCGGTGTTTCTTGAACATTGCTGATTCCTACGACAGCTTGTGAAGCTTTGTCGATCGCCTGGGTTACTTCTTCCTGGTTTTTACCAAGCTGTAATTCATTGGCTTGAGCTGTCGGCTTCTCCGTGTTTACGTTGACGGATACACCTTTCCATTGAAAAACTGTAGTAACTATAAATACAGCAATAATCGCACCTAATACACTGAAAGCTAAACCTGTACGCTTGTATTGACGCTTTTCTTTCTTTTTTTCTTCATCAAACATCGAGGAGCGGCAACCCCTTTCCTATATAAATTGATGCGATTTTCCTGTTGTTTCCCTCTGACAATTCTTATTCTACGGTGAAGTTATGGCATGACTTTGGTGTAAATGTGGAAAAAGTGTGTAAAGCAGGAGCAAATCCTGAAAATGTGAGAAAATAGATGTAAGAATAGCTAATGGCAGGAGGGTGAATGATGAATGATACAATTGGTCTCGTTGAAGACGACCCTAATATAAGAGAGATTGTTGAAGCATACTTAACAAAGGAAGGATATGAAGTGAAAGCTGTCGATACAGCAGAAAAAGCCTGGGATGTTTTTGAAACAGGTGCTCCGGACTTGTGGGTTCTGGATATTATGTTACCAGGGATGGATGGCTATGAATTTTGTAAACGCATTAGACAAACATCAGAAGTACCAATCTTAATCATTTCAGCTAAAGACGAAGAAGTGGATAAGATTTTAGGTCTTGAATTAGGCGGGGATGACTATCTGACGAAGCCTTTCAGTCCAAGAGAGCTGGTCGCAAGGGTGAAGCGGCATTTGAAAAAATGGGAAGCTATGAAGCCTCTGCCAGAACAAGGCGAGGAGAAGATTACAGCAGGGGATTTTGTATTGAATCAGCAAGAAAGACGTGTGTATTTCAAGGGTGAAGAAATAGAAGTGACGACAAAAGAGTTTGAAATCCTCAAGATTTTAGGCGCACAGGAAAATCGAGCTTTCTCAAGGGAAGAATTATTGGTGAAGGTTTGGGGTGATGACTATTTCGGAAGCGATCGGGCTGTAGATGATCTTATTAAGCGTTTACGCAAAAAAATGAAGGACCTGCCGATTGAAACGGTGTGGGGACATGGCTACCGACTAAGGGATGGATCCTCATGAAATTGCTTCATCAATTGAATGCAGCCTTTGCAGCATTGATTATCGTCATCATGTCTATCACGGCTTTTTTCATATACTCTCTATTGATGGATATGTTGATCCAGGATGAACAAAGGCAATTGAAAGGGAGAGCTGAACTGTTGATTGATATCATCTCTGAACAGGACCCTGACCGGAGTCCACAACTGTCCCAGCTCATCCAGGATCGTAATTATCCAATATTGCTGTTCGATCGTGCCCAGGATGAAGTATTGTTTAGAACGATGCCTGCTGAAGTCGCTGATTCCTGGATGGAGCGCTACGAAGAGGAGTTAGTGGACCAGGAAGTGTGGGAAAGCGGTGGAGAGAAATATGTTGTTTATGACTTTCCTGTCAACGCCGGGAATAATCAAATACTTGTCATGGCCACACCTCTGAATGACTTGCAAGCCGTACAGTCTGTTTTCGCTCTTCGTATGATCGCTGTATTCTTGATAGGATTATTTCTCGCTCTAATTGTCAGCTCTATTTTGACATGGAGGCTTGTCACTCCATTAACGAAATTGAAACAGGAAGTGAAAAAGATAGAGAAAAGGCAATTTTCCAAGGTGGAAAAAGTCAATGCTTCAGGTGAGATCAAAGAAGTTGAACAGAGTGTCAGGCACATGGCTGATGAACTTGCCCGCTACATTCATTCTCAAAAACAATTTTTCCAGAATGCTTCCCATGAATTGAAGACACCCTTAATGTCGATTCAAGGTTATGCAGAAGGAATTCGTGATGGTGTTTTTGAAGGAGAGGCAGCGGAAAAAGGTTTGAATGTGATGGTCAGTGAAACGGAGCGGTTAAAGAAAATCGTGAATGAAATGATTTTACTAGCCAAACTCGATAGCAGTGAAGATATTTATAAACCTGAACTTACAGATATTTCGGAAATCATCAGTCAGGCTAAAGATCGACTTTTCCCTTTGGCTAATGAAAAAGGAATCGACCTTGAACTTACGCATCTTCCATCCTTTTACTCAGTAGTAGATCGTGAACGTGTTTTGCAGGCATTAATCAATATTTTAAGCAATGCGGTAAGACATGCAAAACAGAAAGTTACCATAACAACTGAAGTGCAAGAGGGACGATTGAAAATCCAAGTGGGAGATGATGGCAATGGCATCTCAGAGGAACTTCTTCCCCAACTGTTCGAGCGTTTTATTAAAGGGAAAGAAGGGGAAACAGGATTAGGTCTTGCTATCTCACGAGCTATAATCGAACGGAGCGGTGGAACAATATACGCATTCAACCGCTCACAAGGAACGGGAGCGATTTTCGAAATAGAATTTAACCGCAAAGAGTGATATCAAACAATCATGGTATAATAAGGGACAGAGAACGATTCCATATGGAAAGAGAGGAAATAGATGATGGATGCTAAACCTTGTATAGATTCTTTAACTGTAAAAAGCTCACATGTGCTCCCACCTGATACGAATAGTCACGGGACACTTTTCGGTGGTAAACTGATGGCACATATTGATGATGTAGCCGCAATTGCCGCTGTCAGACATTGTAGAAAACCTGTCGTAACAGCTTCTATGGATTCTGTAGACTTCCTGCAGCCGGTGTTCGAAGGTGATACGGTGTGTTTAGAAGCCTTTGTAACATGGACACATAACACATCTATGGAAGTTTTCGTAAAAGCGATAACTGAAAATTTATTGACAGGTGAACGAAAGGTTTGTACGACTGCATTTCTTTCGATGGTGGCGGTTGATGAAAACAATGAACCCTCACCTGTCACGGCTGTATTTCCTGAATCAGATGAAGAAAAATGGCTCCATGAAGGTGCAAAAAGACGCCACGAACACCGTAAGAATAGAAGGAAGGAATCGAAAGAGCTTGCGAATAAGTTCGGTACAAGCCTTCCTTGGAAAAGGGGGCTGTAATCAAGCGCGGTTGCTTCCAAGGTAATCCGGAATATGGAAGCATTGATAAAGGTGATGTTTTTAGAGTCGAGTCTTAAATCGAAAAGATTTAGGACTCGGCTTTTTTTCTGTTAAATAAGCATCACCCCTTTGTTAAGTCAACAAAAATAAGGGTGAAATCTGTATTACTCCTCTTCACAAAGAATAATACAGAAGAAAAGCATGCCCAAAAGATTCCCATGTTCGCGCTCGCTGAACGCTCCTCTGGCTAATGTGAAGTGATAACAAGTAAGTCAGTACTTTATTTTTCGTTAGTACAATTAGTGAAAGAGGGCTCTCAATCATTATTTATGGTAAAATTGTCGAGTTGTCGCAATTTATTGTTTGTTATAAGGTGAGAAGGGGAAAGGTTCATCAGTTGTAAATATTTTGATACTATCATAATGAGGTGAAATGCATGCAAGAAGTACTCGGTTTTCTGAACGATTGGATGTGGGGGACCATCCTGGTCGTCACTCTTCTTGGGTTAGGACTTTGGTTCTCGATTAAATTGAACTTTGTTCAGTTCAGGTACATACCAGAAATGATTCGCGTATTGTTCGACAAACGATCCATCTCAGCAGAAGGGAAGAAAGGAACATCTCCATTCCAAGCTTTTGCTATCAGTACAGCTTCCCGTGTCGGTACGGGGAACCTGGCAGGTGTAGCCGCTGCTATTACAGTCGGAGGGCCTGGAGCTGTTTTTTGGATGTGGATTGTAGCTATTCTTGGAGGAGCTTCAAGCTTTATTGAAAGTACGTTGGCACAAGTCTACAAAGTACCAGATAAAGACCAGTACCGGGGCGGCCCTGCTTATTACATTGAAAAAGGGTTGAAGAACCGGACATTAGGAATAATATTCGCGATCACCATCACCTTTACATATGGTCTTGTGTTCAGTTCTGTCCAGTCAAATACGATTCGTTTAGCTTTTGAAAACTCTTTTAACGTCGATAAATGGCTGATGGGTGGTTTACTCACACTAGCTGTTGCTCTGATCATTTTCGGCGGGTTGAAACGAATTGCCCAAGTCACACAATTCATCATACCGATTATGGCGATTTTCTACATCATTTTAGCTGGTTATGTCCTTTTGGCAAATTTAGGACAAGTACCTACAATGTTCGGTCAGATTTTTGCAGGAGCATTCGGTTTCCGTGAGATTGCAGGCGGAACCTTCGGCGGTATGATTCTGATCGGAATCAAACGTGGATTATTCTCGAATGAAGCAGGAATGGGTAGTGCGCCGAATGCGGCTGCAACATCTGAAGTAACTCACCCAGTCAAACAAGGATTAATCCAAACACTTGGCGTTTTTACAGATACATTGCTCATCTGTAGTGCAACAGCTGTCATTATCTTGTTCGCTGGCGATTATGCCGGGACAGATTTAGATGGTATTCAATTGACACAAGAAGCCTTCGAATCTCAGCTGGGTGCGTGGGCGGCCATCTTTATTGCTATTGCAATTCTCTTGTTCGCTTTCAGTTCCATTATAGGAAATTATTATTATGGTGAAACGAATATCGAATTCATTAAAACGAGCAAAGTCAATATTTTCATTTATAGAATCGCGGTTCTTGCAATGGTCATGTTTGGTGCAGTAGCTGAATTCGGTCTCGTTTGGTCACTGGCTGACTTGACGATGGGGATCATGGCTTTAATTAACTTGTATGCTATATTGCGGTTGTCATCAGTCGCTTATGCTGCTTTAAAGGATTACCGGAGGCAGCGTAAGGAAGGGAAAGACCCTGTTTTCTATCAAGACCATCTTCCCGGCGTAGATGGAATGGAATATTGGAGAAGAGATCAGAGCTCTGAAAAAGAAAATTAAATTACAAGTTTGATTAAACACGACAAGTGAATCACCAAAAAGGTAATGGAAGGGAAACCGGGCTTAGGCCCGGTTTCTTTAATTTAATAGGTTACGCGACGCGATGATTAACGTAAGAAAGTGAATGAAGATACAATATGATATGATGAGAAAAGATTCTTTTTAAAGGGATGAGCGGAATGAGCCTATTATCAGTAAACAATTTAAGTAAAAGTTATGGAGATAAAGATCTGTTCGAGGACTTGTCTTTTGCAATATCAAGCAGGCAGCGCATTGGATTGATCGGCGTTAATGGGACGGGGAAATCGACGCTGTTAAAAATACTGGCAGGTTTGGAAACCGGTGATTCAGGAAATTTGGATCATGCCAAAGATTTCACGGTTGAATATTTGCCTCAAGAGCCGGATTTGGAGGAAGATAAGACTGTACTTGAGCAAATCTATTACGGTGATGCTGAAGTTATGGTGGTAATGCGTCAATACGAACATGTCCTGCTGGAGTTGTCCCAGGACCCAGAGAATACAGCTGTGCAAGAACGGATGCTCGAACTCCAACAGAAGATGGAAGAAAAAGATGCCTGGGAAGCGAATACAGCAGCGAAGACGATCCTTTCAAAACTTGGTATTGAATTCTTCGATAAGAAAGTGGGAGAGCTGTCGGGCGGGCAAAAGAAGAGAGTCGCGATTGCTAAAGCGTTGATACAGCCAGCAGACTTATTAATGTTAGACGAGCCGACCAACCACCTCGACAATGAAACAATTGAATGGTTAGAAGAGTTTTTGTCTTCCTACAAAGGAGCGCTAATGGTTGTCACACACGACAGGTATTTCCTCAACCGTGTGACAAACTTGATTTATGAGTTGGATCGTAGCGATCTTTATATATATGAAGGGAACTATGAAACCTTCTTAGAGAAAAAGGCAGATCGGGAAGAGTGGGAACGCCAAGCCCAGCAAAAGCATCAAAATACGCTGCGTCGTGAGCTTGCATGGCTGAAAGCGGGTGTGAAAGCAAGAACAACTAAACAGAAAGCCCGTAAGCAACGGGTGGAAGCGATGAAAGAAGAAAGTTTCGATACAAAGAAAGAGAATGTCGACATGGCGATCGGCTCAAAAAGGCTGGGTAATCAAGTCATAGAATTAGAAGGGATTTCACATTCAATTCAATCGCATTCACTCATTGAAAACTTAGATTACCTCGTGGTGCCAGGGGAACGGTTAGGCATTATCGGCCCGAACGGATCCGGAAAAACGACGTTGCTCAACATCATGGCAGAACGCATCAAACCTGATCAAGGAGAGGTCCGCGTTGGTTCTACGGTACGGATTGGTTACTATACACAGGACCACGAAGAATTGGATGAGAGTTTGAAGGTGATTGAATACATCAAAGAGGTAGCTGAAGTTATTAAGACGGCTAATGGAGATGAAGTCACCGCAGAACAGATGTTGGAACGATTCTTATTCCCGAGACCTCAGCAATGGACTTATATTAAACGATTATCTGGAGGGGAGCGTAGACGCCTCTATTTATTAAGAGTTCTAATGAGCGAGCCCAATTTACTTTTCCTTGATGAGCCGACAAACGATCTGGATACGGAAACATTAAGTGTATTGGAAGAGTACTTGGAGCATTTTCCGGGAGTTGTCATTACGGTTTCTCACGACCGCTATTTCTTGGATCGTGTAGTTGATAAATTGCTTGCTTTTGAAGGAAAGGCAGCCATCCGAAAGTTTTATGGAAACTACAGTGAATATCTGGAAGATAGGAAAAATGAGAAAGAAGCTGTACAGGTTGAGAAAAAAAGTTCTGCTCAAGAAGACACTCGCAGATCCAACCGGAAGCGGAAGTTAACCTATCGTGAAAAGCAGGAGTGGGAAACGATCGAAACGGTAATTTCTAATTTGGAAACCCGTTTAGAGGAACTAAATAAACAGCTCACAGAAGCAGCTGCAAACTATGATAAAGTCCAAGAAATTTCTCTTGAACAGGAGAAAGTAGAAGCCGAATTGGAAGAGAAAATGGAAAGATGGGAAGAGTTGTCCTTGATTGTTGAAGAAATAGACAATCAATGATGGACCAGAGATCCAACGAGAGTTGGGTCTCTATTTTTAATTTTTCTGGAAATTAAAGCGGATGTGCTAGCTTATTTTTGAGGTTCTGAGTGTTTTGTGGAATAATGAATACGGATACAAAGCACTGAATAGGAGGAATGTTCGATGAAAATGCCAAGCAATGACAAATTACAAAAATATGCTGAACTGGCTTTGCGTACAGGAGTCAACTTACAAGACGGCCAGCTGCTCATGATCAATTCCACAATCGATGGAGCTGAATTCACACGCATCGTCGCTCAAAAAGCTTTCGAAATGGGAGCAAAAGATGTACATATCAACTGGGGTGACGATACACTCACTCGTATGAAGTACGAACATGCGGACCAAGAGACCTTATCAAATGTTCCACAGTGGCAGCAACAGAAATTCACTTACTTTGCTGAACAAGGAGCCGCGATTCTATCCATCCGATCCACCGACCCGGATTTGCTGAAAGGTATTGATGCTGGGAAAGTAGCTGCAGCTAACAAGGCAAGAGCAGAAGCTATGGCTACATTCCGGGATTACACAATGAATGACCGCATCCAATGGTCGATTGTAAGCATTCCTATCCCTGCTTGGGCTCAAAAGATATTCCCGGATGAGAATGTAGAAACAGCTGTAGAAAAGCTTTGGGAGCAAATTTTCAGTATCGTACGTGTAGACCAGGAAGATCCCATCGCTGCTTGGGAAGAACATAACCGAACCTTAATCAAGGCTCGCGAATATTTAAACAAAAAACAATATCAAAAATTAATATACAAAGCTCCGGGAACAGACTTAGAAGTTGCGTTACCTAAAGGGCATATCTGGAAAGGCGGTCCTTCCAAGACAGTAGAAGGAGGAGTGCAATTCAACCCCAACATGCCGACAGAAGAAGTGTTCACAGCTCCTCATAAATACGGAGTGGAAGGCACCGTATCAAGCACGAAACCATTGAATTATGGTGGAAATGTAATTGATGACTTTTCTGTTACTTTCAAAGAAGGTAAAGTGGTTGACTACTCAGCAGAAGAAGGTAGTGAAACATTGCAACACCTACTGGATACAGATGAAGGTTCACGTCGCCTTGGTGAATTGGCTCTTGTCCCACACGAATCACCCATTTCTCAGTCAGGACTGATTTTCTATAACACGTTATACGATGAAAATGCTTCTTGTCACTTGGCACTTGGGAAAGCATACCCGAACAATATGACAGGCGGGTCAGATATGAGTGAAGATGAGCTAGACCGAAATGGCGTCAATCATAGTTTGTCCCACGTGGATTTCATGATGGGTTCAGAAGAACTTGATATTGATGGGGTATTGGAAGACGGTACGACAGAACCAGTGATGCGTAATGGCAGCTGGGCTATTTCGTTCGAATAATGAAGCAGAAAAAGGCAGCTTAAGTATCAGCTGCCTTTTTTATTATGCATGTGCTAATGTTTCTTCCGATTCGGCTATTTTAAAGTCATAAGGAGGTGCGCCATCGTTGACGAAGTAAACCTCATACCAGATCAAGAATACATAAACCGTCCAAATGCACCGGTGCCAGTTCCCTTGATTTTCATAATGAGCATCTAAATATCCCAGCAGTTCCTCGGTATGAAAAAAACTGGAAGCTGTTTCGGACAGAAGGACCTCTTTGACATGTTCATAATATCTTTGTTTCCTTAACCAGTCCCGAATCGGAACGGGGAAGCCGACTTTTGCACGATCCGCCCATTCCTCTGGGAGAACAGACTTTGCAGCTTGCCTTAATGCGTATTTTGTATCTTTTGGATGGACTCTCAGGGAGGGAGCAAGTTTGCTGGCTGTTTCCATCACCTGTTTGTCTAAAAAGGGCACCCTTAATTCAAGGGAATGTGCAGAACTCATTTTATCTGCCTTTTGCAATATATCCCCTGGGAGCCAGTGGTGGATATCTGTGTACTGCATTTTGGTGAAATCGTTTGTGTGACGCACTTTTTGATATGTTTTTTTAAGAATCATAGACGCTGTTTTCCCGCTATGATATGGCGGTTTCAATAGAGATACCGCGCCCTCTTCCGAGAAAATTTTCGCTTGCCCGATGAATTTTTCTTCTACTTTCTTACCCCCCATGAGTAAGAAATTGGTGAGCTGATTTTTGGGCAATCGCTCACATATCTTAGAAACGAATTGGCGTAATGGAAATGGAACCTTCTCATAAGCCTGGTGCTTCCTACTAATTTGATACCAGTCATAACCCCCGAATAATTCGTCTGCTCCTTCCCCTGATAAAACGACTGTGACATGCCGGCTGGCAAGTTCCGCTAAAAAATAGAGAGGTATGGAAGATAAGTTTGCATGCGGTTCATCCATGTGGTATTGAATCGCTGGGACCTTCTCAAAAAACTCTTCACCTGAAATCAATTTTCTATGGTTTTGTATTTCAAGTTGTTCAGATAGGTCTTCCGCCAGGTTTGTTTCGTTAAATATCCCATTATAATCCTTGAATCCCACAGAGAATGTCTTTTTAGGTTTCATCAGTGTCGTTACATAGCTGGAATCGATCCCTCCTGAAAGAAATGATCCGACTTTCACTTCACTCATTTGGTGATGGCGGACGGAATCTTCCATGAAATTCTTAATTTCCTCCACTGCTTCTTCCAAGGTTAGTGTCGTTTCGGTATATGTGGTGTCCCAATACTCGTGTACTTGGCAACTTCCTTTTTTATAAATCATATAGTGTCCTGGATTAAGCTTGAAAACGCCTTCAAAAAATGTTTCCACAAGAGCAGAATATTGGAAGGTTAAGTATGGCTTCAATGCTTCCTTATTAAATTCTTTAACAAAAGAGGGACAGGGAAGAAAGGATTTGATTTCAGATCCGAATAGGAAAGATCCATCTTTAGTGTTACTACTATAATAAAGCGGCTTAATGCCGAAGGGATCCCGCGCTAAAAAGAGTTCTTCTTGTTCTTTATCCCATATTGCAAATGCGAACATCCCACGCAGTTTATGAAGAATTTCAACTCCATATTCTTCGTATCCATGAAGCACCACTTCGCTGTCTGTGTGACTTTGGAACTGGTGCCCTCTTTCTATTAGGGGGTCTTTTATGCTGTTAAAATTGTAAATTTCACCATTGAAAGTCAAAAGAAAGCGTTTGTTTTCACAAAACATAGGTTGATTCGCGTTTTCAGTCCTATCGATAATGCTGAGTCTCCGGAACCCTAAGCTTACTTCTCTATCATGATAATAACCACCATTGTCGGGTCCGCGATGATGGATTTTCTTCATCATTTCCTGGATCACTGACGGTTCGAAATATTGATCATTATGTATAAGTCCGACAATTCCACACATTGTAACCATCCTTTTTTTAGTATATTTTGAATGAAAGATAAGCCCGCAACCTCATGGATACGGGACATTATCATTCATCAAATCTGGTCTTTGACTTTATCTTGCCTGATTCACTGTCTGAACCTGGCAGGTTGGCAGTTGATACTTACCAACGTACATCGATGCCTTCGAATTGTAATTTCTCATAATCTGGCACGACCGAGGGATCGACTCTTACGATTGTCAGTGACTCTAGCTTGAGGATGTCTTCAGCGTTACCTTGGAAGGAAGAATTGATTAAGTTCAAATACTGAACATTCTGCATTCCCTCAGCAACACGGCTCAAATCTTTTATAGTTGGCCCGATGAAAGTGACCTGTTCTAAACTTGGAACTTCTTTCAATAATTCACCGGGAATGATGGCCTGGTTCAGTTTTAGTACTCTCAGTGACTTCATTGCTTCGAAATAAGAAGGGTCAGCTTCAACATCAAAAATGCCGTTTAAATGTGAGGCATTAATCGTTAATTCTTCGAGCTCCAATAAGTCGCTTTTCGTAAGCGAGTCAGGTTCTTTATCCAGTGAACGTGCGATAGATCGCAATGTGAGGTCTTTCATGGAAACCGGTTCTTCAGCTCCCACCACCTTTGCGAATTCTCTTTTTAAAGCGTTGCCTGTGAATCTTTCTTCAGTTAAAGATTCCCCATCATCGGACAGGTAAGTGAGTGTAGCTGAAGAAAGCCCGTTGGATTCATCGTTCCATTGAACAGCCAAAAACAAGTCGAGCTCACCATGTTGGAAAGCTTCAAGTGAAGGTGGTTCATGACTTGTAAAGGAAGTATTTTGCATCTCCGAATCAGGTGTGAAAACGAATGACATCAATTCTTCTGCCTCTTCCTTTTCTTGGGCAGATTCTATTTCCGCTCCATTGAGGGATTCAACGGTATCCCTGATTTGATTTTTGCCGGGGCCATTCAGCACCAGATTTTTAATCTCTTTAATTCTAGTATCGAGAGGTGGCTGATTATCTTGCTCTTTTTCAGGGACCGGCCCTTCTTTTACCTGCTCTTCCTCAGGGGAAGCAGGGGATTGGAATGGATTTCCGGACGTGAAAAAGTAAAAAGAACCAGCCAGGAGAAGCAAAGTGGTCATGGCTGTCAACAACTTGGGGAAGCCCTGATTCCACCAAGAGAAACCTTTATTTTGTTTATTGGCGTAAAACCGGCGGCGATCTTCATTCGTGAATAAAGGCTTTTCACTGATTTGGCGATCAATCGCTTTTTTAATTTTATTATTCAAGGGTCAGTTCCCCCTCATTGACTTGTTTTTTTAACATTTGGCGAGCACGCTGCATGCGCGTTTTCACTGTGGACAATGGTGTATCAGTAACGTCCGCAATTTCCTTCTGGGACATATTTTGTTGAAAGGTGAGGATCATTACTTCCCGATATTTGATGGGCAGGCTGAGAATCGCTTTGGCAATTTCATCCCATTGTTCCTTTTGGATGACCGTTTCTTCAAGGTGCTGGGGATCTTTTTTATCTAACCATTGATCTTTGACGATTTTGATTCGATGAAGAGGAGAGCGTAAATAATCTTTACAACGATTAATAGCTATTCTTATCGCCCAAGTCTTTAACTGAGATTGGCCGTGGAATTGATCCCACTTCCGATAAATGAGTATAAGCACTTCTTGAAAAAGGTCATCGGTTGTGTGGTGATTTTTCACATAAGTGAAAATAGTTCGTTTCAGAATCTCACCATAATGGTGCATAATGTATTCGATTGCTTCGTCACGTGTGAAGTCGACTTGTGTATTTCCGGTCACCGGGCTCTCTCTCCTTTCTTCAATTATTAGACGTCCGGAAGTTAGCGAAGGTCCCGATCGAATGGAATTTATTTTGTATGGATGAAAATTTTGATATATGTGGATTGAATGCGTTCTAAAATAAATATGTGTAATGGAAGGGTATTGGGTTGTGAAAAGGAGTTCTATTCTCAAATTATATACAGAATGGAAATACTTCGGATTTAATGATGCTAGTAATTCTTATATTAAAACACAAGTCTTAATAGGTAAACAGTCCTATGCTAAAGGTATAACAGAAAAAGAATTGATACAATTTTGATATTACCCAGGTATAGAAGTGGAATTTTGCAAAGTCGCGAGTTTTTTTCCTTCCTTAGATAGTTGCGGTTCAAATAAAACAATGATTAGTCAGATGTGATTAGGGAATAAGAATGGAAAGAGTTATTTTGATGAAGGAGAGGAATAAATATGATAGGGCCAGAAAATAATATCCCTGGTTTTCAAGCGAATCCTAATAGTTTCAGTGAATGTGGAAGGTGTGGGAAACCACTTGCCACAAAAAGAGAAGAAGAATTAAAATTATGTAAAGAATGCCAGAAACTGCAGGAAAACCATAAAGTTGAAAATGATGAGGAACAGTAAAGGCCACAAATTCGTGGCCTTTTTTTATTTGTATGGGGTGGAGGAAAATGCCCCTTCAAAGGTTTGCTTATGCTTGTCGGGGGTGATCAAGGTGCTTGCGCTTTTGTACCCAAAGCATAAAGTATATGTCTTTACATCATAATAATTAAAGTGGTAAAGTGTTTAATTGTGCGTTTAAACAAGTATGAACAAAAGGAGATAGATATGGATAATAAAGTTTCAGGTCGAATAGATTGGCCGGTGTTTGCGATTAGTGGAGGAATATTGGTCCTCTTTGTAATTATTGCACTTATTGATATTGATTTAATTGAAACAATTGTAAGTGGAAGTTTCGCCTGGTCTGCCAAGTATTTCGGTGCCTTCTGGCAGGTGCTGATGCTGGCTACTTTCTTTGTCGGATTATGGCTCGCCTTTTCTAAATATGGAAAAATTAAAATGGGGAATATGGAGAAACCGGAGTTAGGCCTCTATAAATGGCTGTCCATCATTATGGCGACCCTCCTAGCGGGTGGAGGCGTATTCTGGGCAGCAGCCGAACCAATGTGGCACTTTCTTACAGTTCCACCACACCAATCAGGTATAGAAGCAGGTACAGAAGCGGCAATCGATCCTGCTCTAGCTCAAAGCTTCATGCACTGGGGCTTCCTTGCATGGGCGATTCTTGGTACCATCAGTGCTGTAGTGATGATGTACGGTCACTATCATAAAGGCATGCCGATGAAACCAAGAACGTTGTTATATCCGATTTTTGGAGAAAAGTTGAAAAATAGCTGGCTTGGGACGATAATCGACGCTTTCTCTGTCATTGCTGTTGCCGCTGGAACCATCGGGCCGATTGGTTTCTTAGGCTTGCAAGCGAGTTACGGGCTGCAGGCGATTTTCAGTATTCCGAACGAATTCAGCACTCAGTTCACGATTATTTTTATCGTTGTCATTATATCGACGATATCTGCTGTTTCAGGTCTCTACAAAGGTATTCAAATGTTGAGTAGTTTCAATGTCCGTTTGGCGATTGCTTTGATGGCTTTCATCGTAATCTTCGGTCCAGGAGGATTTATCCTGAATCACTTTATTTCTTCATTCGGTTTTTATGTGGATCAATTCATACCAATGAGTACTTATCGGGGAGATGAAGGATGGCTTTCACTTTGGACAGTCTTCTTCTGGGGTTGGTTCATTGGATATGGCCCGATGATGGCGATTCTAGTGAGTCGTATTTCCCGGGGGCGGACCATTCGGGAAATCATTATTGCTGTTTCTGTCTTTGCGCCAGTGATTTCAACTTTCTGGTTTACCGTTCTAGGGGGCTCTGGGATTTTCTTCGAACTAAGCAACCCGGGTTCTGTATCAGAAGCTTTAAATGAAGCAGGAAATCCAGCAGCAATGTTCGCAATTACAGAACAATTCCCATTGGCATCAATCATCTCACCATTGTTCCTTATTTTGACGATTCTGTTCGTTGTAACGACTAGTGACTCCATGTCCTATACGATTGCAATGGCTGTTACCGGTGAAGGGAACCCGAAAAGTTGGCTCCGCATTTTCTGGGCTGTCCTTATGGGTGCTATTGCGGTTATCTTGCTGATTACAGGTGATAGCGGCATTACCCAGTTACAAAACTTTATCGTGGTTACAGCCGTCCCGGTATCCCTTTTATTGTTACCGATGATTTGGCTCGCACCGAAAGTGGCTAAGAAAATGGCGATTGATCAAAGAATTACAAAAAAATAAACAATCGTTTGAATGTAAGCAGTTCAGTCTTGAGGTACAAAAGCAAATTGTACCCATGGCTGAACTGCTTTTTTTGTTTGATTTGATTTATCAATGGAGGGGCTTCCGCACAGTCATTACTAGTCTTTCGAATCTTTCGCTCCATTCTGGTAGCAGCGCAATTATTCATCAAACAAGAGTCCTTTAATGAAAAAGGAAAAGCATACCCCAAGGAGGGATATGCTCTGCATTTGATGGTGAAAGTACACTTAATCCATGTTTCTGTTAACTTTGCTTCAGTACGGCTCTGACAGGGCTGCCGTCTGCTTCCTCCATTTTCAAAGGAAAAGCCATCAATTCATAAATGTTTGGAGTCACATGAGCAAGCTGCAACCCTTCTAGAATGAGGATGTCATGATTATAAAGAGAATGGTGACCTAGCAATTCTTTGCTTGTCTCTGGATCTACAGATGGTGTATCCACCCCGATGAGGTTAATTCCTTTCTCATGTAAAAATGGCCCCATGTCTTCACTGATGACGGTATATGCTTCCGGGAATTTCGAGCGGTCATTCCAGCTGTTCGTCTTGAAGAGGACTTTATCCACATTGCGGAAATCTACATGTTGTAAGTCCACCGCGGAAATCTTACTTTTACCTTCAATAGAAACGAGCAGCGCTTTGCCTGTGAAACGTTCCAGCGGAATTTCTGCGATTTTCAAACCTTCAGAATCGTAATGATAGGGTGCATCCACGTGCGTTCCGATATGGTTGCTCCCTTTGAACTGGCCGACGTTCACCGAACCTGTTTCTTCCATTGAGAGTGTCAGTTGATACTGAAAAGGCTCATCCCCAGGCCAGGGGGGGATAGCATTATTCAAGGGCATTGTTATATCAATGAGTTTCATGGTCAGCCTCCTTAAGCGATAATTCCCCGTTCGTTTTTGTATTGCTTATGTTTTTTGTTTTCCATGATATCCTTCAATCGTAACATGACATCCAACACGTCTTCATATGAAGTATAAAAGGCGATCGGTGCTAAACGGATGACATTGGGGGCGCGGAAGTCAGGTGTGACACCTTCCTTTTTCAAGGCTTTACAAATGCTTGCTGCTTCATCATGAACAAAACAGACGTGTCCTCCACGACGTTCATCGTCCAGAGGATTGGCAAGTTTGAATCCGTAGCCGGGGAGTTCTTGGTGAGTAAGATCCATCATCAAACGTGTCAACTTCAACGATTTTTCCCTGACAGCTTCAATACCGGCTTCTTGGAATAGTTCAAGGGAGCCTAAAAGGGGAGCAGAACTTAGAATATGCGGTGTACCGATTTGAAAAGCACCGGCCGTTTCCGAAGGGCTCAAATCATGGCTCATATCAAATTGCTTCTCTTTATTTGAACTGAACCATCCCGCAAGTCCGGGTTTTTTTCCAAGATGTTTTTGATTGACGTAAAGTCCACCGACACCGCCAGGTCCGCTATTTAAATACTTATAGGTACACCAAACAGCGAAGTCGACCCCCCATTCGCTCAGATGGTGGGGAGTGGCGCCTATGGAATGTGCTAAGTCGAACCCCGCAATGATGCCTTTTTTATGTGCTGCATGAGTCAGTTTTTCTATATTCAGAAGCTGTCCACTGCGGTAAAGGACTGATGGAAGGAGTAAAAGAGCGACATCCTCATCCATTTCACGAATGATATCCTCCTCCTTAAGTGTATAACCATCTGCACTTGCGACCCGGATCAGATGGTCTTCTGGTTCAAGGCCATGCAACTCGATTTGACTCTTGATTGCATAAATGTCAGAAGGGAAATTCAATTCGTCTGCAAGGATTTTCGTCCTTTTCCCCTCAGGTTTATAAAAAGTAGCCAGCAATTGATGCAGGTTTGTAGTTATGGAGCCAGTATTGATGACTTCAAAAGGCTCCGCCCCAATGAGATGTGCTGTCTTTTCGCCTATTTTCTCCGACATGTAAAACCAAGGTTCACTGGCCTCAGTCCAGCCTTCAATCGCATGACGCTTCCAGTCTTCTAGTGAGGTGGAGAGTGCTTTTTCTGCGCGTTTAGAAAGGAGCCCTAGTGAATTGCCATCCATGTAATAGTGGTCCTTTTTTAAATAAAACTCATTTTTAAAAGCTCCGAACGGGTCTTCATGATCAAGCTTTTGGACTGTGTCCCGTGTGATTACAGGCTTTGTCATAAAATCTCCTCCCAGCATTGTTGTTACATAAGATCGTGTTTGATTAACACAGCTTTAATCATCGAATAAGTGAAGGTTTCAGGCAACGCATCTTTTAAGGGCTTCAGCTTTCGTTCTTCTAGTTGGTCATAAGCTTTCATGACTTGTGATTCCTGTTCTCCATCAAACCATCTATCCCAATTGATATCTGTACCTTCTTTTGCACAACGGAAGAGGTGATTTTCGATCGTCTGGGTACTCATTTCCCGTTCCTTAGCAATTTCTTTAATCGGCCGTTTTTCCTGCCACATATCATAAGTAATGATGTAGCTCGGTCGCTCTTCAAAAGGATCTTTTTTCCTCACAGAAGGTTCAGATGTACGAGTGGGTTTGGGTTTTTGTTCTGCCCTCTCAGCCCATGGACGGGTCACTTCTAAAAATGCCTCTCCATATTTTTCGTATTTTTGCTCTCCCACACCTTTGATTGCCAGCATTTCCTCTTTGTTTTCAGGTAAGTAGATTGTAAATTCTTTTAATGTAGCATCGGAAAAAATTACATAAGGAGGCAACCCAGCTTCATCGGCAAGTGTCTTTCTCAACTGACGAAGCTCTTCAAAATATTCTTCGTTATAATCCAGATCCTGTTTAGCGGTAGTGGTTTCAACAAGCATAACAACTGGTTGTTCCCCTTTGATGACTTCAACTGCTTCTTGAGTCAGCTGCAATGCAGGGTAGCGTCCTTGTCCTGGTGATAGATAACCTTCTGCGGTCAAAAAGTGTATAAGCCGTGTTAATTCCTTCTCTGTATAATTCGGCATAATCCCATAAGTAGAAAGGTTTTGAAAACGGAATTGCTTTACTTTCTGATCAGATGAACCTTTCAACACTTTTGCTGTCAAACCTGCGCCGAAGCGTTCTCCCATCCTTTTGACACATGATAGCACCATCTGTGCTTCCTTCGTCATATCCTGTTCTTCACCATCATGGGTACAGTTCGAGCATTTTCCACATTTTTTTGCAGAAGAAGGGTCATTAAAGTAATCAAGGATATATTGCTGCAGGCACGTATGTGTATGGCAATAATTCACCATCGACTGTAGTTTGGTGTATTCCTCTTTTTTCTTTTCTTCCACAGGTGACTGGTCAATTAAAAACCTTTGCAGATTGATATCCTGACTTGAAAAAAGAAGGACACAATCTCCTGGTTCTCCATCACGACCTGCACGCCCAGCTTCCTGGTAATAGGATTCAATATTCATTGGCATGGAGTAGTGGATGACATACCGGACATTCGATTTATCAATACCCATACCGAAAGCGTTCGTTGCAATCATGGTAGTGATTTCATCCTGAACAAAATCCATCTGAGCTTGCTTCCGTTGGTTTTCAGTCATTCCAGCATGATATTTACCAGCAGCGAAGCCTTTTTTTGTTAAAAGATAATGGAGTTGATCAGCATCTTTTCGAGTTGCCGTGTAGATAATGCCAGACTCATTGGGGATTTGTGTCAGATACTCTCCGACGAATTCTCGTTTGTCACGGCCTTTGATGATTCGGAAGGATAAATTATCTCTTGCAAACCCTGTGTTCACAACGTGTTGATCAGTAACATGTATCAATTGCTTGATATCTTTAATGACTTCCTGGGTGGCAGTGGCGGTAAGAGCCATGATTACAGGCAGATTTGGAATCTTTTGCAATGTTGAAACAATGGAACGATAACTTGGGCGGAAATCGTGCCCCCATTGTGAAATACAATGGGCCTCATCGAAAGCAATCAAGGAGAGCTTCATACCTTTTAATGCGGAAAGGAAAGAAGGGGCGTCGAAACGCTCCGGTGCAACGTAAATGAAGGCATAACTTCCTTGCTGCATATCCCACATCCTTTGGCGCTGTTCTTCCGTGGAAAGTGAGCTATTAATATAAGTCGCTGCGATCCCATAGGAGTTCAGTGCATCTACCTGATCTTTCATTAAAGAAATGAGAGGCGAGATGATGATCGCTGTCCCCTCCAGAGCAAGGCCGGGGATTTGATAACAGAGGGATTTGCCTCCCCCTGTAGGCATGACGGCTAAAGTGTTCTCACCATCGAGGACGTGGCTGATCGCTTCTTTTTGACCAGGTCGGAAGGAAGGATAGCCGTAGTATTGCTGCAATAGTTTTTCGGCCTGTTGAATCATCTGGATCATCCTTTATACGTAGTGTTTCTTCTTCCATCATCTTATCATGTTTCACGTGAAATGAGAGGGGAAAACTATATGAGAGCAGTTATGATCAAAGAGCTACCATATGATTGTCCAAAGGAGTGAATCATATAATGAAAGCTGTAGTTATTGAACAATATGGTAATAAAGAGCAATTGATTGAAAAAGAAATAGAAATGCCGGTGGCTGGATCTAAGCAAGTGGTGGTGGAATTGCATGCCACTTCAATTAACCCGATTGATTGGAAGTTGAGGGAAGGATACCTGAAAGAAATGTTGAATTTTGAGTTTCCGATAATTTTAGGTTGGGATGCTGCAGGAACGATTAAAGAAGTCGGTTCAGAGGTGAACAAATTCGAGGTCGGTGACAGAGTGTTCGCTCGTCCAGCTACGACCCGATTCGGAACTTACGCTGAATACACGGCTATTGATGAAGACCTATTAGCTCATCTTCCAGAGAATGTTTCCTTTGAGGAAGCCGCAGCAGTTCCGTTGGCAGGATTGACCGCATGGCAATGCTTAGTAGACTTTGCGGATATTCAAGAAGGAGACCGGGTTCTCATCCATGCTGGGTCCGGTGGTGTCGGTCATTATGCGATCCAGTTAGCTAAAAAAATGGGTGCCTATGTAGCTACCACAGCTAGTGGGAAAAATAGAGACTGGGTAGAAGAATTGGATGTGGACGAATTTATTAATTATAAAGAAGAGGATTTCTCCGAATTATTAAGTGACTTTGATATCGTCCTTGATACTCTGGGCGGGAGTGTACAGGAGAAAAGCTTCAAAGTATTGAAGGAAGGTGGCAGACTCCCATCCATCGTTCAACCTCCTGAAGAAAAGATAGCGAAAGAACATGATGTGAAAGCTGGCTTTGTTTGGTTGGAGCCATGTGGTGAAAAACTCTCTAAACTGGCGGATATGATGGAAGAAGGAAGTCTAGTGTCAATTGTCGGACAACGCTTCGGTTTCTCTGCTAAAGAAATTAAAAAAGCACATGAGTTGAGTGAGACTCATCATGCCAAAGGCAAAATCGTGGTCAATATCAAGTGAAATGGAATAAAGTGATATGGAAATATAAGACACCTCAAGCCATCCAAATTCTGGATGGCTTGAGGTGTCTTATATTTCCAAAACAAAAGTAGATTTTAAATTTTCTTACAATTTTTGTGTTGCTGGAGTAAACTAAGGGTAAAGAGTATAAAGTATGTGGAATGGAGGAGAGGTCGTGTTAACCAATTACCAAACAGGGATTTTCTTTGATGAGATGATGCAGCATAGTGGTGAGCCTAAAGGCCACTATCAATGGTTTTATCAACTCGTAAATCAATTTTCAGAACGAGAATTGATTAACAAACATGAAACCGCTCAATTGAATTTCCTGCGCCAGGGCATTACATTCACTGTTTATAACCACACCGGAGGAACTGAGAGGACAATGCCATTTGATTTCGTTCCCATCATCATTCCAAGAGCAGATTGGAAGAAGATTGAAGAAGGAATGAAGCAGAGAATGACAGCTTTGAACCATTTCCTTGATGATATCTATCATGAACAGAGAATCGTAGAGGCGGGGATCATTCCAAGAGATCTGATTGAAAACAACCCCAATTACTATCAACGGCAAGTAGCCAACCTCGAAATACCGCTTAAAAACCATATTTTTTTAGCAGGAGTGGACCTGATCAGAGATGAAAATGGAGAGTATCGTGTGCTTGAAGATAATTTAAGGAACCCTTCAGGCATGTCCTACGTCTTCCAGAACCGGTATGTCATGAGACAGGTTTATCCGGAACTATTCTTCCAACATTCTATTGAAACATTGGAACACCAAATATCTGAACTGCATCAGTCTGTGATCAGCCACGCCCCGGATAATGCAGATTCAAGCAAAGCGCCGACAGCTGTCTTACTGACACCGGGCATATATAATTCCGCATATTATGATCATGTATTTTTAGCTCAACAGATGGGTATTGAACTTGTTGAGGGGAGAGACCTGTCTGTTAAAGATGATGTCGTCTACATGAAAACCATCCGGGGATTGAAACGTGTAGATATCATTTACAGAAGAATTGATGATGATTTCCTCGATCCAGATGCATTCCGTCCAGATTCTGCTCTTGGAGTTGCAGGATTGTTAAGAGCTTATAAAAAAGGGAATGTATCCATATTGAATGGGATAGGTAATGGAGTCGCGGATGACAAAGCGATGTATGTCTATGTACCTGATATGATTCGTTTTTATCTTGATGAGGAACCTATCATACCGAATGTCGAAACCTATTTTTTGAGTGACTCTGAGAAACTTGATTACGTTTTGGACAATATTGAAAAGCTTGTCATCAAGAATGTTGGAGCTTCAGGTGGATATGATATGCTGATCGGCCCCCAATCTGAAGAAAGGGAACGTGAAGAGTTCAAAAGAAAAATAATTGAACACCCCCATCAGTACATTGCCCAACCGACAATTAAGCTTTCCCGGGCACCTGCTTATCAGGAAGGGCGTTTCTATCCATGTCACGTAGATTTGCGTGTGTTTGTCATGAATGGTAAGGAGATGAATGTATTGCCTGGCGGGCTGTCCAGGGTTGCCCTCAAAGAAGGTTCTTTAGTCGTTAATTCTTCCCAGGGCGGCGGAGGAAAAGATACGTGGATTTTGACGGAAAGGGGTGATAAGGATGCTTAGTCGTGTAGCTGATTCTCTTTATTGGATGTCACGCAATATTGAAAGGGCGGAGAACAACGCCAGGGTACTCAGTGTTCAACTCATTCACATGCTTGAGGCGACAAACAAAGAATCGGCTGACCGTGATTGGGAAGAGATTTTGGAAGTTTGTGCTTCTTCAGAGGATTACTATGAATTGTATGATCGCTTGGATCGTGAGACGCTCATTCAATATTTGACCATCAGCCCCCTTAATGTGAATTCTTTAATGAATAGTATGATATACGCGCGCGAGAATGCCCGGGCGACAAGGGACATCCTGCCGGAGGAGCTTTGGGAAGTGTTAAATGAATTTCACTTAAGTCAAAAAGATTGGCAGGAACTTCCGAATACAAGGCAACATACGCAGGATTATTTGAAAAAGGTGATAACGACCTCTATGACCTTGCAAGGTGTCATTGAATCCAGCATGACTCGAGGGACACCTTATACTTTTATTAAGGTAGGCAAATGGCTGGAGCGCGCGGAGAAGACTGCCCGCATCTTGAATGTGACATGTGAAAAGAATATAAAAGAGACAAGTGTAGGTACGAACCATTACTATTACTGGCTTACAGCTCTGCAGTTTCTGAATGGCTATGACGCCTATATTAAGGAACATCCACCAACAATGAAATCCAAACATGTGTTGAGCTTTTTGATTAAAGAAGAGACCTTTCCCAGATCGATCCGTTACTGCATGAATCACGTAATGGAGGCTGTTTATAACGTAGAGGGAGGGAAGATCTCTCATTATTCAGAAGACCTTTTCCAAATGCTTGAAGTTATCCGGAATGAAATAGATGAAACCGATATTGAGGAAATGGACATGGAACAGCTGATGAGCTTTCTCGATCATTTCCAGGATCGCTGTATGACAGTCAGTCGCATGTTCTCTGAGACGTATTATCTCATTGAACCTGTGCATGCCAAGTAGGAAGAGACACAGGAGGTAGACCTAGTGAAGTATCAAATAGAGCACACCAATACCTTTTATTATGAAAACTTCGTGGATCAAAGTATGAATCACATACGTTTGAAACCACGATCTGATGAATGTCAACGCTTGCTAGCTTATCGGACAGAAATTACACCAGGATCAATGACGAAGGAACATATCGATTTGTGGGGGAACCATGTAGAAACTTTTTTCATCCCTGAAAAACATGAACATCTTACATTGAAAACAATCTCCACCATCAGTATACAGAAGAGTCCTCTTATAAAGATGATTCATTGTTCAGATGAGATGCGGACGATATTTCATTCAGAATTGTTCCATCATCATTACTTGGCTTACTTGAATGAAACTCCCTATACCTTTTTATATAAAGAGCAAATTGCGGAAATCATTGAGGCGGTTGGGGACGCTCAAGATCCTATCCGCTTTGCGTTGAATCTGATGGAGTACATCCATCAATCCATACGTTATGATACGACAATCACCCAAGTCAATACGAAAGCTTATGAATCGTGGCCGTTTAGAGCGGGTGTGTGTCAGGACTATGCCCATACCATGATCAGTGTATTAAGGTCGCAAGGTATCCCGGCTCGCTATGCTAGTGGTTATTTATACGTAGGAGAGGACTCTGATTTGATTGGGGACGCCGCCACACATGCCTGGGTGGAAATGATGGTCCCTGGCGTTGGCTGGATAGGATTGGACCCGACAAATAACGTAGAAGCATTAGAACAGCATATCCGCATCGGAACGGGAAGGGACTATGCAGACGTCAGTCCGCTTCAAGGCGTGTACCGGGGCGGGGGGCAGAGCTTGGATGTGAAAGTAACTGTAACTTTATTGGATCAATAATGTGTTATAGAGTTATTTCTTAATTTAAATAATATTTTGCAAAATAAATCCCTCTTCATTATTGAAGAGGGATTTTGATAGGTAGACTTCTCTTTAATTTTGATAACTTTCGGAAGTTCTTGTCTGGCCTTTGAAATATTGGAAAAGCATGCCGAGTATACCACCAAGGATGGCAGGAAAGACCCAGCTCAAATTCAATTCATATAGGGGTAATTGGCTAACCAACGGAGTGATGAACGAGACGTCTGTACCAAATGCGACAAGACCATCATAAAGCCCGATGATTGCGGTAAGCAGGATAGCCCCGCGGTAAACATATGGTGAATGATTGAAAAGCCTGCCCATGAATGTGAGGGCCACTAATACGATTGTGATTGGGTAAAAGAATACGAGCACGGGGACAGAATAAGAAATAATTTGATTAAGACCTATATTTGAGATCCCGAAACTGATGAACGTAACAATTAAAATGACAGCCTGATAAGATAAACCTGGGATACGCTTGGAGAAGAATTGCCCACAGGCCACTGTCAGCCCGACACAAGTAGTGAAGCAGGCTAGTCCGACAATCAACCCTAATAGAACCGTACCGACATCACCGTACATGATTTGGGCAGCCCCGGAGAGAATGGCACTCCCGTTGTCATACGTTCCTTCGGTGGCCATCTTAGCTCCAATCCAACCAATGGCAATATACACACTTGCCAAGCCTGCTGCGGTAACAAGGCCAGCCTTTAAGGTGCGGGAAGTGAGTTCTTTAGGATCGGTAACGCCTCGATCACGAAATGAAGAGACAACGATGATACCGAATGCTAAGGAAGCTATCGCGTCCATAGTCAAGTACCCTTCGACGAAACCTGTAAAGAACGGTTGAGCTTCATATTTTTCACCTGCAGGCTGGATTGGTCCGTCTAACATAAAGAAGCTGCCGATGACTAATGCTAAGATAGCTAAGAAAAGTGCCGGGGTTAATATCTGTCCGACGCGATCCACTAATTTAGAAGGATTACGGCTGACCCAATAAACGGAAATAAAGAATACGACTGTGAATAGGAAAAGGGTCAGTGCTTCCCCATTCAAGAACGGGGCGACTCCCGTTTCGAAAGCTACATTAGCAGCACGTGGAATTGCAAAAAAAGGCCCGATGACCAGGTAAACCATCGCAGTAAATAATAAACCGAACGTGGGATGTACCCGCCCGGCTAATTGGACTGCCCCATTGCGAACTAGGGAAATCGCAGCGACAGTGATGATCGGCATCCCCACTCCTGTAATAACAAATCCAATGATTGCAGGTATATAGGAAGTACCGGATTCAATCCCCAAAGAGACCGGGTAAATCAAGTTTCCGGCACCGAAAAACAGAGCAAACAGCGTGAATCCGATAAAAATTGTATCTTTTGCTTTCATGACTTGCTCCTCCTCATAAATGTCTTAATATTTTGCGTAAAAAAAGCGCTCCTATCCAGACGGCGAGCGGCATTTTATCGACTACTTTAAGTTAATATAATGAATTTTCTTTTAGCACCGCCGTAATACTATCAATGTCATAAAATTATGTCAATCCTTTTTTAGAAAATTTAAAAGGTTAAGATTACCAGCAAAGAAAACGTTTCCAATAATATGGAAGTACTTTCTCATATTCGCTTTAGTTTACAGATTGGGGTGCGGGTTATAGAATGATGTCTATATCAATATTGGTCCGTACATAAACCTCACGAAGACAAGGAGATTATTTAATGATTGATTCACTATTGCTTCAGTTCATGTTAATAGGATTTCTTGGTGTCGGTTCACAGTGGGTTGCCTGGCGGTTTCGATTACCGGCAATCGTCATTATGTCCATTACTGGTCTCTTAGCTGGACCTGTGTTCGGATTGATGAATCCTGAGCAAGACTTCGGTGATTTATATAGCCCCATCATCTCTTTAGCTGTGGCAGTAATCTTATTTGAAGGAAGTTTGAACTTAGACTTCAAAGAAGTAAAAGGGCTGGGACGTCCTGTGTTTCGGATTGTGACTTTCGGCGCCTTCCTGAGCTGGATCCTAGGTTCTCTGGCCGCTCATTATGTCGCGGGGTTAGCGTGGCCAGTAGCCTTTACTATCGGAGGGCTATTCATCGTTACAGGTCCTACGGTCATTATGCCATTGTTGAGGCAGGCGAAGCTTAAGCCAAGACCTGCGAAGATTTTAAAATGGGAAGGCATTATTGTAGATCCGATTGGGGCTTTACTGGCGGTCTTCGCTTTTGAAATCATCGTTTTCTTCATGGGCAGTAATGTGGATCCATCTTCATTGCTTTTATTCTTCCTGGCTTCAGCTTTTGCTGTGTTCTTAGGTTGGGTTTGCGGAAAAGGTGTCGGTTGGATGTTCGAAACCGGCTATGTGCCAGAATTTTTGAAGTCACCTGTTGTCTTCGCTGTTGTTATCGCGTGCTTTACAGTAGCAGATGAAATCATGCATGAGACCGGGTTATTGTCCGTTACAGCCATGGGGATGACACTTGCTAATATGCACATTTCATCCATAGCTGATATGAGGCATTTCAAGGAGAATATATCTCTGCTATTGATTTCTACGATTTTCGTCATGTTAACGGCATCCCTGACTGTAGAAACACTTGTAGAGATTTTCAATTTCCAAATAATCGGCTTCGTAGCTTTGATGTTATTTATCGTCAGGCCTTTGTCGATCTTCCTTTCTACAATAGGAACGGATTTATCGAAGGCTGAGAAATTACTGGTTGGTTGGATAGCCCCACGTGGAATCGTAGCTCTGACCGTAGCTAGTTATTTTGCCAGTGTGCTGGCAGCTGAAGGGTTTGAAGATGCTTATATCCTCATTTCTCTTACCTTCGCCCTTGTGTTTACAACCGTTGTTGCACACGGTTTCTCAATAGGATGGCTGGCTAAAAAGTTAGGATTATCGATGGAGGGTCCTCCCGGAGTTTTAATCGCCGGTGGAAGTGCTTTTTCCACAGGCTTAGCGAAAACACTGGAAGAGCTGAAAACCCCTGTACTGCTGACCGATTCTTCGTGGCAGCGCTTATCGCGGGCACGATCTAGAGGGATTGAATCCTATCATGGGGAAATCTTATCCGAACAAACCGAATATTATTTAGATATGACACCTTATGAATATCTGATCGCAGCCACTGAGTTAGATTCCTACAATGCTCTTGTTTGTACGACATTTGTTCCTGAGTTCGGAAGGAACAATTCATTCCAACTGAGCTTGAGTAACAGGGAAGGGGATAATTTAGAGGACCTCGTTCACACCATTGGCGGAAGAGTCTTATTCCAAGAAGGCGCTTCATGGGAAGAGTTGAATGCGAGGGTTGAAAATGGTTATGTATTCCGTAAGACGAACATAACCGAGCAATATACATTCAAGAAATATTTAGAGAATATTGATGAACACTCCCTCTTGCTGTTTGCTAAAAGGTATTCGGGAAAAATTGACTTCTTCACCCCAGAAACAGAGTATAGGGCTGATAGTGGCGATGTCATTGTGTCACTGATGCCACCTAGTAAGGAATTTGAGAAGATTCAGGAGAAACTCGAAGGTCAAAGGAAAGACCAGGAGAACAAGAAGTCTAAATGACAAAAGACAGGGCTGGGTCTATACACTTACTGCCACTGGAAAAGACGAACAATAAGGTAGAATGGATTAAATGTTGCTGAGCGGCGTATGCATATATTGCTTCATAAAGAAAACCCGAACGAAAAAATTCGTTCGGGTTTTTTAGCGAGAAAATTCTTTTGTCACAGCCTCGTCTTTTGTTTTAGGTATTGCAAAGTGATGGCCCGTGGAGTTACTTCTCAGCCTCAGCCAGTTTCTTATTCAATTCTTTCAATTCTTCTTCCATACTAGCTAGTTGTTTTTCAGCGTTTTGTATATTTCCACCTGCTGCTTCCAGTTTATCTAAATCCCCTTGAATGCGAATATAATCGGACTTTAAAAATGCGATTTGATCCTGGATTTCTTTCTTAGTCATGGATAATCCTTCCTTTCACTATTGTTCAACATTGTGCAAAGACGTATAATATAAGAAACTATATTTTGAATTTTAACAAAAAAGCGGTGTTGTGCAAAAAGAAAAGGGGGGATGAAAGGATGACTATGATCTGCGAGAAAGACCCAATCAAGTTCTATGCGCATGTAGAATCACTACTCATGGATCGTGAAGCAGAAAACAATCTACCATTAGGCCTGTTGGAACGAATGAAAGACTCAAGCTTCGATGGTGAGTACTTTCTAGTCCATATGCAGAAATCAGATAATAGTATGTTCATGTCTATGAGAACACCTCCTCATCTGTGGATCCTTCCTTCGTTGATTAACTTGGATCCAGAGCATCTGAGAGAATTTGCACGATATTTACATAAGCATCACTATGAGGTGCCAGGCGTTCTTGGAGAACGGACGGCCGTAAAATGGTTTATTGACGAATGGCATGAACTCACTAAGCAGAAATATGACTTACATATGGAACAAGGGATTTACCGCCTAGATAAGTTGAAACCGATTGCTGAACAGTCAGGTGAATTGGTCAAAGCAGATCAGACTCACAAGGAACTTGCAGAGGAATGGATGCGCCAATTTAGCAGAGAAACGAATGAACCGGATTTGTATGAACGTGCATCTGAATTGGTAAATGAGATGATTGAAACGGGTCGCTTGTATTTATGGAGTATGGAGGGGAAACCTGTCTCCATGGTGAGCAGGGCCAGAACGACAAAGAATGGAGCTACAATCAACAGCGTCTTTACACCGGATGAATACAAAAGAAACGGCTATGCTTCACAAGCGGTATGGCACCTCACAGGTCGATTGCTTACAATGGGTTATAAATTCTGTGCATTGTACACGGACTTAGCTAATCCGACGTCGAATTCCATCTACCAAAAGCTTGGATATAAGAGAGTTGGCGACTCAGTAGTTTACAAATTCCGGAAATGAAATGGATGGAATTGCAATATAAGGAAATAGTAATGGTGAAATTGAAGCAATATGTATCTACGATGAGCAATGTAGATGATAAGGGCATCCCATCATTACATGTACCCCTCACTGTAAAATATAATTAAAATAGACGAAAAATTCTGTTTGAACTTGTTTGAGCGTTTCCGCCTATTTCGGTATGATGTTTAGTAACTGGCCTTTAAAACTACTACCCTATCCATATTAGGAGGATTATATTCTTGAATTTTTTAAAAGTAGTAGACAAAATCATCTTGAAAATAGAAGAATTCATATTAAGTTATGCAGTCATCATCATAGCATTGATGGTGGTAGGTAAGGCTTTAAGTCGTGCGATATTCAGTTATACTCCACCATTTGCTGATGAAGTCAGCCAAATCGCTATTGTAGTGGCTACATTCATGGGAATCAGTTATGCAGCAAGGAAAGGGCGGCACATCAGTATGTCTGCCTTTTACGATCTCGCTCCCTTCAAAGTGAGAAAAGCACTTATGATTTTCATTCCATTCGTAACAGCGGTCGTTCTATTTGTACTTACTTACTATTCCGCATTCTATGTGCTGGATATTTATGAATCAGGAAGAGTTACATCAGCTCTGGAGATGCCGTCATATTTCCTATACATTTTCATCCCGATCGGATTTTTACTTGGAGGAATTCAATTTTTAAGAAATATGTGGATTAATATCAAAGAGCGTGATGCAATCTATCTTGGTACAGACGCTAAAGATTACAATGATGAAAATAATCAAGACATTCAAGAAGGAACACACTTGTAATGAAAATACGGAAGAAGAAAGGATAACGATATGATTGCAACAATGCTCACAATCATGGTGGTCCTTCTATTATTGAATTTTCCAATGATGATTCCACTGATGGTGGCTCCATTGGTTATCATGTTTTTGTATTTCCCAAACTTGGACCCTATGATTTTAATGCAACAATTTTCTACAGGTATTGAACCATACGTACTATTAGCCGTACCTTTATTCATATTTGCTGCCGATATTATGACAACAGGTAAAACATCAAATCGTCTGTTAGATTTCATCGGCTCGTTCATCGGTCATATCCGGGGCGGTTACGCGGTTACAACAGCTGCCGCTTGTACGCTTTTCGGAGCGATTTCTGGTTCTACGCAGGCGACTGTGGTAGCTATCGGTAAACCGATGAGAGAAAGATTACTTAAAATTGGTTATAAAGATCCGACAGCAATGGCATTGATCATCAACTCGAGTGATGTGGCTTTGCTGGTTCCACCGAGTATCGGAATGATTATATACGGACTTGTTTCTGGGACATCTGTAGGGGATTTATTTATTGCCGGAATTATCCCGGGCGTTATTGTATTTTTAAGTTTTTCTATATACAGTATCATTTATGCGAAAATGGCAGATATCCCTCTTGCCAACAAAGCAAGCTGGAGCGAGCGTTTGCACTTGACTAAGAAAGCACTGCTCCCATTAGGGTTTCCGGTCATTATTATCGGAGGTATATATACGGGCCTCTTCAGCCCCACAGAAGCGGCTGGAATGTCTGTTCTTTACGCCTTTGTATTAGAAGTATTGATCTACCGTTCGGTGCATCTGAAAGAATTACCTAAAATCGCACGTTCCACAGGACTGGTTACTTCGGCAGTATTTGTTCTTGTTGCCGGCGGGCAGGCTTTTACATGGGTGATTTCATTCGCTAGGATTCCTCAAATGATTACCGAGACTGTCCTGGGTACAGATCCCAGTGCCATTTATATTCTTCTGATGGTGACGATTTTCTTCTTTATCGGTTGTATGTTCGTGGACCCGATAGTCGTCATTTTGATTTTGACCCCGATCTTTTATCCAGCTGCCATGAGTGCAGGCATCGACCCGGTTCACCTGGGTGTTGTAATTACTTTCCAAGCAGCACTTGGATCAGCTACACCGCCGTTCGGAGTCGATATATTCACAGCCAGTGCGGTGTTTAATAAACCGTACCTTGAAGTAATCAAAGGCACACCACCGTATATCATCATGATGGTTGCCATATCATTTTTACTTATCTTTTTTGAAGAACTTTCACTCCTTTTACTTTGAGGAGTTGAAAGCTGATATAAAAAATATGGGGAGGTCATTGGTATTTTTAAGAAAAAGAGTATTTTTACTTTATTGTCGTTAGTTATGATAAGCATGATTCTTGCAGCTTGTGGCGGAAGTGACGAGGGTGAAGGAAGTGCAGATGGCGGCGAGACATATAATTGGAAATTCGTAACCGAAGAAGTGGATGGTCAAGTCCAGTATGAATATGCGGAAGAGTTTGCAAAACGAATGAATGAAAAATCTGATGGTGCCGTAAATATTGATGTGTATGAATTTGGCGGACTTGGAAGTGAAACAGACCAAGTCGAACAGTTGCAGGGCGGTACGGTGGAAATGGCCGTCATGTCCCCTGGTTTTACAGGGAATATGGTAAAAGAAGGACAAGTTTTTGCATTGCACTTCTTGTTTCCTGATAGTGTAGAGAAAACACAAGAAATATTGAACGATAGTGAAGCTTTAAATACTGATCTGCGAGAACTGTATGAAGAACATAGCATTACTCCACTTTCCTATTGGTCAGAGGGTGCGATGCAGTGGACATCCAGCAAACCGATTTCTGAGCCGGCAGATTTTGAAAATTTCAAAATGCGTACACAGACATCACCTTTGATCCTGAAATCTTATGAAGCATATGGTGCTGAGCCGACTCCGATGAGTTGGTCTGAACTATACACAGCCCTTGATCGTGGTACAGTTGAAGGTCAAGAAAACCCTATTTTCTTCATCGGCGATGCTTCTTTCCATGAAGTACAAGATTACATGACTATTTCAAACCATAATAACTATGTGGCCATGACGACAGTTAATACTGATTGGTATAACGGGTTAGATGATGAGATGAAATCTATGGTCGATGAGACAGTTGAAGAAATGCAGAGCTGGGTCTTCGATGAGCAAAAGAAACAAAACCAAGAATATCTAGAAACGATTAAAAATGATACAGAAAACCCGACAGAGATCATTGAGTTGACAGAAGAGCAGCGTCAAATGTTCAAAGACAAAGCTGAACCTGTCCGTGAATTCTATCGTGAAGAAGTATCTACTGTAGATGGACAAATCCTCGACAAGTTACTTGAAGAGATTGAAGCTGCAGGAGAATAAGTTGAAAAGCTCGCACCCAAATTCCGGGTGCGAGCTTTTTTGTCTTCTCGCTCATTGCGGAGACTGCCACGGTTCGGTTTGCTTTCTGTAATCCAACAAGGTCAATACCATTACAAGGATGAAAAGAAAGCTCGAGAGCTTGAAAAGGGTGGCAGTTGTAACGTATTGATAAATAAACCCAAGAATAAAAGCACTTGAACCAATCCCGAGATCGATCGAAGAATAATACATCCCATTGGCTATTCCGCTTCTTTCTGTCGTTGTTTTTGAAATAACCCATGCTTGAAGTGCAGGCATCATAGAACCGAAGCCGATACCGAATACAGCTCCGGCAAGGACGAGATGTAAATTGGAGCTGGCTAAAGCCAGAATCCACATAGCGATGAATGAAAGCCCAGAACATACAATAATCAACTTCCACGGGCCATGTTTATCAAAATAACGCCCCGTGATAGGACGGGTGACTGTTGCTAACAAGGCGTTGAAAAAATAAAAAAGGAATGTTCCCGACAACCCTTGTTCATTTCCGAAAATGACTATGTATGTAACAACCGACCCATAACCGAACGTATTGAGAATGGTCACTAGAGCAGGGTATGCACTTTTTTTCTCAATCAATGATCCAGTGAAAGAGAAGGGAGGGGGGTTTTTCTGGTTTTCATAAACTTGGTCTGGCGTAACAAAACGAGTGACTGAAAATAAAACAATAGCGACGCCCCCAAGTGCTAAAGCAATCCATACAAGGAGGTTGAAAGAAAAACTCTGATAAAGATAAATACCGAGACTTGGCGCCATGATCATTCCGACTGTTACAGAAAGTCCAAAATACCCCATCCCTTCGCCGACTCTTCTCCTTGGAACAATGTCAACGGCTGCTGTTCCGTTAACCGTCGTCGACCAACCCCAGGCAAGTCCATGGATGAAGCGGATAAGAAGTAGGACAACTACTACCTGAGTCGCTGGGTACAAGGCTGTCATGATCAATAGAGAGATAGCACCTGTAACTACCAAAATTTTTCTCGGTCGGGTCATTAATATATGACCTATGAATGGACGTATGAGGATAGCGGCAAAAGCAAAAGTTGTCGTAATGAGCCCGATTTGTAAACTGCTCCCCCCGATCGACTCGATGTAGGGAGGGAGGTTGGGGAGTAACATTTGAAAACTCATGAATGTGAATAAATTAGCTAATATCAAAAAAATGAAAGGCCATGTCCATAGTTTAGGTTGTTGCATAATTCAGGTCCTCGCTTTCGTGTTGTAAGCATGTTCAAAAGGAAACCCACTATCGTCTAGGACATAGCGGGTTTTAGTACTATGCCTTTGTTCAAAGTCATAGTTGAGTAAACTTAAGTATCATACTGGAACATTCGATTCCAAGATGTTGTGTGGAGGAAGGGGCGTTGGGGAACGAGTCGCTTTCCGCGGGAGTCCGTTGAGCCTCCTCGAGCTAACTGGCGAGACCCCGCAGAGCTTTAGCTCGAGGAGGCTTGCCGTCTTCCCCGTGGAAAGCGAGCCATTTCCAAAACCCCAATTCTCCAAGCAAAAGTAACGAAATCGATCTTACAAATAAGGGGGCTTTAATGGGATATTATCAATGTTATTGATTATTTATGGTCCGTTTCGGCTTTTCTTTCTAACCATTCGTTATAAAAGTGGCTGGTAATGGCTTTGACTACAGCGTAAGCCGGGATGGCAAACAGCAGTCCAAGGAATCCGGCTAAACTTCCAGCCGCCAGGATCAAGGTGATGATCGTCAGGGGATGAATGTTTAAAGCTTTCCCCATGACATTCGGGGATACAAAGTTTCCTTCTAGTTGCTGAGCGATGATGGTGATGACGACGACCCAAACGGCGAGGATTGGATCCTGGAAAAGACCGACGAGAATGGCTGGGACAACAGCTAAGAAAGGACCGACGAATGGGATGACATTCATGACCATTGCAAATAAGGACAAGGTCAAAGCATAGTTGAGATCGATGATCATATAACCTATCAAGAGCAAAAGACCGACTACGATGCTTACAGTCATTTGACCTAGAATAAAAGCATTCAACGTGTAGTCGACAGAGTGGGCAAGTTTTTCAAAACTCTTTGCTGCTCGTTTATTCAGGAATTGTTTCACAAAGGGTACGAGCTTATCGCCATCTTTCAACATGAAAAACAAGAAAAATGGAATGAGTACAAGTGCGAAAATAAAGCCGATCAATTGGCTTATGACGTTGATGATAATCTTGGAAGCGTTTTGCAGGTATGTCTGTAAATTTTGAGTGACACTCTCAATCGTCCCGTTGAACTGGCTTGGGATAATATCCTGATTCTGGTGCCAATAAGTGATCGTTTCACCCAGCATCTCAGCCATTTCCGGAATGTTGTTCACAAGCTTAGTGAATTGCTCCTGAGCAATCGGGGCGATGAATCTTGTAATTAAGAATCCGATAAAGATATAAAACAGAAAGATAATCAAAATAGCTGAAATGCGCGGGATGCGGTACTTTTCTAAAAGCTTGAGAATCGGTCTGGAGATATAAAATAGGATTCCGCCCCCGATTAAAGGAACGGCTACAGCTCCGATATAGGTCAAGATCGGATCGAAGAAGAACTGGATTTTGTGCAGCAATAATATGAGCAACGAGATTAAAATTGCTGCTGCTATAACTTGAAACCAACGTTTATGAATCATTTTTTAGACACACCTTTTATGTAAAATTGCATTCTATCATTAAATTCGGCATCGAGAAGGTAATTCCTTTAATGACTTATTATAAGGGCAGCACAATCCAAATAAACACCATGTATAAATGGAACACTAATCTAAGAATATCAAATATTGGTTGGGAAGCAATACATTTACTTTTTATCGTTGTGCGAATAAACTGATAAAGAAGAACTTTTGAGGAGGAAAGCAATTGAAAAAAGAATTACTCGAACGCTTCACATCATATGTGAAAATAGATACCCAGTCTGATGAAAAAAGTGATAAAACCCCTTCTACGGAAGGCCAATGGGACCTTGCACATCAACTGGTAGAAGAATTAAAAGCTATAGGTATGAGTGATGTTACTGTGGATGAGCATGCTTATGTGATGGCAACACTTCCTTCCAATACAGATAAAGATGTACCTACCATCGGATTTCTTGCTCATATTGATACAGCGCCAGATTTCACAGGAAGTAACGTAAAGCCGCAAGTGGTTGAAAATTATGATGGGGGAGACATATTTCTAAATGAAAACGTTAAGTTGACGCCTGGAGAGTTTCCTGAACTTGTTACATATAAAGGTCAAACCTTGATTACAACAGATGGTACAACTCTTCTTGGGGCTGATAACAAAGCGGGGGTAACTGAAATCATGACGGCTTTGAACCACCTTTTGAAGCACCCGGAAATTAGGCATGGGGAAGTGAGAGTAGCTTTTACGCCAGATGAGGAAATCGGTAGAGGACCCCAAAAGTTCGATGTGGATCGTTTTGGTGCTTCTTATGCTTATACAGTAGATGGCGGGCCCGTGGGTGAATTACAGTTCGAAAGTTTTAATGCAGCTACAGCTCAGGTCACTTTTCATGGGCACAGTGTTCATCCAGGAACGGCCAAAGGAAAAATGGTCAATGCATCCAAGCTGGCCATTGAATTTCAGAATGCTTTGCCCGAAAAAGAAGCACCGGAATATACAGAAGAATATGAAGGTTTTTACCACATGCATTCTTTTGAAGGTGATGTGGAAAAAGCGGAACTGATTTATCTCGTACGCGATCATGATAAAGAAAAGTTCGAAAAAAAGAAAACTACTCTTATAAAGTATGCGGGTCAAATGAAGGAAAAACACGGAGAGGATCGAGTATCCATCGAAATAAATGATCAGTATTACAACATGGGTGATAAAATCCGTCCACAAATACAGATAGTAGATATTGCTCGCAAAGCGATGGAAAAGTTGAGTATAACTCCTTTAGTCAAACCGATTCGCGGAGGGACAGATGGCTCACAATTGTCTTATATGGGGCTGCCTACGCCTAATATCTTTACTGGAGGGGAAAATTTTCATGGCAAATATGAATACATATCCCTGGAAGGTATGGAAAAATCATCTAAAGTGATTGTCGAAATAGCGAGACTTTTTGAAGAAGAAACCGATCTTTGAAGAATTTCGCTTTTTCATCAAACGTTCGTTTAGCACCTGCATAAGGAATTGTGTCTGTCCTCATACTAAAGTTATTCCAGGATGTGGGTAAAGATACCCGTTGACAATAGAAGGTTGCGTGCTATGATAGGTATAGATGTAGCATTCCTAAAGGGGAGTAGCTGGTACAATAAAGTCGTCATTTCGGGAAAAATCCCCGGCTTTATTGGCAACGTACGTTGTTAGCGAGACCTTTACCCACAGTGGTAAAGGTCTATTTATTTGGTCCTTACCATAGCGGTGGGGATCATTTTTTTATGGGAAAAGGAGAGAATATACGTGGATGCACAATTACTGATTGAATACGGCTGGGTATTGATTGTCTTAGTAGGTTTAGAAGGAATACTTGCAGCAGATAACGCACTGGTATTGGCAATCATGGTTAAACACTTACCAGAAGAGAAAAGGAAGAAAGCTTTATTTTATGGTTTAGCTGGTGCTTTTATACTTAGGTTTGGATCTCTATTCATCATCTCATTCCTCGTAGATGTATGGCAGGTACAGGCGCTGGGTGCGGCCTATCTGTTATTCATCTCTGGTAAACACCTTATCGATAAATGGCGGAAGCGCGGGGAGGAAGAAGTAGAGGAAGTAACCGAAGAGGATGCAATGAACCAAAGAGGGAAAGGGTTTTGGGCTACTGTACTCAAGGTAGAACTGGCTGACCTGGCATTTGCTGTCGACTCCATCCTTGCTGCCGTTGCGTTAGCTGTCGCATTGCCTGAGACGGATCTGCCTTCTGTAGGTAGTTTAGATGGTGCTCAGTTTGCTGTTATTCTTACCGGGGGTATGATCGGTATCATCATCATGCGTTTTGCAGCAAACGTGTTCGTGAGATTGCTTAAATCAAGACCTGGTTTGGAAGTAGCCGCCTTCGTTATCGTTGGCTGGGTCGGTGTGAAGCTTGTTGTATCTACCCTTGCTCATCCAAATATCCAAATACTTGATGAGCACTTTGCCCACTCAACAGTGTGGAAGATAATTTTCTACTCTGTGCTTGTTTTGATTGCTGTCCTTGGTTGGTTTTTATCAAGCAAAAAAGAAGTAGAAGAAGCGTAAATAAAACAAGGCTGTGACAAAAGAATTTTTTCCGCTAGAAACCCCGAAATTCGTTCGGGGTTTCTTTATGAAGCAATAAATACATACGCCGCTCCGGCAACATACTTCGCTTTCCGCGGGCACGGCCTCAGCCTCCTCAGAAAGCAAAGACCGCTGTCTTCCGGGGTCTTCGACTCGTGCGTTCCCGCAGTAGTCTACGTATGTTGACTACGCTCCATTTGATCCATTCTACCTTATTGTTCGTCTTTTCAAGTGGCAATTAGTGTTTTGTCCCAGTCCCGTTTTTAGTATATCTGCCATTGCTATTATCGGAATTTGCCGCACAACCTGAGCATTCGTTCGGGTTTTAGTTTGATGATCTTAATCGTTTCATCTTTTTCTGAATGGAGGTATGATGGAGATAACCATACTTTTGAATGAGGAGGGACCAGGATGGGGAAAGCAGCTCAACATCCTTCTGAACAGTTTCATTATATTAAGAATCGTATCCAAATGTTAAACCAAGTCGTCTCCACAATGGAGGCCGAAGATGTGGATATGGAAGATTTCAATCGTGTACTCGACATGATTGAACAATTACAAATGAAGATGACACGCTTCAAAAAAGACTGGGAGCAAGGTTCATGAACGCTCTGCATTTGAGTTTGATGACACAGGATGAAGCCGAAACAATAGCTGCATGGAAGTATCCGCCTCCCTATAACTTTTACGATATGACGGCTGATGAAGAAGACTATGAAGAGTTCATTCATCCAGAAAAAAGAAGCCGGCATACGTACAGTGTTTATGATCGTCACCAACTCATCGGCTTTTTTACTATAAACCCGTTGGGGGAACGAACGGTCGATATCGGGTTGGGTATGCACCCCCAGCTTACGGGAAGAGGAAAGGGGAAGGCATTTTTAGAACAGGGACTTGGTTTTGTTAATCATCAATATCAAGCTGATTCCTTCACTCTTTCTGTCGCTGCCTTCAATCAACGGGCTATTTCAGTCTATGAAAAGGCTGGGTTCTGTAGGAAAGAAACCTTCATTCAAGCGACTAATGGAGGGAAGTTCGAATTCGTTAAAATGGAGAAAAATATTCACGATAAACGTTAGGAGAGAGTTACTTTGGCTTTACATCACTTTCATTTGAAAGCAGACTGGCCAGGAGGCCGTAATGAAGTCGGTTATATAGAGTCCGATAAATTGAAAACTGAAATTTCTATTCCGAAAGAGATGAATGGACCTGACATTGGTACGAACCCTGATGAAATGTTGTTAGGGGCAGCCGCTACTTGTTATATCATCAGTTTAGCCGCAATGATTGAACGAGCAGATCTGCCATTGAAAGAATTGGATATGGAGTCTGAAGGGATTGTCGATGTTACAGAGGGCGTATTCACTTATAAAAAAATCATTCATCGCCCACGTGTTTTATTGAGTTCGGAAGCGGATGAGGTAGACTTGAACAAATTAAATCGATTAATAGAAAAAGCAGAAAAGAGCTGCATGATTTCTAAAGCCATTGAGGGTAACGTTGAGCTTGAAATGGATGCAGAGACGTATATTAGTGAATAATGAAAAAGGCCTCCAGCCATGATTGGCGAGAGGCCTTTTTTGTAATATGGAAAATTATAAAGCGGCCAAGCATGCGGATGTTTTGGGTCTTGGTGCAGGAATTTATTTATCTAACAAATATACTCTGGCTTCGAATGGCTTTAAGGTGAAACTCTTTATCCCCACATGCTGATGAACATTATAATTGGACAAAATCATCTGCTCAGAACTTAAAGTGTAAGAAGACTGGAAACTGCATTCAGATTTCGTTAAGTTCGTAATGACAAGTGCAACCTTATTATCAAGTGTACGAGTGTAGGCATAAATGCAAGCATCATCTTCCAGCAACAAGTCATAGGACCCATATGTGAACAAGGCGTGCTTCTTTTTCAATTTAATCATTTCTTTATAATGACTCAATATGGATTGAGAACTGCTTTGTTGGTCCTCGACGTTGATCACTTTATAATTCGGATTGATTTTCATCCAGGGTGTGCCGGTCGTGAATCCTGCCTGGGGCTTGCTGCTCCATTGCATGGGTGTTCGGCTGTTATCGCGGGATGTGTTCCAGAGAATTTTCATGATGTCCTCATGCTTCATTCCTTGTTCTTTTTTCGCTTTGTATAAATTCTTTGCCGCCACATCATCATAATCTTCGATGGAAGGGAAGGCAACATTCGTCATTCCGATTTCCTGTCCCTGGTAAATGTATGGAGTCCCTTGCATGAAGAAATACATGATCCCGATCGAAGTTGCGCTCTCACGCCAATATGTTTCATCATCACCCCAAGTGGAAACGACCCTCGCTTTGTCGTGGTTCTCAACGAACAGTGCATTCCAACCGTCATCTTCAAGCGCTTTCTGCCAGCGGGTCAATACTTTTTTCAAGCCGATGATATCAAGTTGCTGCTCTGCATCTTGATCCCAAAGATCTAAGTGTTCGAATTGGAAAATCATATCCATTTTTCCGTTGTCCCCGACCCAGAGGTCCGCTTCCTCTGCATTGACTCCGTTCGCTTCACCGACAGTCAGGACATTATAGTTTGAATATGTTCGCTCCTTGAATTCTTGTAAAAATTCATGAATTCCTTTTTGGTTCATGTGCATATCAAAGGAAGAAACATATTTCTTCTTTTGCGGATTCGGCATGTCGGGGAAGCCGGGACGCTTTTTGATGTGGCTGATGGCATCAATTCTGAATCCATCAATTCCTTTATCCAGCCACCAATTGACTGTATCATACAAGGCTTCACGGACTTCAGGGTTTTCCCAGTTCAAATCCGGCTGTTTTGTTGAGAACAAATGGAGATAATATTGATCCGTCTTTTTATCATACTGCCATGCTGAACCATCAAAAATACTCTCCCAATTATTCGGCTCGGCTCCATTCTTCCCATCTCGCCAAATGTACCAGTCACGTTTAGAATTGTCCTTAGACTGGCTGGATTCAATGAACCATGGATGCTCATCACTTGTGTGGTTTAAGACAAGGTCGATGATCAACTTCATGTCACGATTGTGCACTTCTTCCAATAACTGATTGAAATCGTCCATTGTACCGAATTCTTCAAGGATATCCTGGTAGTCAGAGATATCATATCCATTATCATCTTTCGGAGATTTGTACATAGGACAGATCCAAATGAAGTCGATGCCCAATTCTTTCAAGTAATCAAGCCGATTGATCATCCCTTGTAAGTCCCCGATCCCGTCTCCGTTTGAATCTTGAAAACTGCGGGGATATACTTGGTAGCCTACCGCCTCTTTCCACCAAACACGTTCCATAAAGATTCCTCATTTCATAATGATATTTGTCCAAAGACTCCATCTGTTTTTATGCAACCGATTGCATTTTTTAATGGGTAATGGAAGTCTGTTCTTTTCAAATAATTATAGATGAAAGTATGAATGAAATCGCAGTATAATAGTCTGATTTATGCAAACGTTTTCTTAATGTATCCTATGTTATCTGATTTTTTGGGCTTTTACAATAGTTTAAAAAGGAGAAAAAATAATAAAACAGAGTTGAATCATAAGAATTGCACTATCTTTTGTTTTGATTTATATTTACTATATAGGAACATAATAAAATATCGTTAACCTTCGGGGTCGGGTGGAAATCCCAACCGGCGGTAATGAGCATTTGCTCCGAGCCCGCGACGGAGAACCAGTGTCAAGCACGGTTCTCCCTGATTTGGTGAAACTCCAAAGCCGACAGTCAGAGTCTGGATGGGAGAAGGTTTCAGAAGCGTAAAAGGTACAAAATGTAACGAGACGTGTACCCTTTATTAGGTGTACTCGAAAATTTTACGTATAAGACCCTGGGGAAGTATGTCTTCTTCAGGGTCTATTTTTTTCGGAAAAGTGCAGGTGAAAGTAATGGATCGTGATGAGAGATACATGTCTATGGCGATACAAATGGCTGAGGAAACAGTCGGTCAGACGAGTCCTAACCCTTCCGTAGCCGCAATTGTAGTCAAGGACAACCAGGTGGTCGGTGTGGGTGTACATGTCCGAGCAGGGGAGCCCCATGCAGAAGTCCACGCATTGACCATGGCTGGCAGTAAAGCAGAAGGTGCCGAGATTTATGTCACATTAGAACCATGCAGCCACTATGGAAAGACTCCTCCTTGTGCGGAAGCAGTCATTAAAGCTGGGATAAGGCGAGTTGTAGTAGCATCCCATGACCCCAATCCGAAAGTCGCAGGCAGGGGTATACAGATGATGAAAGATAAAGGGCTGGAGGTACGTACAGGTGTATGGAAAGAAGCGGCTGACGAACTGAATCGCTCATTTTTTCATTTCATACAGACGGGAGAACCCTATGTCAGACTGAAATCGGCGATGAGTTTAGATGGGAAGATAGCGACTGCTTCGGGTGAAAGCCAGTGGATTACAGGGGAAGAATCCCGTCGTGATGGCCATTTTTATCGTCATAAATCTGATGCTATTTTGGTCGGGGTCAACACGGTGCTTGCGGATAACCCTGCATTGACAACGAGGATTGAAGGGAATGGCAGCCATCCGATAAGGATCGTAATGGACACCCATTTGAGAACGCCCCTTTCATCTCAGCTTATTTTAAATGATCAGGCCCCTACCTGGATTTTCGTAGGCAGCCAAGTCCCGGATGCACATTTGCAATCTTTTCAAGAGCATCCGCATGTCCGGGTCATACCTCTAGTGGGTGAAAGGGTGTCTGTTGAAGAGGTGCTCCGATACTTAGGTGAGCACAAAGTGACGTCGTTGCTTGTCGAAGGAGGCGCTACAATCGCTGATGCATTCGTCCGTTTAGACAAGGTAGATGAAACGATCACTTATATGGCCCCGAAGCTTATTGGTGGAAAAGAAGCGTTGACCCCTGTAGCAGGAAAGGGGATTCAGCAGCTGAAAAACGTGCAATCTTTTCAAATCGTTTCCACTGAAATACTGGGAGAAGATCTGAAGATTGTTTCAGTGAAAAAGGAGAATGGCGATGTTTACAGGGATAGTTGAAGAAATAGGGACATTGAAATCTGTGAAAAGTAAAACCGAATCATTAGAGATTACTGTGACGGCAGAAGAAATATTAACAGATGCCAAGCTCGGGGATAGCATTTCCATTAACGGTGTCTGCTTGACGGTGACGGATTTCACGGAGCACACAGTTTCTTTTGATGTCATGCCTGAAACCTACCGGGCTACGAATATTCACGAATTGAAACAAGGAAGTCCAGTGAATCTAGAACGGGCCATGGGCGCCGGGGGGCGCTTCGGGGGTCACCTTGTATCCGGTCATATTGATGGTACAGGTACGATCGTTTCCAAAAATCCAGAATCAAACGCAGTTTATTATGAAATTGAATTGCCTGATGAACTCATTCATTATTTTGTATATAAAGGTTCAATCGCTGTTGATGGTACGTCCTTGACTGTTTTCGGCGTAAAGGATAATAAAGTGACGATTTCTTTAATTCCTCATACGATGGAACACACGGTACTAGGTGGGAAAGGTCCTGGGGATCACGTGAACATCGAGTGCGATATGATCGGAAAGTATGTAGCCCACTTCTTGGGCGGTCAAAAAAACGAAGAGCCTAAGTCAGGATTGTCGAAGCAATTCCTCTCTGACAATGGCTTTGCTTAAGAGGGTGAGAGTATGTTTGATAGTATTGAAAAAGCAATAGAAGATTTGAAGCAGGGAAAAATGGTTATTGTTTGTGATGATGAAGATCGTGAAAATGAAGGAGATCTGGTTGGAATTGCGGAATATGCCACACCAGAGATGATCAACTTCATGATCAAACATGGACGCGGGTTGGTGTGTACACCTATTACAGATACATTGGCAGAAGATTTAGAGCTGATGCCGATGGTTGACAAAAACTCTGACCCGAACGGAACAGCTTTCACTGTCAGTATCGATCACAAAGATACCACGACAGGGATTTCGGCGGATGAACGGGCTTTGACAATCAAAGAAATGCTCAATCCTGAAACCACGGCTGCAGACTTTCAAAGACCTGGTCATATTTTTCCGTTGATTGCAAAAGAAGGCGGCGTCCTTCGCCGGGCAGGTCACACAGAAGCTTCTGTGGACTTGGCTCAACTAGCAGGGGCTCGCCCAGCGGGAGTCATTTGTGAGATAATTAAAGATGATGGGACAATGGCCCGTGTTCCTGACTTGAGAAAAATGGCAGATGAATTTGACATCCCAATGATTACTATCGCAGACCTTATCCAATATCGTCATAAGAAAGAAAACCACGTAAAACGTGAAGTGGAAGTGAAGATGCCTACAGAATACGGTGATTTCCGTGCCATTGCTTTTTCCAATGATATCGATTATAAAGACCACATCGCTTTGGTCAAAGGGGAAATCAACCCAGATGAACCTACACTTGTCCGTGTGCACTCAGAATGTCTGACAGGTGATGTATTCGGTTCCTATCGATGTGACTGTGGTCCTCAACTGCACAACGCTTTGAAACAGATTTCTGAAAACGGAAGCGGTGTTTTGCTTTATATGCGTCAGGAAGGCAGGGGCATCGGTCTTTTGAATAAGCTTCAAGCCTATAAACTGCAGGAAGAAGGCTACGATACCGTAGAAGCCAATGAAAAACTTGGCTTTGGTCCGGATCTTAGAGATTATGGTGTCGGTGCTCAAATTTTGAAAGACTTAGGCATTACGAAATTGAAGATTCTTACGAATAACCCCAAAAAGATTTCAGGTCTTGGTGGTTTCGGTCTTGAAGTTGTTGAACGCGTACCGATTCAAACGGAGTCCAGAAAAGAAAACGAAGTGTATCTCAAAACCAAACAGTCCAAAATGGGACATTTATTCCACTACTAGAAGGAGAGTCAAACAAATGGTCAAAACAATAGAAGGCAGCTTAGTCGGAACAGGATTGAAAGTAGGAATCGTTGTAGGACGATTTAATGATTTCATTACAGGGAAATTATACGAAGGTGCTGTCGATGCATTTAAACGTCACGGTGTTGAACTGGATGATGTGGAAGTCGCTTATGTACCTGGCGCGTTTGAGATTCCATTGGTAGCCAGTAAAATGGCTGGCTCCGGTAAATATGATGCTGTTGTTACATTAGGAGCTGTCATCCGCGGGTCTACACCACATTTCGATTACGTATGCAGTGAAGCAGCTAAAGGGGTATCGCAAGCCACACAGCAGAGTGGTGTCCCAGTCATCTTCGGAGTTATCACCACAGACACCATCGAGCAAGCAATTGAACGGGCAGGCACAAAAGCTGGTAATAAAGGCTGGGAAGCAGCGACGGCAGCAATCGAAATGGCTACTTTAATGAAAAACTTTGAATAAAGGACGATGAGCTGACCATGTTTCCTGGTCAGCTTTTTTTATTGTGGAAACCTGACAGGAAGGATTTTTTAAGAGAAAATCGAGCAGAGGAAAATAAAAGATGAAAATTTATAACCATCCATATTCCAAGTGCTCTGCTTATCTTACAGAATCGTGGTTTACACCCGCAAGTTTAAAGGAAGGATAAAGGAGAAGGAGGGGCACGATGACGACACGCGCTGTCTGGTTTCGCAGAGATTTGCGATTAAATGATCACACCGCTTTAGCCAAAGCGTTAGAACATACAAAAAAAGGGGATGAAATCGTTTGTGTATTTCACATAGACCCAGCATTGAATGAAACATTCACCCCTAACCACGATTACTTTTTCCAAACATTAGCTACCCTTGTTGAAGATGCGGAACAAAAGGGTGCGCCTATCCACTTTATCGAGGGTGATATTGAAACCGCATTCCAGAACTTGATTGAACAGTTAGATGTTAATATGGTCTATTTCAATCGTGATGAAACTGGGTATGGGAAGAAGCGTGACCAGCAGCTTCTTCCATTCTTGAATTCCATCAATGTAGAGGTTTACCACTATATTGATCATCATTTACATGGCTCAGGTGAAGTGAGGAAGCAAGATGGAAATCACTATAAGGTCTTCACTCCCTATTTCAGGAAATGGAAACAGCTCCAGAAACCAACTGTACAGAAGGTTGACCACGAACTACTCTCGAAGGTCTCCATCAATGAAAGGGTGTCTTTTTCGCAAGGGATAAAGGCTTTCGATGATTTGGTGAATCATACAGAAAGAGTGTTTGAAGGAGTCGGTGAAAAGGAAGCCCTACAACAGTTGGAGCATTTCCTTGAGGAAGATATTTATGACTATGACGAACGGAGAGACTACCCCGCCGTTGATGGGACGAGTCTTATGTCCCGTTATTTACGTACAGGAGCGATTTCCATTCGTACCATCTATCATCAGATTGAAGATCGAATCGACCACCGCAGAAAGACGACAGGTGTTGATACGTATGTTTCTGAGCTCGCCTGGCGTGATTTTTACAATATGATTTATCATTTCTATCCAAATGCAGGAAATGAAGAAATGGTGCAAAAATACCAGGGTATCCCTTGGAATAATGATGAAGATATATTAAGGAAATGGCAAGAAGGACAGACTGGCTTTCCCCTTATCGATGCAGCTATGCGCCAGCTTAACGAGACGGGGTGGATGCACAACCGCTTGCGGATGGCTGTGGCTTCTTTTTTAACGAAAGATTTACTCATCGATTGGCGTAAAGGGGAACGCTATTTTAAAGACCGATTGATCGATTACGACCCTGCATCTAATATTGGGGGATGGCAGTGGGCTGCATCCACGGGCACAGACCCAGTTCCTTACTTTCGGGTCTTTAATCCGACACGTCAATCGGAGCGATTTGATCCGCACGGCCGGTTCATTAAAGGATGGTTACCTGAGCTTGAGAATGTAAAAAAGAAACACATTCACGATCCCAGCCGGATGTCTATTGAGGATCAAGAAGAGGCCAATTGTATCATAGGCGAGGATTATCCTGCTCCTATGGTGGATCACAAGCGGATGAGAGAACGGGCGATTGAATTATTTAAAGACAAAACATGAATGGCCTCTTTCTGGGAAACCAGTGGGATATATGAAATAATAATAGAAGATTACCAATTGTTGGAGGGTTCTAATATGGATAAGCATCAAAAGCAGTTAGAAAAATATGCAGACTTAGCATTGAAAAAAGGAGTGAATATCCAAAGAGGACAAGGGATAATCATAAACGCTCCGATTGAAGCGGCGGATCTCGTTCGTACGATTTCAGCTAAAGCTTATGGCAAAGGGGCAAAAAACGTCCACGTGGAATGGGGCGATGAAGTACTTAGTTATATGAAAATGAAAAACGCACCTGCGGAAGTCCTGGAAAACTTCCCGAAATGGAAAGCAGAGGGTCTTGAAGAGATGGTTGCAGATGGATATGCATTACTATCTATTTATGGGCCGAATCCGGACCTTTTCAAAGATGTTGATTCGGAGCGAGTGGCAAAAGCAAATAAAGCAAGTGCGGAAGCTTTGAGCGATTACAGAGATTACATTATGAATGATAAGACTACATGGTCGATCATCGCTTATCCTCAACAAGCCTGGGCAGAAAAAGTGTTCCCGGATGTTTCACCTGAAGAGGCCCAAAACAAGCTGTGGGAACAGATTTTTCAAATTACGCGGATCGATCAAGAAGATCCAATCAAAGCTTGGGAAGAGCATAACGAGCGTTTGCGTCAAGCACGTGAGTATCTTAATCAAAAACAATATAAAAAACTGCATTATAAGGCCCCTGGCACCGAGCTTTCGATTGAACTTGTGCAGGATCATATCTGGCACGGCGGCTCTACGGAATCTGACAAAGGCGTAGAATTCAACCCGAATATGCCTACAGAAGAAGTGTTTACAATGCCGCACAAGAACGGGGTCCAAGGGAAAGTGACGAGTACGAAGCCGTTGAACTATGGTGGCAATCTTGTTGAAAATTTCACATTGTCTTTTGAAAATGGCAAAGTGGTCGATTATAAAGCAGAAGCAGGCGAAGAGACCCTTAAACACCTGTTGGGAACAGATGAGGGTGCGAAACGTCTGGGAGAAGTAGCTCTTGTACCGAATGAATCTCCAATTTCGCAGTCAGGACACATTTTCTTCAATACGCTTTATGATGAAAATGCCTCTTGCCACTTAGCTCTAGGGAAGGCCTATCCAACCAACATAAAAGATGGTTCTTCATTCAATAAAGGGCAAATGGATCAACACGGGGTCAACGATAGCCTGGTACATGAAGACTTTATGATGGGTTCTGCAGAACTGGATATAGATGGAGAAACGAAAGAAGGAAACTTTGAACCTATTTTCCGTAAAGGAACATGGGCCATCAGTTTTGATTAATAAGAGCTTTTCAAAAGGGACACCTTGTGGGGGGGTGTCCCTTTATGGTGGGCGTTATCATAGTTTCCTCTTCTTCAAATATGGTTGGGCTAAAGAGAAGTTACATTTATGATTCCATAATGACAATCAGGTTACAGTTCATTTAAATTACAGCAAATTAGTCTTAAAATGCAAAGGAATGTGGTAAATAAAGAGTAGAAGAAAAATATTAAAGGGAAGTTCAATGAAAAAGAAGGGTGAGACAACATGAAGCGAGACGCTTTTTTTGATAATGCGAAGTTGGTTTTAATCTTCCTGGTAGTATTCGGGCACATGATTCAGCCTTTCACAGATGGTTCCAGACCTATGTACACCCTATATACGTGGATCTATACGTTTCACATGCCTGCTTTCATCTTTTTGGCTGGATTCTTTGCCAAAGGATCTGGTGAAAAAGATTATATTATACAATTAGCTAAAAAATTGATTCTGCCCTATCTGATTTTCCAATTGGTTTACACAGGATATTACTTTTTCATTGGAAAAGATTCTGGTTTGACTGGAATATTCTATCCGCACTGGTCGCTCTGGTTTTTATTCAGCCTTTTCTGCTGGCATATTCTCCTGTATTGGTTCAAAAAAATCCCACCACTGCTCGGAGTGGCGATTGCTGTCCAAATTGGTGTTTTAGTCGGATATTTCAGTGACGTAGGACATCATTTCAGCCTGTCACGGACGTTTGTATTTTTCCCGTTCTTTTTGGCGGGGTATTGGTTGACGAAAGACCATGTCCACAAATGGAGGACTCGTCGCATCAAGGAGATCAGTCTCGTTTTAATGGCCGTTGTAGCCGGTATGATTGCTATGTTTCCTGAGTTCAGTTCAGGATGGCTGTTAGGTTCTAAATCCTATGAGGTATTAGGTAGTCCGGAAATGGGCGGACTGATCCGATTAGGTGTTTATCTGCTAGCCGGACTCATGATGATCAATGTGTTCGCCTGGATACCGAACAAAGAATTCCGTTTGACTTACCTGGGTGGAAAAACCCTCTATGTTTACCTGTTGCACGGGTTTTTCATTCAGTTTTTCCGCGAAGCCAACTGGTTTAAAGTCGATCACATATTAGACGTAATAGGATTGGGAATTGTGGCGGCATCCATCGTTTACTTGTTATCCAGCAGTATAATTCGGACGTTGACCCAGCCGATTATTGAAGGTCGTATCCAACTATTGAAAAAGTGGTGGCACCGCACGGACGCTAAAGATTCCAATCTACAATCTTAAGAGGTTTTTCCTCTCCCTTTGCCGAACATTTATTTATAAAGGGAGGCAGAGTATGAAAATCTTATCTATGATGGATTGTTCTTATCATGATGCAGTCACTGCTTGGAACGGCAACTTTCAAGATTATGACGTGAATGTAAAGACAGATATTGATGGTTTAACTAAAATGATGAGCTCGAAAAGATTATCACCTCTGTATTCTTTCATTGCCTATGAAGAAGAGCAGCCAATCGGTATTGTGCTGAATAGTATCCAAGAGGTCGCTGGGAAAAAAGCAGCCTATAACGGGGGGACCGCTGTTCATCCAAAATATCGTAAAGAAGGAGTCGGTTCTGGGTTGGTCCACTCTTCTCTCGATATTTATAAAAAGTCGGGAGTGGATGAAGCGACTCTTGAAGCAATCTCGACGAATAAGGCGGCAATAAGCTTGTATGAAAAGAACGGCTATCATATTAGGGATTGGCTTCATCTCTTGCAGAAACCGCCTTCAAACCGTCTGGCAGATGGTCCGTATTCGCTGTGTCAGCTTAACAAAAGAGAGTGGCTGGAAGAATTCCCCCTTAATAATGAGTATCCTTGGCAGAATCAAGCTGCTTTTCAGGATGCGGGGGAATATTATCAAATCATTAAAGATGACAAAGCATGTGGTCGGTTGGTAATCTCCCGCGAAAAGAAGAATCATATGACGATCTTTCAACTTTCAAGTGAAGAAGATTACGAGGAAGTAATAAATGCACTTTGTACCTATTTCCCTTCTGATCAAATACTAGCGTTTAATATCCCGGAAAGTCACCCATCATTCAAAGCTTTTATACAAGCTGGATTCAAATCAGTCCTGGAACAAGTGTGGATGATAAATGCATTAAGGAATACTTCTGTTTGAAATACACACACTTGTAAATAATAGGGGAGACATGTATAAGGAGGTTAGTTGGCATGGCCAAAAAAATTCTTATGATCGTTACGAACGTCGATCAAATGGATAAGGACAACGCAACGGGATTATGGTTATCGGAGTTTGTTGAACCATCTACAGAATTTCAGCAAGCAGGATATGAAGTTATCGCATCCAGCCCCAAAGGTGGGCGCATTCCTATTGATCCCAACAGCTATAGTAATGAATTGCCTCGTGTATGGGACGGGGTCATGGAACCTATTCATGATACCGTGCCTTTATCCAAAGTTGACCCGACCGATTTTGCTGCCATCTTTTTGTGCGGGGGTCACGGAACGATGTATGATTTTCCTGAAAATGAGCAGCTGCAAGACCTGCTCAGGCACTTTTTAACAGAAGAGAAGATCATCGGTTCGGTTTGTCATGGCCCGGCAGGCTTCGTAGGAGTGGTAGACCATAACAGTCGCCCAATTTTAAACGGAAAGAAAATAACAGGATTCACAAATGAAGAGGAACAACAAACTGGTCTGGAATCAGTCGTACCGTTTATGCTGGAAGACCAATTGAGAGAAGCTGGTGCTGATTTTGACGCCGGGGAAGCTTTTAAGGATCATGTGGTAGTTGACGCTCCGTTTGTGACTGGTCAAAACCCACAGTCCAGTTTAAGCACAGCACAAAAAGTAATCGAGCAGTTAAAAAACCGCTAAGCTTATTGAAGCTTAGCGGTTTTTTTAGCTGGTTCTGCTAATATGACCTTAGAATAAAAAGTGAGCGATGAGTGTGATAATTGGCAAAGTGATGATTGTACGCTGAAGGAAAATGATGAATAAATCAAGAATATTCACTGGAACCTTAGAGCCAAGCAACAGCCCACCGACTTCAGACATATAAATAAGTTGTGTGACAGAAAGAGATGCAATGATGAAGCGGGTCATTTCGCTTTCAATACCTGATCCGATGATGGCTGGCAGGAACATGTCTGCAAAACCTACGAGAATTGTTTCTGAAGCTTCTTGTGCGAACGGAACTTGCATTAATTCAAGTAATGGGATGAAAGGCGTACCGATCCATGCGAAGAACGGGGTGAATTCAGCAATTACAAGTGCAATCGTACCTAAGGCCATTACTATAGGGGCTACTCCCATCCACATGTCCAAGATGTTCTGAGTTCCTTGTTTGAAGAATTGTTGAAGACCACTTGACTTACTACCCTGTTCAACAGCTTTTGTATAGCCGTAAGTGAACAAATTGTGCTGTTCAGGGACATCTTCGTTTTGGTCAGCTGGTTCTTCAGTTACATACGTATCCGCTTTTCGTGAAAGTGGTGGAATTCTTGGCATAATTAGTGCTGCGATGAATCCTGCGAACCCGACCGTCAAGTAAAATGGTATAAACATGTGCCCTAACCCAACTTCTTGGATGACAACGAGACTGAAGGTAATCGATACGACAGAGAATGTCGTTCCGATAACGGCTGCTTCTCGTTTCGTATAATAACCTTCTTCATATTGCTTACTTGTCAGAAGGACACCAATCGTACCATCGCCTAACCACGAGGCAAGTGAATCAATTGAAGAGCGTCCGGGTAAACGGAAAAGCGGGCGCATGATTTTTGTTAATATAACTCCAAATAGTTCAAGTAAACCGTAATTTAAGAGTAACGGTAAGAATAGACCGGCAAATAAGAAGACAGCGAAAAGTACATGCAGTAATGAATCAAGCAGCAATCCCCCTGTATTTTCAGAAATGATCGCTTCCGGTCCGATTTGAAAGTAGACCATTATTGCAAAAATCATACCTAAAATTCGGGTGACGACCCACACGGGCGGGACATTGAATAATGATTGGAAGAATGGATATTTTTCCAAAGAATTCGATCCGGCAATCTTTGTGATAATCGTTCCGACAGCCGTGATTGTTATGATGATTGTCATGATCAGTGATAGATAATCGGCTAATTCCGTTTCAAGCCACCCCGCGAGTATGGCAATAGGAATGGTGATCGCTCCATCTTCACCGGCAATCGGAAACATGAATAAGAAAATCCCGATCAAGGATGGAATGATGAAACGTAAATGCGAAGATGATTTAAAGTCTTTAGCTTTCATCCAAAATCTCTCCTGACGTTTTTCTGTTTTTATTTATGAACATTAAAGAATAAATATACAACATTATATATTCTATTACTTTTCACGACAAAATCCAATAGGGAATTTGTAGAGATAGGTCCATTTATGTTTATTCTACAGGAAACAGAGGAAATCCTGCTTGTACTGGATGATGCGTAAAAAGGGGGATGAGGATGAAACGTTTTGCCGTACCAAAAGTTGTTATCAGTCGGTTCATAGAGTTTGCTGAAGTAAGATGCAACGGAGCAGGAATTCCGAAAAAAATGGTCCAGCGCATGCAACCCTATGTGGAGTTTGTATATAGCTTACCGGAGTCGGAAGTCAGTTCAGGTCTACCAGCTGAGCGATTAGTTCACCTTGGCACAGAGGAAGATGAGACAGACAAAGTGGTGAAGCGGATCTCCCAAACATTAGAAAAGTACTTCCCTTTTGCTGATGGTTTATTATTGAAGAGTTGCACTCAAGAAAACGTGGGGCAAGGTGTGAATGGGTATCGAAGCACTGAGCATTCCGAAGTCTCAGCAGGTATGAGTGGATTTATCACAGAGGTATCGGTACAAAATAAAGGACTGGCAATTGAAGAAATGGGGCGGTTGGAAGAGCTCACTTCAAGGTGCCATTTTTTGACAAAACTGTTCACATTGGCTTCATTTCGTGAAGTGAAAGAAAGTGGGAAGATGAATAGCTTGCGGCAGTTTCATGCAACCAATAAGTATTTATTCATGGCTTACCATCCGGATACGTTAAAAAGGATGGGCCGGGCGGTAGCGAATCATGAACATTACTCCTTGGAAATGGTTTTTGAAAATTATGAGGGGCTTTTGCATGAATTGTTGAGGGAACCGGCTAAACCAAGTGCCCACGTAAATGTTTGTCAGCACATTTACGGCTATTTCAAAAAAGAACTTACTAAAGAGGAAAAGGAAAATTTCCGGTCATTATTGGGACAGTATAAAAGGGGGGAAGTACCACTCAACGCTGTAATCAGGGTTTTGAGTAACTGGGCCTCACATTTTCAAAGCGATTATTTGAAAAGGCAAACTTACTTTGAACCTTACCCCCAGGAGCTTTTAGACATGTCTGATTCAGGAGAAGGGAGTACCTACTCCTGAATCAGATATACCTTTTCAAAATACGGTCGACGCTTTTGCCGTAAGGCTCTCCGAAAATGTTCAAGTGGACAAGCAGATAGAACAGCTGGTAGAGGGGTTTCGTATCTTCATAGTAATCGGGAAGGGGGAAGACCTCTTTGTAATGATCATAAAATGATTGGGAAAACCCACCGAACAATTCTGTGAAAGCTAGTTCAAACGCATGGTCTCCGTATAATACAGAGGGATCGATAAGGAGGGGAGTCCCTGCTGAGTCAGTCATCCAATTTCCTCCCCACAAATCCCCGTGCAGCAAGGAAGCTTTGGGTTTAGAAGGAATCCAAGTATCTAAACGATCAATCAGTTTTTCCAAGTGGATACGGCGTTGTTTCCCTATCGTTCCATTGGCGACACCTACTTCTGTTTGTTGAAGCAGGCGGAAGCGGGCATAATATTCTGTCCAAGAATCGCACCATTCGTTCGGCTGATCCAGTTCACCGACGAAAGTAGGTTCATGGAAACCGAATTTATCAGTGGTTTGTTCGTGCATCTGAGCCACTTGTTGTCCGAGCAGGTCATTGGATGCAGAAGTCCCCGTCTCAATCCATTCCATAGCGAGGGAGGCCTTTTCACTATCTTGTGGTTCGTCGAAATGATAAACATCAGGCACTTCGATAGTTTGGCTGTTTCTGATTATCTCCAGCCCCTTTGCTTCTGCTCGAAAAAAATGGGGAGGGACGTTTTCGTTAATTTTGATGAAGTATGGCTGTGACTCCGTTTTCACATAAAATGTCTGGTTGATGTCGCCTCCGGTTACATGTTTACTTGTAATTATACTGGAGGAGTCCCCCAGTTTATCCAAGGTTTCACGAATAAAAGTTTCCATCATACCCCTCCTGATTTATTAGTGGTAATAATTGGTGGCCGGCTTGGTGGTCTTCTGATAAGCGTGAATCGTGTTGATCGTCCTGAAGCCGAATTGCTTATATAATTCTTCCGCCTGCTGGTTTTGGGTACGGACCGATATTGTGACCACATCCAAGTCCAAAGCGTAAAAAGCATACTGTAGTGCATGATGGATCAATGCTGATCCGATCCCGCTACTTCTGTGGCTTGGAGAGACATTGACAAAGCAAATTTCCCCTTCAAGATCCGGGATGATCGTTTCAAGATAGATGTACCCCGCCAAATCACCATTTTGTAAATAACCCCAGATGTGATTCCCATCCTCCTGAGAGAAATTCAACATTTCATTGGTCGTATAATAAGCGGCAGAAGGGTGCAGTTTATCCAAACTGCCGTAGTCTTCCATATGAATATCAACAATTGATTGATGCTTTTCGTCAGAAGCTTCATATACAGATTTATGAACAGCCAAAGTCCGTTCTATATTATAAAGCTCAAATTCGTGGCGCTCTACAAACGATATAAGAGGTTCATTGGATGCGAAACAGGCAACCTTAACTACATCAAAATGAAGCTGAGCAGTCAAAGAAGCTTTGTCCCATAATCGATCGATGACCTTCTCATGCCCCTTTGAAGCGAACGGGCCGAGAAGACGGCAAAGTTTCTGTTCAAAGAAAGGGAGAATCCCTAAAAAGCCGATGATTTCTTCGCCTTCCCATCCTACATAAGCCAAAGGTTCTTTGAACTGAGTCAACGTCCAAATTTGTTCGAAAATCTCATTAGGATCTGAAGCCATCCAAGCTACATAATGATCATCTTGCTCGTTCATATGAAATAACCAATTCGCAACCGTATGCAGCTCTTTTACTTCCAACTCACGAATCTCCATAACAAAATCCCCTTTCATCATAAACAAATTCTTACATAGGTGATAAGAAAAGTGCAAGCGCCTTGGTCAACCCCGACAAGCTTAAGACGTGGATCGGAGAGAGGTGTCCTTCCCTCTCGCAGATCCACGACTTAAGACCTCGAGGGGTTAGGCGCAGAAACTGGACAAAGAAAAAAGTGCAACCGTTCTGGTAGACACGACAAGCATAAGCGAAACTGTGTCGTGGTGAACTTTGCCACAGAACAGTTATGCTTATGACCTCGAGTGTCTCTAAGCTTCTTCGGATTAATTTAATATTTCATAAACCATAGGTCTTTGATGAACACTATCATAGGAGAAGTGAATCGCTGGGTTTTCCGGGTGGTTTTATGATTGATGAATCAGTAATCAGGGAAAGATAGAGGAAGAAGGTGGAAGGGGGACGGAAAATGGGGCATCGTTTGAAATACATAGCACTTTACAGGATATCCGTTATTGTGTGGATGTCTATAAAATTCCTTTTACAAATATTTTGGTTTCATAAGAGACATCGGATTTGGGACCAGGATACTAAAAGAAAGTGGGAAGAGTTGCTTTCAGGGCAGGCAGAAGAGTATCGCAAAAAAGCGGTAGCCCTGGGGGGGCTGCTGATTAAGTTTGGTCAGTTCCTTAGTTCAAGAGGTGATTTACTTCCACAATCGTTTATTAAAGAGTTAGAAGGCCTCGTCGACCGTGTAGAGCCTGTGCCATTTTACCGTTCACGGCAGACGATTGAAGAAGATTGGAACGCCCCGTTAGAAGAACACTTGTCATCAATCGAAGAGAATGCCACAGCTTCAGCTTCTATTGGAGAAGTTTATAAAGGATATCTGAAAGATGGATCTCCTGTTGCGGTGAAAGTGCAGCGTTATCGAGTCAAAGATATCTTCCGTATGGACTTCAAAGCTTTGAAAATCGTATTTTGGCTGCTCGACCGATTTACGGTTTACGGGACAAAAGCTGATTTACAAGCCCTATATCGAGAAGTTGTACGCGTGATAAGTAATGAACTCGATTTTACAATGGAACTTGAAAATGGAAACCATTTCAAAAAGCGTTTTTCCGACTTTTCATCCGTTTACATCCCTGATTACTATAAAGATTTATCGACAAAACGGGTGATTGTGATGGAGTGGATCGAAGGAACCAAAATCACGGATTTATCTTTTATCAAAAAAAATGGCATTGATCGCGAACAGCTTGCCCGCACACTATTCGATTTATGTGTGGAGCAATTTTTATACGCGGGTACTTTCCATTCAGATCCGCATTCTGGTAATTTAATGCTGAAAGCAGATGGGACAATTGTGGTCATCGACTTTGGCATGGTTGGAGAAATAAAGAAAGAGGATGCGAATTCCATCCGTGCGATGATCCAGGGATTCATCCTTGATGATTATGACCGGGTGATAGAAGCTTTGAAAGAAATGGACTTTTTACTCCCTCATGCTGATACTGAACGAGTGAAAGAGTTGCTGAAACAAACGACCGACATGTATTTAGAGGGGAACTTTGACAAGTTGGATGCGCATATGATGAATGATATGCTGGCGGATTTACAGCAGTTCGTCAAAGAGCAGCCCATTCAATTACCTGCAGACTACGCTTTTTTAGGCCGTGCGACTTCGATAATTGTCGGCGTATTGAGCAGTGTATATCCGCAGATAGATTTAATTAAGTGGGGCCGCCCGGTTATTAAAGAATGGATGTCTGGAGAGGATTCGAGCTTTTCGCTTTATAAGGAAGTGGCAAAGGAAACAGCACGTCCGCTCCTGTCTCTGCCCCGTGCATTGATCGAGTATTTAGAAGACGGTGACAAAGAGAGGGAGTGGAAGAGTTATCATCAAAAAAACAAGCTGTTTCATCAATACTATCTTTTCTACACACTTCTTTCCCTTGTCCTTGCAGTTATGGGGGGCTTTGCTCTTTTTTATACGATGATTGTGCCGGTGCTGCCTAGCTTGTGGATTGGTGGCGTGCTTTCGGGTGTTGGTGTAGTTGGGTTTGTTGTGTTTTCGATCAATCATCTAAGGATGCTCAAACGAATTCATCACAATAGGAGGAATGAAGGATGAGTGATTTACTGAAGAAAGGCTTCCATTTAGGACTTGGTGCTGCACTTAGTGGTAAAGAGATGTTTGAGAAAATGGTTAATGAAATGGTTAAACGGGGAGAAATAAGTCCTTCTCAAGCGAAATCGATGGTGAATAATTGGATCACCAAAGGGGAAACGAAGGATAAAGAGTGGAATCATCAAGCGAAAGCCAAAATGCAGGATCAAATGAAAGAGCTTGGTTTTGTATCCAAAGAAGATTATGAAAAGCTTGAAGCAAGAGTCCAGAAGCTTGAGAGCTTACATGAACGACCATAGATGAAAGCCCGATTCCTCGTAAAGTGAAATGGAATCGGGCTTTTATTGTTAAACGATTTATCGTCATTATTATTGTAATTTAAATTTCTTCAATGATTCATCTAAACGTTCAGACATGGCAGCAAGTTCTTGTGCGTGGTGGGAGACATGCTCCATAGAGCTGTTTGTTTGTTGTGTGGAGGCTGTCGTTTCTTCTACCCCTGCCGCTGATTCTTCTGAACTGGATGCTACACTCTCGATCGAATGATTCATAGATGTGGTGTTTTCTTGAATGTCCTCCAGGTTTGTAGAAATGTAGTCAATTCCTTCGACCATCGCTTTGATAGAATCCTGGATAGCATGGAACGTTTCCCCTGTGCGTTGAATTTGGCTTGTCCCTTGTTCTACTTTTTCATAACCATCCTCAAGAGAGTGGGACACATTTTTGGACTCTTGCTGAATGTTTCCTACCATATGAGTGATTTCCCCGACAGAATCAGAAACTTGTTCAGCGAGTTTACGTACTTCATCCGCGACGACTGCAAATCCCCGGCCGTGTTCACCTGCCCTGGCCGCTTCGATAGCAGCATTTAATGCCAACAAGTTCGTTTGCTCAGCAATGTCTCTGATGACATGCACCAGCTTGGAAATCTCCCCTGATTGTTCATCCAAATGATGTACTTTTTTCACAGAGGTCTCCATCACGTGATGAATGGCACGCATCTGCTCGACAGATAGATCCATCAAAGCTTGACCTTCATTGCTTTGTTCCATCACTTTTTGAGATTGATGAGAAACTTTAATTCCTGTTTCATTGGATTCTTCAATTCTGCGAGCTAGTTGATCCATCATCTCTGTCAATGTCGTAGCATCACCTGCCTGTTGTTCTGAAGCGGACGAGAGTTCTTCCATGGTAGCTGCGACTTGTTCGGAAGCTTCCTGAACTTCAGAGGAGGATTGTTGTAGTTCACGGCTCTGGTTATTTACTTTAGTCGATAGGTCTCTGATCTCCGTAATGAGCTGTTGTAGGTTGTATTGCATCAAGGACATAGATGTCGTCAACTGCCCAACTTCATCCTTGTGGTTATCCGATCTTAGTTCATGGTAAAGCTCACCTTCAGATATTTGATCGGCCGCTTTTACTAGTCCCTCCATTCTCTTCCGAATAGAACGATTGACCATCCACATGATGACCGAACCGATCACGAGAGCGAGCAAGCCTGAGCTGATCAGTATCAGTATTGTTTTTTGCAGGTTACTTTGGGTTTCCGTCATTGATTCTCCCATAGCTGTTTCTGCTTGAGTTTGCAACTCACCTAAAGCGTCCACGAGTTCCGCGCGAAGCGTTTGAGTCTCTCGCCTTAAGTCACTGATTTCAGTAGTGTTACTGACATTACCTACTATTTCATCCAAAAATAAAGTATTGATTTGTTCATCCACATCACTGACTGTCTGCATGGTGCTTTCAAGCTCTGTGCCTTTGAAGGTCTCTGTGTACACTTCTTGTAATTCATTGAAACGTGTTCTTTTTTCTTCAAATGATTCAATATGTTCTCTTCTCGGCTCACTTACATAATCGGCGATTCTAATATCCTTTGTTCGAGCCAATGAAGCCATTTCGGCTGTTTCAATTGCAATTTCGCTTCTATCATCTAATTCTTCAACACTTGTTTCTGCGATCTTAAGCTCGTAGTAAGAAATGGCTATTGTAACTGTAAATAAAATAACAGTGAATATGAATGCTGTTGCGTACTTTGCTCCGACGCTTAAATGATTCCATATTTTCATGTGTTTCTCCCCTTAAACTATTCAATTTTCAAGAATGATTATGTACCATGCCTGATCGCCGACCATTTAAGTGTTATATCGGCGAAAACGTTTGGTTTATTAAGAAATGGATATTATATTATAAATAGGAACGGTTGTTATTTGCGACCGGGACAAAAGAATTTTTTCCGCTAGAAAACCCGAACGAAATTTCGTTCGGGTTTTCTTAATGAAGCCATAAATGCATACGCCGCTCCGGCAACATACTTGAGGCCACTGAAAAACACTTTTCAATCTAGAGGAACTGTTAAAGTTTGTTGTTGCTTCTAACGAATCGCTTGTCGGTGGATGCTTGCCGCGGGCACGGCCTCAGCTAACTTGGTCAAGAAAATCACTTGACCAGGTGGATCTTCGACTCGTGCTTTTCCCGCACGTGTCACCACCGAACGCTCATCGTGGAAGCAACGGGGCCTATCTGAAAAAAGTGATTTTCTTTGATTTATATATGTCTCATCGAAGTAAAGAAGCCGAGTTGAAAGATAAAATCGTCCTGCCCGGCCTTTCTTTGATGCATAACTCAGAAAGTTGCAGTTCTTCAGTAGTCTCAACATACTTCACTTTCAGCGGAGACGACCATCTTCCGGGGGCTTCCGCTCGTGCTGTTCTTGCAGGAGGGAGTCTACGTATGTTGCCTACGCTCCATATGATCCACTCCGCCTGTTGATCGTCTTTTCCTGTGGCTGTTAGTGTTTTGTCCCAGGCCCTGCCTATTTTTCATTATTCATTTTATCGGCGAGCTTATAGACAAGCACCATGACTGCAAAAACAAGAAAAGCAGTAACAGCAAGGTTAATATAATAGAAGAAACCATCTCCCATCCAGTCGAGGGGAGTGCCGGTAACCGGAGGACCTTGCAAATACAAATAGTTGGTGCCTGCTATTGTATTGATCAACCCGATGAAGATGCTGTAAACGATCAAATATAAGAAGGTTTCCAACAAGTCTTTCCATGAAATCTTTACAGAGGTAGATACGACCAAAAAAAGACTTGTCCACGAAATAGCCATATGATGTAAGAAAAATTTCCAAAAGCGGAAATGCTCATAGCCATGAAGGAGGTCAGGCGTAATGAGTGCGATCGCTGCTGGGATCGTGCCGATAAAGTATGTGATTTTTATCAATTTGGGTTGGTAAGTGAGCAAAGCGAATGCTCCGAGTAAAGAGGCGATGCCGCACAAATGAAGGGGGAGGTGTTCGCCTGTCCCCCAGATGCCCTTAGTAATGGCCCATGTTTGATAGCTGATTTCGGAAAAAAGCAGTAGACAAAACAATGTCCAGCGTATGAGGGAATGGGTCGCACGGGATTTTTTCAGCAAGTTTGCTGTGCTGAGAATGAAGACGGAGACAATTACAAATAAGGTGAGCATCGTGATGTGACTCTGACCGAATAAAGTGAAAGATTGGTCGATTTGTAAGCTGAACCATGTTTCCATAAAAGCCTCCTAGTGAGTGGACTTAGGCTGTGCTATGATTTTACCATATCATGTTATAGAAAGAGGGTTGGTATGAAAAAGGTCAATTGTTTTCGGTGTCAGTATTTTCGCACAACCTGGAATGCTAATTTTCCAAGAGCTTGTGAAGCGTATGGCTTTAAAACGAAAGAAATACCGTCCGCATTAGTTTTGAAATCTACGGGTACAGAGTGCATGCAATTTGTTGAAAAATCACGGAAAAAGAAGAATCTAGTATCTGGGAACCCCTCCAATATAGATTTTCGACTGTAAATAATATGAAATTTCAGAATATGTATGGACACTGGCCCATTCTGTGGTATGCTGATGAATATTTAATGAACCGACACAGAGAAAAAACGGTTCAAGAGGTTAATGGAGTGAGAGGAGTTGAGTAAATATGGCAAGAGAAAAATGGGGGACGAAGCTTGGGTTTATGTTAGCCGCTATGGGATCTGCGGTTGGACTAGGTAATATTTGGAGGTTCTCCTTCGTAGCAGGGAATAATGGTGGAGGAGCTTTTTTAATACTGTACCTGGCTTTTGTTCTCTTAATTGGTGTTCCTTTGCTTCTGACTGAAGTAAGTATTGGAAGGAAAGCTGAAAGTGATGTGGTCGGTTCCTTTCAAAAATTAGCGCCGCGCACACCATGGTATTTGACAGGTTTCTTCGGTATTGCGAGTGCGTTCTTAATATTGAGTTTTTATGCGGTCGTAGCCGGATGGGCGATTTTCTATCTTTGGAATTATATTAATGGATCTTTCTTTACATCGCCTGAGGTTGGATATGATGGAGCCTTCGGTCAATTTATCAGCCATTCGTGGCATCCGATTGCATGGACGGCCTTTTTCATGATTTTGACGATCGTCATCGTCTTGAGTGGTGTGAAAAAAGGGATTGAAGGAGCGAACAAAATCTTCATGCCGTTGCTGGCGTTGATTTTAATCGGTTTAGCTTTCTTCAGCCTTTCATTAGATGGTGCAGCAGAAGGGGTAAGGTTTCTATTCCAGCCAAATTGGGCCGCGTTCAGTGAACCGTCTATTTATATTGCTGCTTTAGGTCAGGCATTTTTCTCACTCAGCCTGGGAATGGGTGCGATGCTTACCTATGGCAGTTATTTGAGAAAAGAAAACAAGCTGCCGAGTGCCGCACTTGGAATCGGAATCATGGACACATTCTTTGCTATCATTTCAGGGCTTGTAATTTTTCCTGCCGTCTTTGCATTTGGAATTGACCCGAGTTCAGGCCCGCCGCTTGTATTTATTACATTACCAAGTATATTCGAACAAATGCCCTTCGGTGGAATAATCGGCATGGTTTTCTTCTTTGCACTGGTGCTTGCATCACTTTCATCCTCAGTATCCATCCTGGAAGTACCGACAGCCTTTTTCATGAGAATCTTCGGCTGGTCACGCTTCGCAACAAGTGTACTGATGGGTTCCATCATGTTCGTCATGGGGATCGGCGTCTCATTGGGATTTGGAATCTGGTCGGGTGTTACACCAATCGGCGAAAGAAATATTCTTGACTCCATGGATTACATTGCTTCTAATATCTTATTACCACTGGGAGGCTTGTCCATGGCCTTGCTCATGGGATGGTATCTCAAGAGATCTGTTGCATTGGAAGCCACTGATTTGACACATTCTCCTTTGGGAAGTCTTTGGTATTTCATCGTTAAGTTTGTTGCACCGGTGTTAATCCTATTGATCTTCTTGAATAAGATTGGATTATTCTTGTAAAAGAGCGAACCTCGGCAATCCGCCGGGGTTTTCTTTTCGCGAACATTTTTTGAAACATGGATGAACAAAAGGACAGAGTTCTTCCAGTCATGTTAAACTACGACAGAGTACAATTTTACTGCTAGAATCTATAAATCAGTATAGGTAACAAAGAAAGGGAAAGGGCAGCTGATTTCTTTTTATGGGTTATCAATCATGCTTATCTTCCAACTTTAAAGGAGTAAATAAAATGGCAATTACTAACCACAACGTCTTGAAGAAGATGTCCAATGAAATACAAGAAGCCATGCTTCAACATGGAAATGAACAAAAGGTTCGGGAACATGTCCGATCAGTAAAGTTGCTTGCTGATTTGCTGCTTGATCAAGAATCGAATGGGGAGCAATCAGAATCTTCTGTGCAAGAGCCGACCATTGAAGAAATCCGTAAGATGATGGGGGCAGACAATTCACCATCTGAAAAACGGGAGCCGGAAACGAAGGCCGATCATGAAGAGGCGAATGGTTCTTCTATTTTTGATTTTTAAAGAAAGGGTGAAGTGTAATGAAAATATTTTTGGTTTTAGCTGTTTTAAACGGCTTTCTATCTGTAGCCTTAGGGGCATTCGGAGCACATGGACTTGAAGGCAAAGTTTCACAAAAGGGTCTGGAGCAATGGGGGAAAGCCGTTGATTATCAAATGTTCCATACGATGGCCTTGTTCGTTACAGCTTTATTGATGAGCAAAATCCAGACCGGTTTAATGACAGGTGCAGGCTGGTTTTTCTTGATTGGAATCCTCCTGTTTTCCGGAAGCCTTTATATTTATGCTCCTACAGGGATCAAGACGTTCGCCATGATCACCCCTTTAGGCGGGTTGTCATTTTTGATCGGCTGGATCTTGCTTGGATATGCTGTCATCAAACATATTTAAAAGTAGAGGATTGTCGTAAAAAATAAAATGATGACAGCGCGCAGCAGTTGGATCATTCCATTAACCTTCTGCTGCATTTTTATTTCTAACAATGCTTCAAATGCGAAGCTGGCTGCCAATACATAAAACATGAGCAGGATAATCCATTGATGTTCCAGTTGAAACAGTCCGAAGATGGCTAAAAGGACAGCCAGTAACAGGGTGCCTAACTGAGCTTTTTGGTAGTTCTCATAAGGTGGTCGCATCGGTTCACCCTTTTCTTTTAATAGTGAAAAACTCGCTATCGAAATAGCGAGTTTGTTTCATGATTCTCAAGGGCGGGATTGCGCCCCTCCTGAGTTAGCGCCATTGTACGGATAGCTGTAATTGATCTCCTCATCGAAGGTGATGTAATCAAGATAAACCATTAACAGTAAATAACGTTTTCCAGTTTGCGGATCACTCAAAATGATATGGTCTCTTCCTGCTGCTTCTATAATCCCTTTAAAAACCTTCGCATTCCACTGATCATTATTTTCAAATGTCATATATACAGTGGCAGGCTTACCTGCATTCAATCTCAGGATGTTTTCAATGTACGATTGTTCAGAAGGAAGCATATTCGGCGGATTGACGCTGCCACTGGATTGACCCTGTGTCATTTGTGGAAACTGCATACCGCCTTGTTGGGGCTGACCCTGGTTCGCCATCGGTCCAGTAGGATATTGATACATATACGGATTCTGTTGTCCGTAATACGGGGAAGGCATTTGGCCATACATCGGCTGGCCTTGGCCCTGACCTCCCATTTGAGGTTTCTTCTGTGCCAATTGAATCACTCCTTATATAGGATTTAATAAACACGTGGGTAGTCAGAACGGTTGGGTGAGTTCCTTTACATGCGTACTGGTGAAAATATTCTTTTGTGCAGCCTCAAACCCCCTGAACTATGGTAAACCCGCGTAGTATTGACACCAGTCAGGTCAATACGATACATATCTACGCGGTTCACTCCCTTATTGCCGACCATAAGCATGCCTGGCTTCTCTTCTCCTTCAGTTTTCTTGAGTCCCGTCAAGAGCTTGACATCTGCTTTGGTGTAAGGAATAACAACCTCGCTTGTATAAAAGGCATGATTGCATGTTCTTTAACACTATATGTTTACCTCCCGTACAGTTATGATTAAAAATATATACAAGAGTACATCAGAAAAAGAGCGGTCTCTAGAATGTCTGGTGACCGCTCTTCTGAAAAATGGTTGAGGAAGAGGATTAGATTATTTTAGATATTCCCAGACATAAAAAAACAGCCGCTAAGGGTACTTAGCGGCTGTTTGAGTTTAAACATGTAAAAATTGTTCAATCGCAGATGGCTTAAGGATATTTCCGATGTAGAAAGAACCGAAATCACCATAGCGAGAAGTCACTTCATCAAAGCGCATTTCATAAACGAGCTTTTTGAACTGAAGGACATCATGTGCGAATAAGGTGACTCCCCATTCCCAATCATCAAAACCGATGGAACCTGTGATGATTTGACGAATCTTACCAGCATACTGGCGTCCGGTCATACCATGAGCATACATCAGTTTAGCCCGCTCATCTTTTTCCAGGACGTACCAGTTATCGTTGCCCTGCCGACGCTTGTCCATTGGGTAGAAACAAATATGATTCCACTTCGGAAGTGTCGGTTTTAAGCGTGCCTGAATTTCAGGGTCATCTTCATTCGTGTTGCCCATATAGTTTGAAAGCTCAACGACAGAAACGTAAGAATAAGAAGGAGTTGTAAACTCAGCTAATTTCGTCTTGTTAAATGCTGTTTCAATTTCATTCAATTCTTCCATTGTCGGACGAAGAATCATCATCATGAAGTCAGCCTTTTGACCGACAATAGTATATAAAGCATGACTGCCTTCTTTATTTTGTTCCGTTTCTTCCCATCGTCCAATTAACTGATGGAATTCATTAATGGCTTGTTCGCGGTCTTCGGTCGATGCATATTTCCAAGCCGTCCAATCGATGGTACGGAAATCATGCAAACAATACCAGCCGTCCATTGTAATAACTGCTTCTGGCATGGGATCGATCGCTCCTTTTATATTGAAGTGTTGGATAAGAAAACTTTCTCCCTAAATATAACATAATTGAAGATATGGGGGTAATGAAGTGCGGAAAGGCGCTGGTAGTCCTGAAACGCATAAGCAAGGCATTGGAGTGAAGCGTCCTTACTTCACGAAAATGAATGGCTTATGTCGCGAAGGACTGCGCCTAGGAGCCGGCCAAATGAAGTGCGGAAAGGCGCTGGTAGTCCTGAAACGCATAAGCAGGGCATTGAAGTGAAGCGTCTTTACTTCACGAAAATGAATGGCTCAACTTTCAAGGTAAGTAGTATTAACGTAGGACAAATAGGGTAAAGTGAAAGTGAAATCGCTTCAATCATAAATTTTGATTCGAACTACTTTCATTTAAACACAAAACGTCTTATCATATATAACAGAAATGAAAAATGGAGGGTTGAACATGAGTAACCTATTTGATACTTTGAAATCAAAAATTGATGGAAAAGGCAAAAAAGTCGTATTTCCTGAAGCTTTAGATGAACGTATCCTTACAGCGGTAAGTCAACTTGGTGCAGAGGGTATGCTAACACCTGTACTAGTCGGAAATAAAGAAAAAATAGAACAGAAAGCAGCAGGATTGAAGGTCGACATCTCGGCATCAGAAATCCTTGATCCTGCAGATTATGCTGAATTCGATGATATGGTTGCAAGCTTTGTCGAACGACGTAAAGGAAAAGCAACAGAAGAAAAAGCCCGCGAAATCCTGCAAGAGGGTAACTATTTTGGTACCATGCTTGTTTATATGGGGAAAGCAGATGGACTTGTAAGTGGGGCGGTTCACTCTACAGCGGATACAGTACGTCCAGCACTGCAGATCATCAAAACGAAACCTGGCATCAAGAAAACATCCGGTGTATTCGTCATGGTTCGAGATGAAGAGAAGTATGTATTTGCGGACTGCGCGATCAACATTAATCCGGATAGTCAAGACCTTGCTGAGATTGCTCTTGCCAGTGCAGAAACCGCTCAGCTGTTTGATATCAATCCGAAAGTAGCGATGCTGAGCTTCTCTACAAAAGGCTCTGCTGAATCTCCAGAAACAGAAAAGGTGACGGGTGCTCTAGAAATCGCTAAAGAGCAAAACCCTGATCTGTTGATTGATGGTGAATTCCAATTCGACGCAGCTTTTGTCCCTTCTGTAGCGGAGAAGAAAGCTCCGGATTCTCCATTGATAGGAGAAGCGAACACCTTTGTGTTCCCTAGTCTTGAAGCGGGAAATATAGGCTACAAAATTGCACAACGCCTGGGTAACTTTGATGCGGTAGGTCCGGTCTTGCAGGGGCTGAACCAGCCTGTGAACGATCTGTCCCGCGGGTGTAATGCGGATGATGTATATAAGCTTGCCATCATAACAGCTGCCCAATCTGTATAAGAAAACTGTAATATTTTTACGGATCGATTGTGAAATAGATACATGTAAAAAGCGCTCAGAAACCTCATTCCTCGAGGTTTTCGAGCGCTTTTTCATTTCGTTTTATCATTTGTTCAAATCGTTTGTTGAACCATTCAATTTCTTCTCCTTCAAGGGGCGCCGTCACAATCTGATCAGAAAGCTCATGGATTTTTATTAAAATCCGGTCACGTACTTCAGCGACGGTCAAATGGACCCCCAGCAATTCGTTCAGAGAGGCCATCACAGAAGGATCGATAGCAGGGTAGGTAAAACGTGTATCCTGCTCGCGTTTTCCTATTTCATAGAATCGTTTTAAAAGGGCAGCCCGCTCACGACCACTCCCGCTCACATCCAAGTAAATCTGGACAGCAGAGCCGTTTTTCACCCTTCTTTGAGAAATACCTGCGAATTTACGGCCATCTATACTCAAATCATAAGTGCCAGGGCAATACGACTGGGTGATTTCATATGCCTTTATCTGATCAGTCAAATCTTCAAATAAATATTGGATGAAAGTGACCATCGCATCATATCCATCATGAATGTTCACTTGTTTAGAGTCAGGGAAGATGAAGGATAAGTTCAGGACGCCTTCATCTAACACGACAGCTAAACCTCCTGAGTTCCGTACGATGACTTCATATCCTTGAGACTTCAAAAAATTGATGCCGTCCTGGATATAAGGAAGTCTTGCGTCAGGTATGCCGAGCACAATTGTATTATGGTGCACCCATAATCTAGCGGTTGTCGGGCTCATGCGCTCACCGACAGAAATAGACAAGGCATCATCCATGGCGAAAGACTGCAACGCGGAGAAACCAGGTCCGAGGTTGCTTTGGTCGATGAAGCGATAGGTTTGGGGTTTTAATAAATCGTGAATTGTACTCATAGTTTCCTTTTCTCCTTTTTTACATTCAGCACACTTCATTATATCAAAAGTTGTCTGTTGCATGAATGTCTGATCGTCTGTAAAATCTTCTAGTAGAATAATAATTCGAATAAACACATTTAGAAAAGCTTATAGACAGGCACTAGATGGATGATTTGTCATTTATTGTCTGTCAACATGTTTTTTTGTCACCATTTAAGGTATATAATAGATGAAAATGTCGTGTAGAAAGGACAAACTGATGGCCTATCGTGATGAGAAGTTAAGTGAAGAAAAGGTTTTTAAAGACCCCGTGCATCGTTATGTCCATGTGCGTGAACGGGTGATCTGGGATTTGATTGGCACATCTGAATTTCAGAGATTACGCCGTATTAAACAGCTGGGGACCTCTTATTTGACGTTTCACGGTGCTGAACACAGCCGGTTCAACCACTCACTGGGTGTTTATGAGATTGTCAGAAGAATCATCGAAAATTTCAATGATCGACCAAATTGGGACAATGAAGAACGACTTCTCTGTCTTTGTGCGGCCTTGTTACATGATCTTGGACATGGTCCTTTTTCCCATTCATTTGAAAAAGTATTTAAACTGGATCATGAGGATTTCACCCAGGCGATTTTACTCGGTGACACAGAAGTGAACCACATTTTGAGACAAGTAGAAAAAGGGTTTCCGAAGAAAGTGGCAGATGTGATCAACAAGACGTATGAAAATAAGCTTGTCGTCAGTCTGATCTCAAGTCAGATAGATGCCGACAGAATGGATTATCTTCAACGGGATGCTTATTTCACCGGGGTCAGTTATGGTCATTTCGATATGGAACGGATTCTTCGCGTCATGCGTCCGATGGAAGACCAGGTCGTCGTGAAAGAAAGTGGCATGCACGCAGTTGAAGACTACATCATGAGCCGTTACCAAATGTATTGGCAGGTCTATTTCCACCCTGTCACCCGCAGTGCAGAAGTGATTTTATCGAAGATTCTTCACCGTGCAAAAGAACTTTATGAAAATGGATATGCCTTCAAGTTGAAACCCATCCACTTTTTATCCTTCTTCGCAGGAGAACCAACGTTGAAGGAATATTTGGCTTTAGATGAATCTGTCACTCTTTATTATTTCCAAATGTGGATGGAAGAAGATGACCCGGTATTGAGTGACCTTTGTCACCGGTTTGTGAATAGACGCTTATTCAAATACATCGAATTCAATCCTAACTCCCAGATGAACGAATGGATGGAATTGTACAAACTTTTCCAAAAAGCAGGTTTGAATCCGGACTATTACCTCGTCGTAGATTCCAGTTCGGACCTTCCTTATGATTTTTACCGTCCCGGGGAAGAGGGAGAACGGTTACCGATTCATTTACTTCAACCAAACCAGGAGTTGAAAGAACTTTCAAGGCTTTCGGATATTGTCGAATCCATCTCAGGAAAGAAACGAACAGATCACAAGCTTTATCTCCCACTCGATCGTTTAGAGGAGATGTCAAGCAGAAGTAAGACGAAGAAGCGTATTATGGAAATTTTGTATGGATAAGGAGTGAGCCTCCATGTTGGAAAATCATGCGAAGCTGATGCAGTTTTTCTCAAGCACAGAGGAAGTTGTGGGGCGGAAGAAACTACAGAAGATGATTTACATACTGAAGAAGTGTGAAATCCCTTTTGAAGAACGTTATCAATTTCATTTTTATGGACCCTATTCGGAAGAGTTGACATTGAGGATAGAAGAAATGTGCAATTTGGGATTTATACTTGAAACAAAAGAAGAGAAGAAGAACTATTATCAATATCGTTATCAATTGACGGATAGTGGACGTGAGTTCCTTAAGCACTACGAAATGGACCTCCCGCCGCTGCACAAGCAAATCGATGAGATGAACGGACGCAGCTCTCGTTTCCTTGAATTAGTCTCTACGATATTGTTTTTTGAAGATTTACCGAGAGAAGAAATTTCTGAAAAAGTGTTCACTGTTAAAAGTGCTCAAAATTATACAGACGAAGATATTGAAGATGGATGGAAATTTATTGAAAAATTGCGATCCATTCATTAATATTAGAATGAAGGTGTGCTTAAACTGTACACCTCTTTTTTTGCTTCACAATATCTGATAATTCAAAAAATATCAGGAAGAAAAAGCAGGGGATACGGGGGAGTTGAAAGATGAAGTCTGGGAAGTTCATTGCTTACTATTTACTGGGGTTAGTGGGGATTTTGTTAATCAGTACATCACCTGCCTTATTCAGGCAGGGAGCGTTTATGAATGTTGGGAATTACATACAAGAACTTAGAGGACTATTCAGCATTCTTCTGGAGCCATCAGAGTGGAATTACATATACAAAGGGGATACTGTACCTTTAATTGAACATTTATGGGAGCCTTATCAATATTCCATGACGATTTTCTTCGGTGGGATTCTCCTTGGTTTCCTTCTTGCTTTCTTAGGGGCTTTTGGTACACTATTTCTCCCTAAGTGGGCAAAAGTCATTGTACATCGCGGGTTAGGTGTGTTGGAAGCTATCCCTGATTTATTGCTGGCTTTTTCATTACAGCTTTTTATCGTCTGGTTTTATCGTCAAACCGAAATTCTGTTGATGCCTTTTACGACATTAGGCCAAGAGAAAGTGTATGCATTGCCGATCGTAGCCATAGCTGTTTTACCTATGGTGATGATGTATAAAATCATCCTTATGCTTATGGAAGAAGAGATGACAAAACCCTACGTACAGATGGCGAAAGGGAAAGGGCTTGAGAAAGCGTCCATCTTGTCTGTACACGTGGTGAGAAATATTATCAAGAGTGCCTTTTACCACTCTAAAATCATCATTTGGGGGACTTTGTCCAGTCTGTTGATCATTGAGTATATTTTTAATATGAATGGGATTACAACAGCGTTTATGGATGATTTCCGGCCGATGGTTTCATCTGTCATTTTATTCCTTGTGTTCACTCCGTTTTACATTCTTTATCAGGGGACAGAGTTATTCTTATTCAAAGATCATAAAGCGGTAGAAGAAGCGAATATCCAAATGAATAGTTTCATCGGATCGTTGTCTGTAAAACGCGGTGGCGGAGAGTGGTTGAAGTCGGCGGTAAGAGAATTCGGAGTCCATTTCAGGAACATCAAATTCCTGACCGGTTTCATCATAATAGCTGGGACAGTGATTGTCAGTGTAGTTTACTCGATGACTGCGGATCCCTTGATTGACCAGTATTTTCAAATCTATGATGAGAATGACCGCCTTGTCAGCGCTTCACCTCATACACCGGAATTTGTCTTTTTAGGAACAGATGCTCTAGGGTACAGTGTCTTCGACCAACTTCTTGCGGGGGCGAAATACACGATTCTGTTTGCTTTGATCATTGCTTTTCTTCGTCTGACTGTCGGCTTTGCCCTTGCTATTCCATACACATTCTTCTTACCTGGAAAAGTCCAGCGAGTATTTGAAAAGCTTGTAGATGGGATGCATTTTCTACCTTTGACGATTATTGCTTACTTGTTACTGAGGCCTGTACTTTGGATGCCGCCAGGAGGGTTTACAACAACTGAAACCGAAAGGATACTCTATCAGGGGATCATTTTGACCATTTTGGCCGTTCCGTTAGTCGTAACCTTATTCGGGAATGAAATGAAGCTGATTATGAAAGAAGAGTATGTGACGAGCACGAAGGTCTTAGGAGGAAGTTCCGTTCATCTGCTATGGAAGCACCTCTTGCCACACTTGAGTCCCCGCATGGGGATTGTCTTCGGGCAACAATTTATTCAGACGCTGCTTATTTTCATTCACTTGGGTGTGTTCGAAATTTATTTTGGTGGTACCAAAGTCAGTTATGATCCGTTAATGGGAGATCCGCCTTTGAGTACGACCTACGAATGGTCTGGTTTGATTGGTGCAGCTAAAAATTCACTTATGACAGGGCGTTGGTGGTTGATTATCCCTGCACTTCTCAGCTTTGTTATCATCATTTTATCGATGCAGCTGATCATCCAGGGCATCAAGGAAATACAACAGAAAAGGGTAGGGGTAGTTGTAGAGAAATCGAATGGGCTCAAAAGGTTATTTTCCCGACGTACAGAAGACAAGGCCTCTGCTCGTGATACACGTGAAGATCGTTTTGTATTCCTGCAAAAAGTATCAGGTGATTCATACCGGGAAAGGGATAAGAGATGACTTTTAAGGAGATTGGACAAACGTTTGATCAAGTGTTGGAAGAAACGATAGGTGATTGAGAGAGCTTTCTCTAAAACTTCCCCGGCTTTGTATGTTAAAATGGGACAAAATAATAGGTGGAAAGAAGAGGAGGATCACTTCATTATGAAGGAATTTGATCAGTTCAAAAGCAAAGGTGAAGGAAATGATAAAAAGAAAAACCAATTCACCATCATCAAAGATGACTCTACAGACGGCCATGGCGGCTATGGGGTAGGATCGATCAGTCTTGAAAATATGACCCCTGTCATCGTTGATCCGAATGAGGAGGAAGCCTACGTTGACATGGGTGCATTACATGCCCGTAGTAAAGTAGAGAAGCGGATCAAGTTCATTACAGATCGTGACGTAGTGAAAAATGGGCTCTTGTATTGGATCGTCTGGGTCACCGTCGATTATCAGGAAGGCAGACCTTGTTATCATGGGGTAGCAGCAAGTGAGATTGTGGTTGACCGTTCCATCAAGCGAGGTTACAAGTTGATGCCTGAACATGTAAACCATATGGATAAATCCTTGAAGGGCCATTTCGTATTGGATCACCTTGATGACAAATCCAAAGGGATTCTCGCAGATTATTTACGCGACTTCAAGCCGGATCTATGGGAAAATACAAGACAAGAATTGAAAGATTCTTTAGCTGCAGAATAATGTGAAGAGACTCCCTGGATACGGGTGGACTCTGAAAAAAACTTCCCAACCCAGAGGAGCTGTTAAAGTTTGTTGTCGCTTCTCACGGACCGCTTGTCAGTGAATGTTTGCCGCGGGCACGGCCTCAGCTAACCTGGTCAAGAAGATTGCTTGACCAAGTGGATTTTCGGTTCGCGCTGTTCCCGACAGAGCCCCATCTAAAAAGAGTGATTTTCTTGTCCATTGAAAGAAGCCGAGTTGAACGATAAAATCGTCCAACTCGGCTTCTTTATTTGATGCATAACTCATAACGTTGCAGTTTTTCAGTAGCCTTTGAATAAGGGGGGGGCTCTTTTTTGGTGCGGGAAATTATTAATGACCTGCCTGCGAATATTTATTCCTGTAAATAAGTGATTATTGCCGTAAATAAGTGAAAATAAAAATCGTGAGTTAAATCTGAGTATTATCAACGTTTGAGACATCATTCCTGAAACTCCCAGTTTACGCCCTTCAGTTTTATGGTATTATAAGAACAAACGTTCGTATTACAGGAGGGGCGATATGGATAATCGAAATCGCGATCGGGGAACGATCAAGTGGACATCGCTTATGTTACCGGAACATGTGGAGATGGTGAAACAACTTTGGAAAGAGGACCAGCGCGTAGAAAAAGGGATCATCGATGAACAGAAGGCCGTCGAAATTGATTTTTTAATGCAAAGAGCCTTGAAGGATGACTTGACAGTCAAAATGAGGGTTCACAACGGGTTCGAGTATGAAGATGTGTTAGTGAAACTGGAGCGTGTGAATAAGGTGGATCGAATTGTTTCGGGGGTGAATTGGAAGACGAAAGAAAATATTCGTTTAGCTCTTGATGACATTGCAGATCTTTCCATTTTGTAATGGAATCAACTTTGTTCACAAAATGTTCATGGAAAATTCATGGAATCGGGACGGCGAATCTTGACGAATGAGCAGCCGTGGTAATATATTAAGTAACACATGGGTTATACATGTATTACTAGGACAAAGAAAGCGACCGGTTATGCCGGTCGTTTTCTTTGTCTTTTTTTAATCTACTTCAAATGTTTGCTTATCAGAAGAACCAGTCGACGACATCTTTGAACCATGGATCGTTCTTGAATTCATCTTCCAAGTCCTTGCTCTCGTCTCCGCCACAAACTTCCTCAGGTATAACAGATTTTTCCATATAAACCAAACGCTCTTGCGGACAGTTGGGTCCTGAGAGAGCTCCGGTTTCTGGGTCAATATAGACACCTTTGACCCCTGGGGGTGGAATGAATGCAGCTGTTGGGAGGGACTCGTGAACGGCTTCCATAGTGTCGGCCCAAATGGCTTTCGCATAGCGATGATCATTGAACCCCTCTAATGAGTGGCCACCTTTATCATAGCCCACCCATACTCCAGAGGAATATTGTGGACTGAAACCGATCATCCAGCTATCTGTGTCGGTTGTTCCTGATTTCCCTCCATACATCCGTGTGAGCTTTCCTTTAATTGGTGATCCTGTCACGGAAGCATATTCAGCATCAAGCGACGAATCGAACATTCCAGTCATCATATGGGTGATGGTAAAGGCTCGCTCCGGATCGATCGAGTCATCTTTGTTGTAAACCGGTTGATATTCGTAAAGTACATTATCATGACGGTCAGTAATCTTGCTGATGGTGTGTCCTTCTAATGATTCTGAACCTTTGATCATTTTTCCATAGGCGCTCATCATGTCATAGAGAGAGATGGAAGAGTAGCCTAAGGCAAGGGAAGCACGTGGCTTCAAGTCTTCTTCAATACCGAAAGTCTGAAGGGTGTCTACAAGCTTCTCTGGTCCGATATCCAGGTGTGTGGATACTGCGTAAATGTTATCGGAGACCGCAAGTGCCTGAGCCATGGTCACCGGTTTTTCTGCGTACTGGTCGTTGAAATTAGACGGTTCATATGGCTTTGGTGAGCCTTCAATATCAAATTCAGTCTGTTTACTTTCGATCATCGTCACAGGAGAATAGCCTTCTGCTAATGCCGCATAGTAGAGGAATGGCTTAATGGTCGATCCAATCGCCCTTTTTGCTTGAGTAGCCCTGTTGAAAGGACTTTCCTCGTAATTTTTACCTCCGATCAAGGCTGTGATTGCCCCTGTATGGCTGTTCATGACAGCTGCTGCCACCTGGATTTCATCATCGTCAGGAATGTTTCTTTTTGCTTTATCCTCTAAAATTTGCTGATGTTCTTCCACCAGGGTTGTTTGAATATGGTACCCACCTGTTTCAACACTCTCCCTGTCCACTCCTAAAAGCTCTGCCGCTTCCTCCACTACTTGATCTTGAAAATATGGAGCGGTATCTTTATTGTCCGATTCTTGAGTTGTGGAATAAACAAGACTTGCTTCCACCGCTTCTCTTTTCTCAGAAGAACTGATGTAGCCGTTGCGTTCCATTTCTGCTAGAATCTGCTGCTGTCTCGTTTCAGCATTTTCTTCATTCGTCAAAGGAGAATAGTAGCTGGGGCCTTTGGGTACACCAGCGAGCATAGCCGCTTCTGTCAATGTGAGGTCTCCAGCGTTCTTGTTGAAATAATGACGGCTGGCTGCTTCTATCCCGTAAGCTCCATGACCGTAATAGATGGTGTTCAAATACCCTTCCAAAATCTCATCCTTGTTGTAGAAAATCTCTAAACGTATAGCATATAAAGCTTCATGAATTTTTCGTGTCCACGTTTTGTCGTGAGAAAGGTAAAGGTTTCGTGCATACTGCTGGGTGATCGTGCTTGCGCCCTCGGCCATGCGCATTTGTCGCAAGTCAGTCAGGGCAGCGGATGCGATTCGTTTAAGATCGAAACCGAAGTGTTCATAAAAACGCCGGTCTTCAATGGCTAAAGTAGCTTCTTTAATTGCTTCTGGCATATCTTCAATATCAATCCAATATCGCTCTTCTGCCCCGCGGTCCTCACCGATGATTTCGCCATCTTTACCGTAATAGACGGTATTCTGCTCAGTCATAAGAGAAGGGGGACCTTGTGTGATGGCAAAAATAAGCACAACGACAGCACCTATGAGGGCAGCAATCGCACTGAAAAAAGATAGCTTAATACCAAGCTTCATCCACCTGTATGAAAATCTGAAAAATGATAGCATTCTGTTTATACTCCCCACTGTTATGAATGTGTAAGTATTTGTTCCACTTTTATAAAGACTGCTATTATTATGGGAGAATAAGTAGTAAAATAAACTTCTTGTATGATTTTTATATGAAATGGAAAGATCCATAGATGAAAGGAGAATGTAACATGGGTACATGGTTTACCGAAAAACAAACCGATCATTTCGGGATTACAGCGAAAGTCAATCGTTCGCTCCATAGTGAGAAAACTGATTTTCAAGATTTGGAAATACTTGAAACAGAAGAATGGGGAAATATGCTTGTCTTAGATGACATGGTCATGACAACAGAGAGAGATGAGTTCGTTTATCACGAAATGCTCGCCCATGTTCCGTTATTCACTCATCCAAGTCCCAAGAAAGTATTAGTAGTCGGGGGCGGTGATGGTGGAGTCATCCGGGAAGTATTGAAACACTCCAGCGTCGAGAAAGCGGTACTCGTGGAAATTGATGGGAAAGTCATTGAATACTCAAAGAAATATTTGCCGACCATCGCTGGTGCACTGGATGATGAGCGTGTGGAAGTGAAAGTGACGGATGGATTTATGCACATTGCAAAAAGTGAACGTGAATACGATGTCATCATGGTTGATTCTACGGAACCTGTCGGACCAGCAGTGAGCCTTTTTTCAAGAGGTTTTTATGAGGGGATTTCAAAAGCGTTGAAAGAGGATGGGATCTTTGTAGCGCAAACGGATAACCCGTGGTTCAAAGCGGATTTAATGAAACAGGTCCATGCTGATGTCAAAGAGACCTTCCCCATTACGAAAGTGTACACCGCGAACATCCCGACTTATCCAAGCGGGCTGTGGACGTTCACAATGGGAAGCAACATCTATCACCCACTGCAAGTTTCGGACGAGCGTTTCTTCGAGATCGATACGAAATACTATACAGAAGAGATTCATAAAGCTTGTTTTGCCTTGCCGAAGTTCGTAAAAGATCTGACAAAGGAGTGATGATCCATGCGTTTTGATGAAGCCTATTCTGGAAAAGTGTTCATCATGAGCAGGGCGAGTGAGGAGGCAGCGAAGGCTGTCATTTTCGGCATGCCGATGGATTGGACCGTCAGTTTCCGTCCGGGGTCACGCTTTGGACCGAATCGGATCAGAGAAGCTTCGATCGGATTGGAAGAGTACAGTCCATATTTGGACAGACACCTTGAGGAAGTACGCTATCATGATGCTGGAGACTTGTTGCTCCCTTTTGGGAACCCTGCCCGCAGTTTGGACATCATTGAAGGTTATTTAGAGGAATTATTGGATAAAGGGAAATTCCCTCTCGGATTGGGCGGAGAACACTTAGTCACATGGCCTGTCATCAAGGCGATGTACCGCAAGTATCCCGACCTTGCGCTGATTCATATCGATGCCCATGCCGACTTACGTGAGGAATACGAAGGTGAAGTCCTCTCACATTCCACACCTGTTCGGAAAGCATGCGGTTTGATCGGTCCTGAGAATGTTTACTCTTTCGGAATACGTTCAGGAATGAGAGAAGAGTTCCAATTTGCTGAAATGTCGGGAATGCACATGTCTAAGTTCGAAGTGTTGGAGCCATTGAAAGAAATCTTGCCGGAATTAGCAGGACGGCCGGTCTACGTGACAGTCGATATTGATGTGCTCGACCCTGCTTATGCGCCGGGAACGGGGACGGCAGAAGCGGGAGGCATTTCTTCCAAAGAGCTGCTTGCGAGCATCCATGCCATAGCCGGAAGTGAGTTGGACATTGTAGGAGCAGATCTGGTGGAAGTCGCGCCAGTTTATGACCCTACAGAAAAGACTCCGATTGCAGCGAGCAAATTCGTCCGCGAAATGCTTTTAGGGTTCGTCAAATAAATGATAGAATAGGAAGAACCACTGTGAGGGATCATAGTGGTTCTTTGTATTTGGCTTTATGATAAGGGCGAGAAGTGGATCAGACTCTTTTCCCTTGAAAGGAACTATAATGTTAACAAACACATTTTCATGAAATGACACAAAGGAGCGCTTTGTTTTGGATAAAAAGAAACTTACGATTCTATTGGCTTATGCAATCGTCATGACCGGTCTGCTTTTATTGACCTTCGGGGCTGAATGGAATCCTTCGAACTATAGTTACTCGCTCAACAATGGGATGATGGTGATCGAAAAGGGTCTATCGCAGGAACTCGAAGAAGTGAGTGTTGGAGACCGGATGGATGACGTGCTGCGTTATACCTTAGCAGTATCAGCGGAACAACAACAATGGAGAATAGATGTAACGGTTATCGGGATTCTGCTTCCCTTTCTATTGCTATTATTCATTCCAAACCTCAGACCACTGAAAAAACATCTATCCACCAGGTGGTACGTGACGATAGTTTTGGCTATCCTGGTTGTATATGCTGCTTACAGCATTCCTAACCACATTTCAAATATCAACGAAGTTCATGAACAAGTCAGCCGCTTGCTTGAATGATACATGGTTCGCTTGCGTTTTTCGATTCGAATTCTTATAATGTATTAGTTATATCATGTACGTAAAATTCGGCGAAAGAAAAGGTGGAGTAGAGATGCCAAGTAACGCAAAAGAGGTCCAGGTACAGCTTGTCACGGAAATCCAGGATGAGGATCGGAATGAGACGATGGAGATCCAGGGACCTGGACAATTTTTCTCGCGTGGCGACACCCAAGTGCTCACCTTTACCGAGCACCCGGAAGAAAGCGAACCTGTCAACACAATGGTGACAATCAAGCCGGAACATGTAAGCATTAAGCGCAGCGGCGGCGTGGAAATGCGCCAGGTTTTCCAACAGTCGATGGAAACAGAAAACCTATATCACCATACCTATGGAGATTTTCATATGAAAACATATACAGAAGAAATGGATTTCCAATCGTTGCAGGAATCTACTCAAGGACGCCTTTATTTGAGTTATAAAATGACTTTAAACCACGAAGTGACCCAAGCACACCGCTTGACATTGACGTTTGAGGAGGAGAGCGAATCATGAATATCGTTGAACAAATGGAACAAAAGTTGAAAAACGAAATCGTGCGTTCTGTCATAGCAGCTGAACTCGCAAGTGAAGAAGAAATGCCAGAAGTCGTCTTGGAGCAGCCTAAAGACAAAACCCATGGTGACTATGCAACGAACATGGCCATGCAGCTTGCACGTGTAGCGAAGAAGAATCCGCGAGTCATCGCAACGGAGCTCGTCGAGCAGTTCGACCATACGGAAGCATCGATTGATAAAATTGAAATTGCCGGGCCGGGGTTCATCAACTTTTACATGAATAATCAGTATTTGACTGAATTGGTACCATCCATCTTAGATGCAGATGAAGAATACGGACGCACAAATAGCGGCAAAGGCCATAAAGTCCAGGTCGAGTTTGTGTCTGCGAACCCGACAGGTACGCTCCACTTAGGCCATGCGCGTGGTGCGGCGGTCGGTGATTCACTATGTAACGTTTTAGACGCTGCAGGATATGACGTGTCCCGTGAATATTACATCAATGATGCCGGGAACCAAATGATGAACTTAGCTCTCTCTTTAGAAGCTCGTTATATGCAAGCTCTCGGAAAAGATTGGGAGATGCCTGAGGATGCCTACCACGGCCGGGACATCATCGGGTTAGGTGAACAAATCATTGAAAGTGACGGTGGCAAATGGGCAGATATCGAAAAAGAAGAACGGCTGCAATTCTTCCGGGAGTACGGCTTGAAGTTCCTGCTTGATAAAATCAAAAATGATCTTGAGGAATTCCGTGTCCCATTCGATGAGTGGTTCTCTGAAACATCGCTTTATCAAGGTGAGCAGATCGATGATGCAATGCAAGTGTTGAAAAACCAAGGCTATGTCTTTGAAAAAGATGAGGCAACATGGTTTGAAACTACTCGTTTCGGTGATGATAAAAACCGTGTGTTGATTAAGAATGACGGAACATACACGTATTTGACTCCCGATATCGCTTACCACAAAAACAAACTGGATCGTGGATTTGACACATTGATCAACATCTGGGGTGCGGATCACCATGGCTATATTCCACGAATGAAAGCAGCAATTCAAGCACTTGGGTATGATAAAGATACCCTGGAGGTTGAAATCATCCAGATGGTCAATCTCTTCCAAGACGGTGAAAAAGTGAAAATGAGCAAACGTACCGGAAAAGCCGTTACGCTTCGGGAGCTGATGGAAGAAGTCGGCATCGATGCCATGCGCTATTTCTTCTCTATGCGTTCAAGCGACTCTCACCTGGACTTTGACATGGATCTGGCACGCTCAGAGTCAAACGAGAATCCTGTTTACTACGTCCAATATGCACATGCCCGTATCTGTACGATGCTAAAGCAGGCAGAAGACAAGGGGCTGGGGAGCGATTCTTTTGATGCCAGTCACTTAACCTCTGAAAAAGAGGAAGATCTGCTGAAACGGTTGGGAGAATTCCCGCAAGTCGTTGCAGATGCAGCTGAAAAGCGTACACCACATCGTGTGACTCAATACGCATTCGACCTTGCTTCTAATCTGCATAGTTTCTACAATGCGGTAAAAGTACTCGACGAGGCTCATCCAGATCGTACAGCCGCACGAATCGCTTTGATGAAAGCTGTGCGTACAACATTGAATAATGCCCTGAAATTGATCGGTGTTTCCGCACCAAAACAAATGTAAGCACATATAGTAAGAAAAGGGCGTCTTTGCTGAATGGGCAGGGGCGTTCTTTTTTGTTGAGGGCAGGGGATACAGTCCTTCATGATTCTTGTTCAGAGGAGTTTTGTTCTTTTTGTTAGGTGAGTAATGTATGATTAAATGATGCTTGCGTGAGAAACCGGAGATATATCCATGGCATGTGTATATGTATCTCGAAGCGGAAGTCAAGCTGAAAAAAGACGATTGCATGACAAATCAAAGCATGGGAAAAGATAAAGCCCAGTATTACATATTGAAAGGTAGTGGAAATAATGAAAGAAGTCATTATTGCTTTATTGACAGGATTTATAGTTGGGCTCGTTTTTGCGGGGTTCAAGCTGCCTATCCCAGCCCCGCCAGCTTTTGCTGGGGTTGCTGGAATCATAGGCATATATTTAGGTTTCAAAGTCATGGGATGGGTGGGTCCGATGCTGCCGGAAATTTTCAAATGAACGTTATAAAAAAGGTCGCAGGAATACTGCGATCTTTTCATTTATCCGCGTACTCAAAGCGCGCCTCTTAAGCCAGTGGTCATCAAACGGGACGGCATCGGCTACATCTTCAAAGTAAGCCCTTCGCAAGTCACTGATAAATACTTCATCATAAACATACGTATTCACTTCCTTGTTCAAGAAAAAACTACGCCGGTCGAAATTGGCCGTACCGATATCCGCGAATTTCCCATCGATCATGATCACTTTAGAATGGTAAAACCCATCATCATAAAAGTGAACGTGAGCACCGTGATGATATAATTCCTCCAAATAAGGGATGCCAGCTTCTTTAACAAAAGGGTGATCAGCTTTCATGGGAATTAAAATGTGAAGTTCTACCCCATTCTCAATCGCTTGTTTCAGAGCTTTTTGTAACTGATCGGTAGGGACGAAGTAAGGTGATCCAATCAAAATCTCATTTTTTGCGGATTGAACCATACTGGTGAATTCATTTTCCAGCTCGACACCATCCGTGGCGAACACTTTCAATTTGTGCTTTCCTTTTTCAGTAGTCGTATGTTTTTCAATCCTTTCACCAGTAGCTAAATACCAATCATCCAGTAAAATTTCATGAATAGCACCTACCACTGGACCAGTCACCCGTAAGTGATAATCACGCCAGTCCCCGAACTTCGCAGAACCTCCAATATAATTACTGCCGATATTAAAACCGCCGATATAACCGATTTTTCCGTCGATTACGGTGATTTTCCTGTGATTCCTCCGGTTTATCCGATAAAAGAAATAAGGGAAGCCGGGCGTCTCAGAAAAGGCGAATTGTACACCTGATCTTTTCAAATCCTGCCTTATTTTTTTATTCAATTTATATCCTCCGATACGGTCGGTACATAAGCGGACTGGAATTCCTTCGATCGCTTTATTTTTTAACACTTGCAGGAAATTCTGGCTGATATAGTCGTTGTCCACTAAAAAAAAATAAACATCGACCTGTGATTCGGCATTCGCGATATCCTGGAATAAATCTTCATAAAGGGCAGAGCCATTTTTATATAGCTGGTAATCCCCTGTAGTTTCCTGTTTAGGGAGGGTTCGGGGGTTTTGATTATGGTTATATTTCCCTATTTTAAAATCAATGATAAGTAATAAAATGAAAAGGATAGCTACTAGAACAAGAGTGATGAGCATGGCAGATCCATCTCCTTAACCGTTTCTTCCTCCTAGTCTCCCCGTTTCTTGAGGTTTCAATAGGAAAAAGGCGAAAACATGTTGACTGAATGCTCATTCATAATTTATAGTAAAGCTATAAGATTCAGAAAATTTTAAGTTTCTGGGCCGAGAAAAGGGGAATCGCGCATTTTGCGATAACAACAAAGAGGGGGAGAACATATGAATCCGTTGTTAGTAGCAAACTGGATTTTGTTCCTTGGGGTAACGGTATACGGTTTGTACTTATTTGTTCGTGTCGTACAAACCCGTGTCGCTTATATTAAGATGGGGAAGAAATTCGAGTATGATAAACAACTGAAAAGACGTTTACAGAAAATTTGGATTTACGTTTTCGGACAGAAAAAATTATTGAAGGATAAAAAATCAGGCATTATCCATGTTATGATGTTCTATGGTTTTATCCTTGTCCAGTTCGGGGCGCTGGATTTCATTTGGAAAGGACTGGCACCTGACTCCCACTTACCATTAGGGCCTTTCTATCCTGGCTTCACGTTCTTCCAGGAAATTGTGACATTAACAATTCTTGTTGCTGTCATTTGGGCGTTTTACCGTCGCTATATAGAAAAATTGGTTCGCCTGAAGCGTGGGTTTAAAGCAGGGCTCGTACTTATTTTCATTGGCACATTGATGGTGACGGTTTTAGTAGGGAACGGCATGGGGATTATCTGGCATGGCCATGAAGGCGCATGGACAGAGCCTATTGCGTCCACAATTGCAAGCGCTTTCGCATGGCTGCCTCCTGTAGCAGCAGCCACCGTGTTCTTTGTGATGTGGTGGATTCACCTGTTGATTTTACTGACTTTCCTGGTTTATGTACCACAATCCAAGCACGCTCACTTACTCGCTGCTCCTGTTAATGTTTTTCTTAGTCGAGAAGATCCTCCAGGGAAGCTTAAACCGATAGATTTTGATATCGACGAAGATGCCGATGAAGATGAGGTCTCTTTCGGCGTCGGAAAAATCGAGGAGTTCGATCAATTACAAATGATCGATTTTTATGCCTGTGTGGAATGTGGTCGTTGTACAAATGTCTGTCCAGCATCAGGATCGGGGAAAATGCTCTCTCCAATGGATTTGATTATTAAATTGAGAGACCATCTGACTGAAAAAGGTGCGGCTGTCACAGGGCAGTCTCCCTGGGTACCATCTTATGCCTTTTCAGGAACGGAAGGGAACACATTAGCTCAAATGGCCCGCTCCCAGGGGACTGAGGAAGCAGCGTCTACACTTGACGCTGTAAACGAAAAGAGCTTGATCGGTGATGTCATTACAGAAGAAGAACTATGGGCATGTACGACATGCCGAAACTGTGAAGATGCTTGCCCAGTCATGAACGAACACGTCGATAAAATCATCGACCTTCGTCGGTATCTTGTAATGACGGAAGGGAAAATGGATCCAGATGGACAACGTGCGTTGATGAATATCGAACGCCAGGGAAATCCGTGGGGGTTATCGAAGAAAGAACGTGAGGACTGGAGAGATTTGGATGAAGAGGTTCAAATTCCGACTGTGAAAGAATTGAAGAAATCAGGCGAAGAGTTTGAATATCTCTTCTGGGTCAGCTCAATGGGATCCTACGATAACCGCAGCCAAAAAATCGCAATGGCTTTCGCCAAGCTTATGAATGCTGCAGGAATCAAGTTTGCGATTCTCGGTAATAAAGAGCAGAACTCAGGGGATACAGCCCGTCGGATGGGAAATGAATTCCTCTTCCAGGAACTTGCTGAAAAGAATATGAAGGAATTTGAAAAACATAATGTGAATAAAATCATTACCATTGACCCGCATGCTTACAACATTTTCAAAAACGAGTATCCGGATTTCGGCCTTGAGGCAGAGGTTTACCACCATACTGAAATGTTGGCTGAATGGTTGAAGGATGGCCGCTTGAAGCCTGAGGGTGTAGTCAATGAAAAAATCACCTATCATGACAGTTGTTATCTTGGGCGCTATAACGAAGTCTACCAGCCACCGCGTGAAGTGCTTGAGATGATCCCTGGTGTGGAAGTGGTTGAAATGAAACGAAACCGCTCCAACGGAATGTGCTGTGGTGCTGGCGGCGGCATGATGTGGATGGAAGAGAAGTCTGGAAACCGCGTAAATGTTGCCCGTACAGAACAGGCTCTTGAAGTGGAACCGACTATGATTTCCAGCGGATGTCCATTCTGTCTGACGATGCTTTCTGATGGTACGAAAGCAAAAGAAGTAGAGGAAGAAGTTAGTACAATGGACATTGCGGAAATATTAGCGAAGTCCATGTTTGAAAAAACAGAAGAGAAAACAGCTTAATCAAACGTTTGACCAATAAGGGAAACGAGTCGAATGTATGAAAAATGAGGATTAATATTGTGAAAATTGTGGAAAGTGTACAGCATTTTATGTACACTTTCCTTATGAGACGAAATTGAGCGAGCGTTCAATCGTCATTTTTTGAAAGCGTTATCAAAAATAAGGAGGAAAACACATGCGTAAAACTGTGATAGTAGCTGGGGCCCGTACACCTTTCGGGAAATTCGGAGGTTCTTTAGCGCCATTGACGGCTGTTCAACTTGGAGGTATAGCCATCAAAGGAGCGTTAGAAAGAGCGAAAGTTAAACCAGAAGATGTGAATGAAGTAATCATGGGAACCGTACTGCAAGGCGGTCAGGGTCAACTTCCATCCCGTCAAGCTTCACGTGAGGCTGGCATTCCGTGGGAGGTCAAAACAGAAACAGTCAATAAAGTCTGCGCCTCAGGTATGCGAAGTGTCACCATGGCAGATCAGTTCATCCGTTTAGGGGAAGAAGAGGTAATTGTCGCCGGAGGTATGGAAAGCATGAGCAATGCTCCTTACTTCATGCCGAAAGCACGGTGGGGATTACGCATGGGGGATGCTCCTGTCAAAGATATGATGGTTCATGATGGATTGACCTGTTCTTTTGAGAATGTCCACATGGGCAACTATGGAAACCGGACAGCAGAAGAGTTTGAATTGACACGTGAAGCTCAAGACGAATGGGCCTATCAAAGCCATCAAAGAGCAGTAAAAGCGATTGAAGATGGAAAATTAGGGGAAGAAATCACGTCTGTCGAAGTTCCACAACGAAAAGGTGACCCGACAGTTGTTGACACAGATGAAGCACCGCGGAAGTCTACGACAGTGGAAGCTCTGGCCAAGTTACGTCCTGTCTTCGATAAAACAGGGACGATTACAGCAGGGAACGCTCCGGGTGTGAACGATGGTGCTTGTGCGATGCTTTTAATGTCGGATGAAAAAGCTGAAAAAATCGGGGCTGATTCATTAGCGACTATTTTAGCCCACGATGAAATTGCGGTCGAGGCTCAGCATTTTCCGCAAACACCAGGGCTGGTCATCAATAAACTTCTCGAAAAGGCAGGAAAATCAATTGAAGATATAGATTTATTCGAAGTCAACGAGGCTTTTGCAGCCGTATCTTTAGCTAGTGGCAAAATTGCAGGGTTGGACCATGAAAAAGTCAATGTCAATGGTGGTGCTGTAGCTTTGGGTCACCCGATAGGTGCGAGCGGTGCACGTATTTTGCTGACACTTGCCTATGAATTGAAACGCCGTGGCGGTGGGTTAGGTATCGCAGCGATCTGTTCAGGCGGTGGCCAAGGGGACGCCGTATTGATCGAAGTACCGAAACAATAAGGAGGAATAAAGGATGACAATCAATCAGGTAATGGTCATAGGAGCAGGGCAAATGGGAGCAGGAATTGCTCAAGTGTTCGCTCAATCCGGCCTGAAAGTAAAGCTTAATGATATGAGTCAAGATGCATTGGATCAAGGTTTGGCAGGCATTGAGAAGCGATTGGGCCGTGCTGTGGAGAAAGGGAGAATGACGGCGGAGCAGCAGCAGGAGGCAGTCCAGCGGTTGAGCGGGACGACTGATTTGAAAGATGCTTCAGATTGCGACCTTGTAATCGAAGCAGTCATTGAAAAAATGGATGTGAAGGTAAGTGTTTTTCAACAGCTTGATGAAATTACACCTGCTCACGCCATTTTAGCTACAAATACCTCGTCTCTACCGATAACAGAAATTGCGGCAGCAACAGAGCGCCCTTCCCAAGTGATTGGAATGCACTTCATGAACCCGGTTCCTGTGATGAAATTGGTCGAAGTCATCCGTGCGCTCCAAACCAGTGATGAAACTTATCAAGCGATTGAGGATATGACGAAAAAGTTGGAAAAAACCCCGGTGGAAGTCGAGGACTTTCCGGGTTTCGTTTCTAACCGAATCCTGATGCCGATGATTAACGAAGCGATTTATACCGTTCATGAAGGCGTGGCTTCTGCAGAGGATGTGGATGCCGTAATGAAACTTGGTATGAACCACCCGATGGGGCCATTGACCTTAGCGGACTTCATTGGACTTGATACATGTCTATATATTATGGAAGTGCTTCATGATGGATTTGGAGACAGCAAGTATCGTCCATGCCCGCTCCTCCGTAAATACGTCAAGGCAGGCTGGCTTGGTAAGAAGTCAGGGCGCGGTTTTTACATCTACGATTAACGTGTGAAGGGGAGAGCGAGAATGGACTTACAATTTACTGATGAACAGAAGATGATGAGAAAAATGGTACGTGACTTTGCAGAGAATGAAGTAGCTCCAGCAGTTGAACGAATGGAAAGGGAAGACCGCTTTCCATCAGAACTGATTCCGAAAATGGGGGAACTGGGTCTCATGGGTGTTCCCATTCCTGAAAAATATGGTGGAGCTGAGATGGACTATACTTCGTATATCATCGCCATTCATGAATTGTCAAAAGTCAGTGCAACACTTGGTGTCATCTTATCTGTCCATACATCTGTGGGCACAAATCCGATTTTATACTTCGGAAACGAAGATCAGAAAAACAAATATATTCCGAAGCTTGCTTCGGGGGAGTACCTCGGAGCGTTTGCTCTGACAGAACCAGGTGCTGGATCTGATGCGGGCAGTTTGAAAACGAGAGCGGAGAAACGAGGCGACCATTATGTCTTGAATGGATCGAAAGTGTTCATTACGAATGGTGGAAAGGCTGATACATTCATCGTGTTCGCCCGTACAAATCCTGATGTGAAGACAGGTAAAGGCTTGAGTGCGTTTATCGTGGAGCGGGAGACTCCCGGTTTTTCAATCGGAAAAGCAGAGAAGAAGATGGGGCTCCACGGGTCAAGTACAGTGTCGTTGAATTTCGATCAATGCGAAGTGCCAGCTTCTCAACTACTTGGAAATGAGGGAGAAGGGTATAAAATCGCGCTTGCAAACTTGAACGTCGGGCGGATCGGAATTGCGGCTCAATCGCTCGGAATTGCGGAAGCGGCTTTAGAGCATGCGGTTGGATATGCCAAGGAACGTGAACAGTTTGGCAGACCGATCGCTCACTTGCAGGGCGTCGCTTTCAAGATAGCAGATATGGCGACAGAGGTGGAGGCATCAAAACTGCTTGTCTATAATGCAGCTTCCCTTCAAGCGGAAGGGAAAAAATGCGTAAAGGAAGTTTCCATTGCGAAATTGATGGCTTCAAAAACGGCAGTCCGTACAGCAATTGAAGCGGTTCAAATTCATGGTGGATACGGGTATACGGAGGATTATGCTGTTGAAAGGTTTTTCAGGGATGCCAAGGTTTGTGAAATCTATGAAGGTACAAGTGAAATCCAGCGTGTGGTAATCGGAAATCATTTGCTTAGAGATTGAGGAGGATTCGAGAATGAATTTTACATTAACAGAAGAGCAGGAAATGCTTAGAAAAATGGTTCGTGATTTTGCAAAGAATGAAGTAGAACCAACCGCAGCAGAACGTGATGAAGAAGAACGTTTTGACCGTGAGATATTCGATAAGATGGCAGAACTCGGCTTGACAGGGATTCCTTGGCCTGAAGAGTATGGGGGCATCGGATCGGACTTCGTCAGTTATGTGATCGCAGTCGAAGAGCTGTCCCGTGTTTGTGCATCAACTGGCGTAACATTATCAGCCCATATTTCACTAGCAAGCTGGCCGATCTATAAATTCGGATCAGAAGACCAGAAGAAAAAATACCTCACCCAGTTAGCCTCTGGTGAAAAGCTTGGTGCTTATGCATTGTCAGAACCTGGAGCTGGTAGTGATGTTTCCTCGATGCGGACACAAGCGAAACCGAATGGGGATCATTATGTGTTGAATGGCAGTAAAGTATGGATCACAAACGGCGGTGTCGCAGATATTTACATTATTTTTGCCAAAACAGATCCTGAGCAGGGAAGTCGTGGCATCAGTGCCTTTATTGTCGAGAAAGACACACCGGGCTTCTCAACAGGCAAGAAAGAGAAGAAGTTAGGGATACGTTCTTCTCCTACAACAGAGCTTATTTTCGAAGATTGTAAGATACCGAAAGAGAACTTGTTAGGGGAAGAAGGGCAAGGTTTCAAAGTAGCAATGATGACGCTGGATGGGGGCCGAAATGGAATTGCTGCTCAAGCGGTGGGAATCGCTCAAGGTGCGCTGGATGAATCCATCTCTTATTCGAAAGAGCGGGAGCAGTTCGGGAAGCCGATTGCCAATCTCCAGGGTATTTCATTTAAAATCGCTGATATGGCAACAGAAATTGAAGCTTCAAGACTGCTTACCTATCAAGCGGCTTACTTAGAATCAGAGGGGCTGCCGTACTCCAAATCATCTGCGATGGCAAAATTGTTCGCCGGGGATACAGCGATGAAAGTGACCACAGAAGCCGTCCAAGTCCATGGGGGCTATGGATATACGAAAGATTATCCAGTTGAACGATATATGCGTGATGCGAAAATCACTCAGATCTATGAAGGTACACAGGAAATTCAAAGGCTTGTTATCGGCCGTATGATGACGAAATAGAAAGGTGAATGAATTATGCATCCACTCGCGGAACGGATTCAAAAACAGGATATGCGTGCATTGGCACGGGCGATCACATTGATTGAAAACGACGATGATCAGAAGCTCTCTTTGATGAGCGATATTTTTTCCATCCAAAAGCAAGCCCACTATATAGGGATCACTGGTTCTCCAGGGGCAGGAAAAAGTTCACTGATCAATCGGCTGCTCACTTTTTTGAGACAGCAGAATCTTACAGTCGCTGTCATCGCTGTCGATCCTACGAGCCCGTTCAGCGGAGGTGCTTTGCTTGGTGATCGCACGCGCATGAACCAACATTTCCTCGACCCTGGTATTTTCATCCGCAGCATGGCCACAAGAGGAAGTCTTGGAGGGCTCGCCCGTGCCACGAAGGACAGCATCCGCGTTTGTGATGCTTATGGGTTTGATATCGTGCTGGTTGAAACTGTAGGTGTCGGCCAATCAGAGCTCGACATTATGAAAGTGGTGGACACGACAGGGCTTGTACTCACTCCGAACAGTGGGGATGTGCTGCAAATCTTCAAAGCGGGGATCATGGAAATTGCTGATTTGTTCATCATTAATAAAGCTGACTTACCTGGTGTAGGGAAATTGAAGTCTACCCTTGAAGAATACATGATGATTGTTCAGCCCAAAGGGTGGCAGCCCCCCATTGTGCAAACAATTTCCACTGAATCAGAAGGTATGGACGAATTGTGGAAGAATATGAATGACCATCATTCCTATTTATATCGTACGGATTCAGGAACAGAACGGAGAAAGCAACAGCTGAAATTAGAAGTCTATGATTTAATTCGAGAAGAGATTTGGCGGGATGTCAAAACAGAAATTGAACGGGATGAGCAGAAATTGGAGGTCTTTCAAAATCCTGATGCTGATCCTTATCAGCTGGCCCGTTCTTGGGTTAAAGAATGGGGGAGGAAGGGTGAGTGACATTGGCTGAAAAACAAGTACCCTCTACCATAAAAGATGAAGCACTCGTCACCAAACGGAGAAATCAGATGATCAGAGGTGCCGTAACACTTTTTATAGAAAAAGGATTTCACAAAACGACAACCCGGGAAATTGCAAAAGCCTCAGGTTTCAGCATCGGCACGCTCTATGAGTATATCCGGAAGAAAGAAGATGTCTTGTTTCTCGTCTGTGACTCGATCTATAAACGAGTGAAAGAGAGGATGGAAGCCTCTATCGACCCGAATCAGACTAGTGTACAAAGTTTGGTTCACGCCATACGCTCTTACTTCCAATTGATGGACGACATGCAGGACGAAGTACTTGTCATGTACCAAGAGGTGAAATCATTATCACGCGATGCTCAGGATTATGTCTTGCAGAAAGAAAGAGACATGGTGAGTATGCTGGAACAAGTCATCTTTAACAGCCTTCCCGGTCAAAGGTCAGAAACACAAGTGAAACTGATTGCGAACAATATATTTGTCCAGGGGCAGATGTGGGGTTTCCGCAGGTGGATTCTCCAACGGACATTTACGATTGAAACATACACAGAAATTCAAATTCAATTGTTATTGGAAGGTCTCAATAGCAAAGTAGAGGAATCATCTTAAAAGAAAGGGAGATGGGATATGGAACAACCGACGGTATATAAGCCGAAGAACCCCGTTCGTTTTGTAACCGCTTCCAGTTTGTTCGATGGTCATGATGCGTCCATTAATATCATGAGGCGTATTCTGCAATCGACAGGTGCGGAAGTTATTCATTTAGGACATAATCGCTCAGTAGAAGATGTGGTGAATGCAGCGATTCAGGAAGATGCTCAAGGAATTGCGATTTCCTCTTATCAGGGGGGGCACGTCGAGTACTTTAAATATATGGTAGACCTTCTGAATCAAAAAGGTGCCGGCCATATCCGCGTTTATGGTGGCGGCGGTGGTGTCATCATTCCTAGAGAAATCAAAGAGCTTCACGAATATGGCGTCGCCCGCGTTTTTTCTCCGGAAGATGGGCGGTCCTACGGCCTTCAAGGTATGATCAATAACATGATCGAGGAATGTGATTTCATCCCTCCTTTAGACGTCGAGCAGGGAGTGAAAGATTTATCTGAAGGAAACCATCAAGCGATGGCACGGTTCATTACTTATGTCGAAAACACCCCGAAAGAAGAACGTGAAGCGGTCGCCGCTTTTAAAACAGCTGTGGAAAAAGTTCAGGAAAAGACCATCCCAGTCCTTGGAATTACAGGGACAGGTGGAGCTGGGAAAAGTTCACTTACGGATGAATTGATTCGCCGGTTCGTCAATGAAGTACCTGATAAGAAAATAGCGATTTTATCTGTCGACCCGACGAAGAAGAAAACAGGTGGAGCTTTGCTTGGAGATCGTATCCGGATGAATGCGATTTTCAATCCGAGAGTTTATATGCGCTCCCTGGCGACAAGGGAGGCTCGCTCTGAACTTTCAACAGCAGTCGAAGAAGCGATCCAGGTCGTCAAAGCTGCAGGTGTAGATTTTATCATTATTGAAACGAGCGGGATCGGGCAGGGGGATGCGGCCATAACGGATGTGACTGATTTGTCCATGTATGTCATGACGGCTGAGTTCGGCGCCCCTTCCCAGTTAGAGAAAATCGACATGATCGATTTCGCAGACTTTATCGTGATCAATAAGTTTGAACAAAAAGGTTCTGAGGATGCTATGAACCAAGTGAAAAAGCAGTACCAGCGCAGTCACATGCTTTTCCATGAAGATGACAGCAAGTTTCCGGTATATGGAACTATTGCAAGTCAATTCAATGACCCCGGCACCAACACTTTATTCGCAGCCTTGATCGATCAATTGAATGAGAAATATGCTTGGGAGGATGACACTTCTTTTACTGGTGTAGATAAAGTAGAAAAGCAAAACGTCATCATTCCTAATGAGCGGAAGCAATATTTAAGAGATATTTCCTTAGCCGTCCGTAATTACCATACAGAAACAGAAGATCAAGCTGACAAAGCCCGTAAGCTTTACCAGCTCAAAGGTACATTGGAGTTGCTGGGTAATGAAGAGGTCGATGAGAGCATAACACGTCTTGTCGACGATTATGAGCGTTCATTGAATCGTGAAACGATAGATAAGCTGGAAGACTGGGATGACCTTCATGAAAGGTACAGTGGTGATACGTACACATTCAAAGTGCGTGATAAAGAGATTACCATGGATTTGAACACCGAAAGTTTAAGTGGAACAAAAGTACCTAAAGTCGCACTGCCGAAATACTCTGACTGGGGCGATCGATTGTCATGGCTGCTTCGTGAAAATGTTCCTGGTGCCTTTCCATTCACGGCAGGAGTATTTCCTTTCAAACGCAAGGGGGAAGATCCGAAACGTCAATTTGCTGGCGAAGGGACACCGGAACGTACAAATAGACGTTTTCATTACTTATCAGAGGGTGATGACGCCAAACGTTTAAGTACAGCGTTCGACTCTGTCACCTTATATGGAGAAGACCCTGACGAACGCCCGGATATTTACGGGAAAGTCGGAGAGAGTGGAGTGAACATTTGCACACTCGATGATATGAAGAAGCTGTATGATGGTTTCGATCTTGTCGATCCTTCAACTTCTGTATCGATGACGATCAATGGTCCGGCACCGATTATTCTTGCGATGTTTTTCAACACGGCCATCGATAAGCAATTGGAGAAATTCAAAGAAGAGAATGGCCGTGCACCGAGCGATGAAGAAGCGGCGAAAATCAAAGCGGAAACGATTCATGTCGTTCGCGGTACCGTCCAGGCAGATATCCTGAAAGAAGATCAAGGCCAGAACACATGTATCTTTTCCACAGAATTTGCATTGAGAATGATGGGGGATATTCAGCAATACTTCATCGATCATGAAGTGCGCAACTATTATTCCGTTTCTATTTCGGGCTACCATATTGCTGAGGCAGGAGCGAATCCGATTACACAGCTTGCGTTCACACTCGCAAACGGATTCACCTATGTCGAGTACTATTTGAGCAGAGGCATGGATATCAATAAATTCGCGCCGAACTTATCGTTCTTTTTCTCAAATGGGTTGGATCCGGAATACACTGTCCTCGGACGCGTCGCACGTCGTATATGGGCGATCGTCATGCGGGATAAATACGGAGCAAATGAACGAAGTCAGAAGTTGAAATATCATATCCAGACGTCAGGACGCTCCCTGCATGCCCAGGAAATCGACTTCAACGATATTCGCACGACTTTACAAGCGTTAATCGCGATTCAAGATAACTGTAACTCCTTGCATACAAACTCTTATGATGAAGCGATCACAACACCGACAGAAGAATCTGTTCGACGCGCAATGGCGATTCAGATGATCATCAGCAAAGAGTTTGGATTGACGAAGAATGAAAACTCTTTACAAGGCTCCTACATTATCCGCGAACTGACAGATCTAGTTGAGGAAGCGGTCCTGCAGGAATTTGAACGCATCAATGATCGCGGCGGCGTACTGGGTGCAATGGAACGCCAATATCAGCGTGGTAAAATCCAAGAAGAGTCTTTATATTATGAAGGGAAAAAGCATTCAGGAGAGTTGCCGATCATTGGTGTCAACACGTACCTGAATCCGAACCCGCCTTCTGAAGAAGAAATCGACTCTATGGAACTTGCCAGAGCTGGTAAGGATGAAAAAGAGCACCAAATCCGTGAGTTACGTAATTTCCAAAACGAGAATGAATCGGAAGCAGATCAAGCGCTTAATCGTTTGCAGGAAGTCGCTGCAAGCGGAGGGAATATTTTCGCAGAACTCATGGAAACCGTAAAAGTAGCAAGCCTCGGCCAAATCACCAACGCCCTCTACCAAGTAGGCGGACAGTACAGAAGGAATATGTGATAGTAAGTGTGGAGAGGGACGTGTAGACCTGACCCGCATAAGCAGACCATCGTAGTGAAGGGAATTTTTCACGCAGGTGGACTGCTTATGTCGTGAAGGTCTGTCCCTTGCAACCGGATAAGTAAGTGTGGAGAGGGACATGGAGACCTGACCCGCATAAGCAGAACAACGTAGTGAAGGGTTTTTTCACGCAGATGGACTGCTTATGAAGCGAAGGTCTGTCCCTCGCAACCGGATAAGTAAGTGTGGAGAGGGACGCTTTCTAAGGAGGCTGAGGGCATTTCCGCTGAAAGCGATGCGGAGCGGTTATGCATATATTGCTTCATAAATAAAACCCGAACGATTCGTTCGGGTTTTCTAGTGGAAAAATCCTTTTGTTCCAGCCTCACTTCTATTAGTGACCTCCACCAACTTGATCTTTGTCATGAGCCTGGTTCACATCAGTTACATAAGGTTTTTTCATGCCGTACCATTCGTAAGTGATATTATAGGTCTCACCAGTTTCAAGCAGCATCCAGGTGCTTGTGTCCTTTACATGGACCTTTTTATCTTCCACGATGATGAAGTAATCTTCCTCATCATGTGTCTTTTCGGTAATCACAGCTTCTTCCATATGTTTTGAATGAATCATGCCAAAGCTTGTAAATAGCCATATTCCAATTGCCAGCACTGCGATTAAAGTTGCAATCCAATTAAAAGGATGGGATTTCATTACGTATTTCTCCTTACTTTAAGTATTTTTTTGTTGTACAAGGTGCTTCTGCATTTAAGATAGGATTGCCGTCATTTCCCAGCCAACCAACTTCATCATGGGGAACGGACTTTTTTCTCCACGAACCTGAACATTTGTGAAGAAATGCTGGTAGTCATTTTTAAGATACAAAAACAATAATGACAGTGAATATAACCTATTTTAAAGTAAAATGGCATGAACACCAAGATTATTGTCTAATCAATATTTTAAATGAAAAGTTTAGTTTCATGTTACTTTGGCTACAAAAGATAATAAAGTGAAAGGCGTTCCCTATTTGATTTTTGTAAAGTCAACTCATATAATGGGTGGTATGATTATATGTGATTAGTATGCCTATGAAGTCATTAATTCTATTTTGTCTATATAAAGGAGTGCTGGACCGTGAGCTTAAAAGAATTTAGCCAAGCCCAAATTAATGAAATCTCCATGATTGAACTGGCTACCATTATATTGGAAGAGGAAAGAGAAGCCATCGATTTTAATGAGATTTTCCGCCGTATTGCGACGATGAAGAAATTCAATGCCAAACAAAAACAAGAGTACATCGCCCAATTTTACACAGACATGAATATCGATGGGCAGTTCATGACGATCGGTACGAACCGCTGGGGGCTTAAACGCTGGTACCCTGTAGAGCAGATGGAAGAGGAAATTGCCAGCCTCCCACAAAAACGTAAAAAGAAAAAGAAAAAGAGGAAAAAGAAACCTTCCAAGTTGCTTGAAGAGGAATTGGGCGTTTCTGAGTATGACGATACAGAAGAAGATGGTCTTGAAGATGATGTGGAATTAACGGATGAAGACCTTGACCTTGATGATAATGATGATTTCGAAGGTGACTATGATGAGGATGATCTCGATGAAGAAGAGGAAGAAATAGTCGAGGATGATATCAGCTTCATTGGTGACGATGATGATGAAGAAGAAAAATAATGTGGTTGACTTTTAAAAGTCATATCAGTAGAATCTTATTTGGGCTCTTTAATTTCTTAATCGAAATTCCAAACGCTCCCCGAACCGGGGGAGCGTTTTTTGTTTTTTATAGGAAATTGTAAACAAATCGGTCGACGGAGTATTTTTATTTTTTATAATGAAATTCAGCTTCAACGCCCACATCAAATAATAAATCAAGCCTTACTATGGGTGTGAATACTGCCATTTCAAGAGTTTGCTTTACTTTTTAACGTTGTGGGTGCAGGTGCTTTTGTTTTTTTACCCCTTATCAAAAATATTTAATAGTAAATAACTAAATAAGACAAAGAGAGAAAGAGGGATTCAACGTGGCAACAAAGTATATTTTCGTAACTGGCGGTGTCGTTTCTTCCTTAGGTAAAGGCATAACGGCTGCATCATTGGGCCGACTATTAAAAAACAGAGGATTGAAAGTAACCATCCAAAAATTCGATCCGTACATCAATGTGGACCCGGGGACGATGAGTCCATATCAACACGGAGAAGTCTTCGTTACTGACGATGGCGCAGAAACGGATTTGGATCTGGGTCATTATGAGCGTTTCATCGATATCAACCTGAATAAGTTCAGTAATGTGACAACAGGGAAAGTCTATTCTAACGTTATTAAAAAAGAACGTCGCGGTGATTATTTGGGAGGTACAGTCCAAGTAATTCCACATATCACGAACGAAATCAAAGAACGTGTATTCCGCGCAGGACATGAAACGAACGCGGATGTTGTCATAACTGAAATCGGTGGTACGGTCGGAGATATCGAATCTCTTCCATTCCTTGAAGCTATCCGGCAGATCAAAAGTGATATCGGCCGCGAACATGTCATGTACCTGCATTGTACACTTGTGCCTTACTTGAAGGCAGCTGGTGAAATGAAGACAAAACCTACCCAGCATAGTGTGAAAGAACTGCGCTCTCTCGGTATTCAGCCAGATGTCATAGTGTTACGTACGGAGATGCCTATCTCTGAAGACATGAAAGAGAAGATCGCTCTCTTCTGTGACATTAATAAGAACGCTGTAATCGAAGCAAGTGATGCGGATACGCTTTATAAAATCCCGATTACACTCCAGGACCAAAAGTTGGATGAACTTACATGTGAACACTTTGGTTTGAACTGCCCACCTGCAGATATGACAGAGTGGAACAAACTGATTGACCGGGTGAAAAGTTTGCAGCATAAAACAACAATCGCTCTTGTCGGTAAGTACGTGGAGCTCCCGGATGCCTACATCTCTGTCGTCGAAGCCTTGAAGCACGCGGGTTACAGTTACGACTCTGATGTAGATGTGAAATGGGTGAATTCTGAGAACGTGAATGCGGATAATGTTGCCGAACAATTGCAAGATGTAGACGGAATCCTTGTGCCAGGTGGTTTCGGTGATCGTGGTATTGAAGGGAAGATTGATGCCATTCGTTTCGCCCGTGAAGAACGCATTCCTTTCTTGGGAATCTGTCTTGGAATGCAACTGGCGACTGTTGAATTCGCTCGTAATGTACTGGGGCTGAAAGGTGCGCACTCTGCAGAAATCAATCCATCCACCGAATACCCGATTATCGACTTGCTCCCTGAACAGAAAGATGTGTCCGATCTCGGGGGACCTTGCGTCTGGGTATTTACCCTTCCCGTCTTCAAGAAGGGACAAAAGCGATGGAAGCTTATGGCGAAGAAGTCATTTATGAGCGTCACCGCCATCGTTTTGAGTTCAATAATCATTACCGAGAGCAAATGGAATCCGCTGGTTTTAAATTCTCAGGAACAAGCCCGGATGGCCGCTTGATAGAAATTATCGAAGTGGAAGACCATCCTTGGTTTGTGGCCAGCCAATTCCACCCGGAATTCAAGTCTCGTCCGACTCGTCCGCAAGAACTCTTTTACGGCTTCGTCGGAGCAGCGATGAAAACAAATCAATAAAAGGAGAAAGTGCTATGTCCTACGGGCGTAGCACTTTTTTCGTGGGATTTCGGGGTGTATTTTGGAGTATTTCTGTTTATTTTGTCATATGAACTAACAGAAATTTTGACATACCGAACATATATGCGCAGGAAATGAGAGAGAAGTCCTCGAATGTAAATAACAGGGATAAAAGAGGGATTAGTTTAACCAGCTATAAAATTGCAGGAGAAAGGAAGGGGAAAAATCATGTCGAATAAAATCCTTATCGTAGATGACCAACCAGGAATACGACTTCTTTTAGTGGAAATTTTGAAAACAGAGGGATATGTTACGGTATGCGCGAAAACGGGTAAGGAAGCTTGTGACCTGGTTGAAGAACACAACCCGGATCTCATCATCATGGATTATAATCTGCCGGTCATGCATGGCAGAGAAGTTCTTCAGTATCTAGAAAAAACAGACTTTGATGCCCCTGTGATCATAATCACTGGCTCATCTAAAGACTCATTGGAAAAAGACGTTGATTTTCCTTTTGTTACAGATATCATAGCAAAGCCATTCGACATCCATAATTTGAAAAAAATGGTCGAAAATACCCTTGTTCATAGTCGGTCATGACTTTTTTTACAATGTAAGCGTTATATAATTCTCCTGCTGTTGCACCATGGAAAGGGTATTGGTATTCTAATACTGTAACCAAACTTACATGGTGTGTTTTCTTATGGAAACAGGCTTGTAAATAGGCGTAGTACGTAACTAAAGGAGGATTCTTTCATGCCACTAGTATCTATGAAAGAAATGCTAGAAAAAGCGAAGGAAGAACGCTACGGTGTAGGTCAGTTCAACCTGAATAATTTAGAATATGCTCAAGCCATTCTTCAGGCTGCTGAAGAAGAGCAGTCCCCGGTTATCCTGGGAGTATCAGAAGGTGCTGGACGTTACATGGGTGGTTTCAACGTGGTCGTCGATATGGTGAAAGCACTTATGAAATCATATGGTACGACAGTCCCTGTTGCGATTCACTTGGATCACGGTTCAAGCTTTGAGAAATGTGCAGAAGCGATCCATGCTGGTTTTACTTCTGTCATGATCGACGCTTCCCATGACCCATTGGAAGAGAACATTGCAGTAACTCGTAAAGTTGTTGAACTTGCTCACATCCACGGCGTATCTGTAGAAGCAGAACTTGGCCGCGTAGGTGGACAAGAGGATGACATCATCGTAGACGACGCTGAAGCTGCGTATGCGATTCCTTCTGAATGTAAGCAATTGGTCGACGAAACGAATGTTGATGTATTTGCACCAGCACTAGGTTCTGTCCACGGACCTTATAAAGGCGAGCCGAACCTTGGCTTTGATCGCATGGAAGAAATCATGGGCCTTGTAGACAAGCCGCTTGTTCTTCACGGTGGTACAGGAATCCCGACAGAAGATGTTAAAAAAGCAATTTCTTTCGGTACAGCAAAAATCAATGTAAATACAGAGAGTCAGATGGCTCAAGGCAAGGCTGTGCGTCAAGTACTAGCTGACCAGCCTGAACAATATGATCCTCGTAAATATCTGGGACCTGGACGCGACGCTATCAAAGAAACCGTCATCGGTAAAATGCGCGAGTTCGGTTCTTCTCAACAAGCGTAAAAATATTAAAAGGAAAACCGCTACCATGTAGCGGTTTCCTTTTAATGAGCTATGAAAACGCCATCATTCGACAATTTTCACGATTGCCAAAAATAGAGGGAAGAGGAGTGGGGATATGAAATTTTTCATCGATACAGCGAACATTGAAGATATACGCGAGGCGAACGCTTTAGGAATATTAGCAGGGGTGACGACAAACCCGAGTCTTGTAGCTAAAGAAGGTGTCTCTTTTCATGAACGTTTGAGAGAGATTACAGATGAAGTGGATGGTTCTGTAAGCGCAGAAGTAATCTCGGAAGATGCAGAAGGCATGATTCAAGAAGGAAAAGAGCTCGCTGCAATCGCCCCGAACATTACTGTTAAAGTTCCGATGACTTTAGAAGGTTTGAAAGCAGTGAAAGCATTCAGCGACTTGAATATCAAAACGAATGTGACCCTTGTTTTCTCTGCGAACCAGGCTTTACTAGCTGCCCGCGCAGGTGCTTCCTTTGTTTCTCCATTCTTGGGACGCCTGGATGATATCGGCCATAATGGTGTAGAGCTGATCGCACAAATCTCTGAGATTTTCGATCGTCATGCGATAGACACGGAGATTATTGCAGCGTCTGTCCGCCACCCGGTCCATGTGACAGAAGCAGCTTATCATGGGGCGCATATTGCGACAGTACCTTTTAAAGTATTCAGCCAAATTGTGCAGCACCCATTAACCGATCAAGGCATTGAAAAGTTTTTAAATGACTGGAATAAACAAAAATAATTGGTGTGTAATGGAAAATATTGCACATACTAAGGTTATAATCTTTACCTTAAAGCGAGGAGTTATCCATGCATAAACTATTAGTAGAAGGCGGAACCCTTCTTCGTGGTCAAGTACGGGTCAGTGGAGCGAAAAATAGCGCTGTAGCCTTGTTACCTGCAGCTATTCTAGCAGAATCGCCCGTGACGATCGAAGGACTTCCTGACATATCTGACGTTGGAATTTTGTCTGACCTGTTAGAAGAAATTGGCGGAACAGTCCGCAAAGAAGATAGTACTGTTCATATCGATCCTTCTGAAATGGTGGACATGCCACTGCCGAATGGAAAAGTTAAAAAATTGAGAGCTTCCTATTACTTCATGGGAGCAATGCTCGGTCGTTTCAATAAGGCTGTCATCGGTCTTCCCGGCGGGTGTCATCTTGGGCCGCGCCCGATCGATCAGCACATCAAAGGTTTTGAAGCTTTAGGCGCTGAAGTGACAAATGAACAAGGGGCGATCTACCTCAGGGCCAAGGAGCTCCGTGGGGCAAGGATCTACCTTGATGTCGTCAGTGTCGGTGCTACCATCAACATTATGCTGGCTGCTGTAAGGGCTAAGGGGAAAACTGTCATTGAAAATGCAGCTAAGGAACCTGAGATCATTGATGTAGCCACATTACTTACAAGTATGGGAGCAAAGATCAAAGGTGCAGGGACAGATGTGATTCGTATCGAAGGTGTCGATAGCCTCCAGGGATGTCTGCATACGATTATTCCAGACAGGATCGAAGCAGGGACCTACACGATCATGGCTGCTGCTCAAGGAGAGGAAATGATTATTGATAACGTCATCCCTCAGCACTTGGAGTCGCTTTTGGCAAAACTGAGAGAAATGGGTGTCACGATTGAGGAAAACGATGAACAACTGTATGTTCGTCCAGGGAAAAACATGCGTAGTGTTGACATTAAGACACTTGTATACCCCGGTTTTCCAACGGATTTACAACAGCCGTTCACTTCTCTCCTCACGCAGACTCATGGAACAGGTGTAGTGACAGATACGATCTATCAAGCACGTTTTAAACATGTAGATGAACTGAGGAGAATGAATGCTTCGATCAAGGTCGAAGGCGGTTCAGCCATAGTGACTGGACCATCTAAGCTGCAAGGGGCAAAAGTGAAAGCGACGGACTTACGTGCTGGCGCAGCCCTTGTCATAGCTGGTCTGATGGCAGAAGGTACAACAGAGATTACTGGTGTTGATCATATAGAACGCGGGTATGACAACATTACGACTAAGCTGAACAACTTAGGCGCAAAGGTCTGGTTCGAGGAAATGTCTGAAGAAGAAATTGAGCAATTCCAAAATTCTTAAGCGCCATATCGTTCCATGAGAAATGAGGACAAACCTTTTCTGAATGGAGAGAAATTCTGGCATCCATTTCATATGGATAAGGTAGCGACAACGACCCGAACGGTGACCAGGCAATCTCCGTTTACAGACGGATATCAAAGCCTGATGAAAAACGAATCTGGTTATTAAACCACGATTCAAATCTTTATTCTTCATCATAAGAGGAAGTCGTATTGCGCGGCTTCCTCTTATCCTATAATAACCCCCTCCAAAAAGTTTTCGTAAATTAGGATTGAAACTGTGTAAGGACAGGAGTACAATAAAGGTTGTTTGATAGCGATAGAAGATAATGGCGACCATAGACCTCCGAAAGCTTCTATAAATATTACTTCACATAACTTCTCCTGGATCTTCTATTCGGGCATTCATACTTAGAGAAGTCATTACTTTCCAAATGAAAAGCTTTTCGGGATTTATTTATTATCATAAGACAAAGCAGTGATGAGAATGACAACCAGCTCCAGAGTTTTCAGGGAAAACGACAGGAGGCATCAAACTCAAAGGAGGAAGATACCTTCATTGAGAAAGTTTGCTTTAGCGTGACGGGGCTCCAAAGCTTCGCGCTTTTGGCTTACGAACTTGACAGATATAAAGAAATATAAAAAAAGTGGTGATTACGTGGCAGATATAACTATCTCCAATTTAGAAACAATGACACTGAAAGGTCTTTATGCAAAGGCTAGACAGTATAAAGTATCTTACTATGCGAAACTTACGAAAAGAGAATTGATTTTTGCAATCTTGAAGGCTCAAGCTGAAAAAGATGGCTTTTTATTTATGGACGGGATTTTGGAGATTATTCCTTCTGAAGGGTTTGGCTTCCTGCGTCCGATCAACTATTCTCCGAGTGCGGAAGACATTTACATCTCAGCCTCTCAAATTCGTCGCTTTGACCTGAGGAATGGGGATAAAGTTTCCGGAAAAGTCCGTCCTCCGAAAGAAAATGAGCGTTATTACGGGTTGCTCCACGTAGATGCAGTGAATGGGGAGGACCCGGACTCTGCCAAGGAAAGAGTACACTTCCCGGCACTTACTCCTCTTTATCCGGACCGTCCCATAAAACTTGAGACCGAGACAAAAAAACTGTCTACTCGAATCATGGATCTCATGGCTCCTGTAGGGTACGGACAACGTGGACTCATTGTTGCTCCTCCAAAAGCAGGGAAAACGATGTTGTTAAAGCAGATGGCCAACAGCATATCCACCAATCAGCCTGATGCGAAATTGATTATTTTACTTGTGGATGAGCGTCCGGAAGAAGTGACGGACATTGAACGTTCTGTCGCCCCTGATGTTGATGTAGTCAGCTCGACTTTTGATGAAGTGCCGGAAAATCATATTAAAGTTTCAGAACTTGTGTTGGAGCGAGCCATGCGTTTAGTTGAACACAAGCGTGATGTCATCATATTGATGGATAGCATTACAAGACTAGCAAGAGCTTACAACCTGGTCATCCCTCCGAGTGGACGTACACTTTCAGGAGGGATTGACCCAGCGGCTTTCCACCGTCCGAAACGTTTCTTCGGTGCAGCTCGGAATATCGAAGAAGGGGGAAGCTTGACGATTTTAGCTACTGCCCTTGTAGATACAGGCTCACGTATGGATGACGTCATCTATGAAGAATTTAAGGGAACTGGAAATATGGAACTGCATCTGGACCGCAGTTTGGCCGAACGCCGGATTTTTCCTGCCATCGATATATTGCGTTCAGGTACACGGAAAGAAGAGCTGCTGCTGTCCCAGGCTCACCTTGATAAAGTTTGGGCGATCCGTAAAACGATGTCAGATGCCCATGATTTCTCAGATCGCTTCCTACGCCGTTTGAGATCGTCAAAAAATAATGAAGAATTTTTCGATTTAATGGACAAGGATATGAAAGGGAAAGCGACTCCTGCACGGCGTTCGTAAATGTTAAGGAACTCTTAGCAGTCCTTTTTTAATTATCAAGTTCATCTTGCATTGGGGTTGTCCCCCTGTTATAATCATTCTATGTGAGTTTCAGTACAAGGTGTTATCACGAACCTTCGACGGCTCTTACAATAACTCTGTTTCTTAAGGACTCAGGGCAAAAAGGAGTGGAAGAACATGAAAGCAGGAATTCATCCAGAATACCGTAAAGTCGTATTCCTAGACACAAGTTCTAATTTCAAGTTTCTAACAGGTTCTACTCAGAATTCTGAAGAAACAATCGAGTGGGAAGATGGAAACACATACCCACTGATCCGTGTAGAGATTAGTTCTGCGTCTCACCCGTTCTACACAGGTAAGCAAAAAGCTGATAAAGCTGGCGGCCGTGTGGATCGCTTCAAGAAGAAATATAACCTTTCATAATAATGATACACCTTCTTTTGAAGGAAATTTCATCATTTTGAACAAAAACAGGCAAATTGTCTCAAAGGTTTGCCTGTTTTTTTGTCAAAAAAAGGGGTGTGAGGAGATTTCCTAGGAAGTCTTTTACCCTTTAAATAGTTTTCAATAAATGAGGGGAGCTGTCCTTGGCGATTTATAGCCGCTGATTCATAGGGGTTGATCAAGGTAGCTCTTTTTTGATGATAAGGTCGTTCGAAAGTGTAAGGCTCTTAAGTTTTTCTTGCACTATTGGATCTTGATCGAGTGAGAAGGGAGCGACAGTGGACGTGTATGTAATGAAACAAAGCGGATGGGTAGAGCTTATTTGTGGAAGTATGTTCAGTGGTAAATCAGAAGAACTGATACGCCGCGTGAGAAGAGCGACATTTGGCAATTTGACCGTCCGTGTATACAAACCTGCGATAGATAAGCGGTATAAAGATGATGCCGTTGTCTCACATAATGGTACATCAGTGATGGCCCGGCCTGTGGAAAGCTCTTTGGACATCCTCCAGCATGTGTCGGACGAGGTGGATGTAGTCGGAATTGATGAAATGCAGTTTTTTGATGAACATATTGTAGAAGTAGTTGAATGTTTGGCGGACAGAGGCATACGCGTCATCGTCGCAGGTCTAGATACAGACTTTAGAGGAGAGCCTTTCGGAAAAATGCCTGAAATGATGGCTTTGAGCGAAAGTGTAACTAAATTGAACGCGATTTGCCCGATTTGCGGATCGCCGGCTAGTCGTACACAACGTTTGATTGACGGAGCTCCCGCATCGTATGATGATCCGATCATCTTAGTCGGAGCTTCCGAATCCTATGAGCCTAGATGCCGTCATCACCATGAAGTTCCCAATAAACCCAGGCAACAAGAAGTGAAAGCAGCTTATGCTGAAAAAACGATGAATAAATAGGTCTCCCCGGCAGCTGAAATCTCAGCTGCCTTTTTTTGTATATCAACAAAGCTCCCTTATCTTGAATACTCAGTTTCGAGACTTCAGTGGAAGTTTAGGGGCTGCGGGAAAAGGTTCGCTTTCCATGGGGCGGGCGCTGAGCCTCCTCGGACTGTCCTGTGGGGTCTCAGCTGTCCCGCACATCCCAGTTCTTAAACCATTGGAGGCTGAATTTTGGTAGGAGATCTTAAACCTTACAAGTGCTATCCAGCTCCAGTACCTAGCGGCTAGTGAGACTTCCCTCGCTTCTGTACGATAAGTCAACATCGAATCGCTATGCTCTTCGTGTTTCCTTTATCTCCTCCAGCTCAGTCCAGTCCATACGCCCCTGATCAAGGCACTTCCGCTTTAAAGTTAGGAGTCTCACCGTTTCCCTCCGCCCCTATACCCTACAGATTCTCGAAACCGCTTTTGGAATAAGCATCTATGGGTTATAGGGAAGTAGAGGGTCGATGAATTCCAAGCCAGTAATTCTGATCATGAAAGCTTGATACATAGCGTTTGATGCCTATACACAGCGATAGTGGAAGACTCTCCTTATGGGGTAAGGGGGTCGTTTTCACATGCATCGAATGGGGTGGTGGGGAAGCTGCGAGACTCCCGTGGGAGAAGGAGATAGGCGAGATCCCGCAGGGCGGTAGCCCGAGGAAGCTTGCCAGGTCCCCCACAGGAAAGCGAGCTGCTTCCCCACCACCCCTAACACTCAACATGATGACTAGCCCCGGTTATCTAGGAAAACGAGTCTTACGCAATCCTGCTATAATATTGAATAACCTTTGTTGATTTAACGAGACGTTTCGTTTAAATAGTAAAAAGTTGTGGAACTTTAATGAGCAGATACTTAAAAATGACGGAGGTCAATTATGGATAAGCAATCTGTACAATCAGAAATGTCCAGTTATGTAGGTAAACTATTGCGCGATCATTTCGGGAAAGGACCATCATCAGTCTTCGTCTCCCTGGAAGCACCCTACCTCACCATTTATTTAAAAGATTTTTTAGCACCGATGGAACGTGTTTTGGTCGGACAAAAAAATCATAATAAAGTGGAGGAAACACGAGATTTGATGATGAGAGAACTGATTCCGGATATTAAGGCTACTTTTCGTGCGAGTGTAGGAATTGAAGTTGAATCGATCTATTATGACTGGTCCTTCCCCAATAAATCAGGAATATTAATCGGAATCGTGAAAAGCGACCAGCAGAGCCCTAACCTTAAATCATATGACCCTGGCTCTACTTTATATGAAGAAGTAGAAAAGGTAAGCGAACAAGCTGAGAAAGCACCGGAGTCGATAAATTCCTATTTATTGAATGACCGGACGCTCCTTATTGTAAGGTCAGGTATTTTGGTAGCCATTGAAAAAGAACTGATTGATTCCGGTTATGAAGAGCCTCTGAAGATTTCGAAACGGCGTCTGGAGAAGCGTTTACTCAGCAGGGCTTCTTTTGAGAAAATTCTTGGAAAACCAATCGAGGATACCTTTGTGGACTGGGATTTCCAAAATGATCGAAGTTATATCGTCTTTCTCTTACGTCTATAAAAAATTTGCAGGATATCACACCTGCTCAATAGTGAAAAATTCTCGAAACATCCAACAAAAGCCGAGGGAGGAGCCCCTTTTCACCAGGGGGTTTTCATTAAATAATTTTTCTACTATAATGATAAGTGGGATGAAACGAAGAGCCGTTTGGTCCTTACGTGTATAAACCATTTATTAAAAAAAGGTAATCAATATTATCGGCAAAATTGAGCTGGACAATAGAGCTAGACAAAAATCCGAGAAGTACTCCATCCTGTGGGGACTTTTCGGATTTTTTATTTTCCTTTTATTGTAAAAAGCACGTAGTAGAAAGGGGTATCTATGGTATATCGTATTGTCGGAGTCGACGACCAGCATATAGTAATTGAATTCAGAAGAAATGATGAAGAAGTGACGTTCGAGTCTTATGAAGAGGCTGAAGAGTATTTGCAACACATAAAGAGTGAGGGAGTCATCCCGTCCAAATATACGCTAGAAATCCAAACCTAAAATGCATCAGGTCAGCACATGACCTGGTGCATTTTAAGTTTTAATTATAATACCAATTAATGTTATGTGAACCTTAATGATGTTGGTTCGTTTCTTCTTTCCCTCATTGCTAATCCTGTAACTGAACCTGAGTGGAATAACTGACCTAACAAAGGTGGAGTTTACAGGGGATGCTTTTTACATAATCAAGGTGGTTCGGGAAATAATAATGAGCAAAAGAGAAGAGGTGAGGAAGATGTTTCGATTTATTCTAATGCTGGCAGTGTCCCTTATGCTTATGACAGCGTGCGGACTGCAAATGGAAAATTATCAGGGTCAAACCAGTCGTGATGATGTGGAGAATATGGGTATGAATAATGAGGCGACTGAGGAAACGGAAAATCCCCGATCAATAAGTAAAGTCGGTGATACATGGGGGATGAAACAGGATCGCGAGTTGATTAAAGAGTCGGCCCAAGAGCTTCCTGGCGTTGAGGTTAAACGGGTCATATTAGAAGCGAATAAAGTGTGGGTGACGGTAGATATCGCCGGTGAAGATGAGATGTCTGAGAAAGAGAAGGAAGAATGGAAGGCACAAGTGGAAGAAGCGATTTATCAAGCAGTGCCAAGCTATGATATTCAAGTGAAAATCAAGTGATCAAGTGATTTAGTCAGCCCGGAGCTATCCGACTATGGAGGTTCAGGGCTGTTTTTTATGCAGTAAGGAAGGTGTGCGGTTGTATCCGTGATCTCTCTATAATATAATTAGAATGTTATGGAGAAAGAGGTGCATACCATTGATTGAACGTTTACAAACATTAGAAGATCGTTATGAAAAATTGAATGAATTATTAAGTGATCCTGAAGTGATATCTGATACAAATAAACTCCGTGAGTATTCAAAAGAGCAATCCGGCTTGCAAGATACAGTGACCGCTTATCGCGATTACAAAGAGGTTACTGAACAGTTGGATGATGCTAAAGCAATGCTTGATGATCAGCTCGATGATGATATGACCGAAATGGTCAAAGAGGAAATAAGTGAACTGTCCAAAAGGAAGCAAGAGCTGGAAGAAAGTTTGAAGGTCCTTATGCTTCCGAAAGACCCGAATGATGATAAAAACGTCATCATGGAAATCCGCGGGGCAGCAGGTGGCGATGAAGCATCCTTATTTGCTGGGGATTTATATCGGATGTACGCTCGTTATGCTGAAATGCAGGGGTGGAAAACAGAAGTCATTGAGGCGAACGCCAATGACGTAGGTGGCTATAAAGAAATCATCTTCATGCTTAATGGACATATGGCTTTCTCGAAAATGAAATTTGAGAACGGTGCCCATCGTGTCCAGCGCGTGCCCGAAACAGAATCAGGTGGGCGAATCCATACGTCAACCGCTACTGTTGTCGTTATGCCGGAAGCCGAAGAAGTCGAAGTCGAAGTCCATGACAAGGACATTCGTGTCGATACGTTCGCTTCCAGTGGTCCAGGGGGGCAAAGTGTGAATACGACGATGTCTGCCGTGAGACTCACTCACGTACCTACCGGGATTGTGGTTTCTTGTCAGGATGAAAAGTCCCAAATCAAAAATAAAGAAAAAGCGATGAAGGTCCTTCGTGCCCGGATCTATGATAAGTTCGAGCGGGAGGCACAAGCAGAATATGATGAAAGCAGGAAGTCTGCCGTGGGAACCGGAGACCGTTCGGAGAGGATCCGTACCTACAATTTCCCACAGACGCGTGTAACTGATCACCGTATTGGCTTGACTTTGCAGAAGCTTGATCAAATTTTGCAGGGAAACATGAATGAAATCATTGAAGCTTTATTGATAGAAGAACAAACCAATAAACTTGAACAGCTTGGTGAATGATATGCAGCCTACTTTTACGACGATCCGGGAAGCCCGCCGCTGGGCTTCTCTTTTTTTACAAAAGCACGGGAGAGAAGCGCGTGTGGGGGACCTTTTGATTGAAAACCTTTTAGGGTGGTCACAAGCAAAAATACTAGCTTATGAAATTGAGGAATTCCCGTTAAGCCAAAGAGAGGATTTTGTGAATCAAATCCATACACATGCCGAAACGGGTGTTCCAGTCCAACACATAACCGGCTTCGCACACTTTTACGGGCGTGAATTCAAGGTCAGTCCCCATGTACTTATTCCTCGGCCTGAAACAGAAGAGCTTTTGCTTGGAGTGATTGAATTTATCCGCTCTCATAACATTGATCGTCCCAAAATCGCTGATATCGGGACAGGAAGTGGAGTCCTCTCGATTTCGGCTGCTTTGGAAATACCTGATAGCGAAGTCATAGCTGTGGACATTTCTGAAGATGCGCTCGCTGTAGCTGCGCGTAATGCGGAGGCAATGCAAGCTGACATTCAGTTTTATCAAGGAGACTTCCTCGACCCGTTGAAAAATCATTCGATCGATATTGTTATATCCAACCCTCCCTACATCTCTCATCAGGAAAAGAGCGGGATGGATGATACTGTCGTCAACTTCGATCCTGAACTGGCACTTTTTGCTGATGAGGATGGTTTAGCGGCTTATCGGATTATGCTTGAACAATTATCCACGTTTGAAAAGAAACCTTTGTGTATCGCTTTTGAAATTGGTCACCAACAAGGAGCAGCTGTGGAGGGCATGATCAGAAAACTTTTACCTGAGTACGAAACGGAAATCCGTAAAGATATGAATGGCAAGGATCGGATGGTTTTTGGCTTCCATAAAGAATTAAGAGTTTCATAGAATTTTGATTAAAGTTCTTTTCCTCTGACCATACTAGCGACTAGTACAGGGACAGGGAGGAAAACAATATGAAAAACAGCTTACTTTTATTAATGGGATTGACAGTCATTCTTACAGTCCTCCCTTGGGGACAGCGTATGGAAGCGGAATATGGACAAAACTTTCAAGTGATTCCAGATGAAGCCATTCGTCTGCGGATATTAGCGGATAGTAACGATGAAGAAGATCAACAGGTCAAACGAGAAGTAAGAGACCAAGTGAATGCGGAAATCACTGAGTGGGTGGAAGACTTGACATCAGTCGAAGCCGCCCGTCAATTGATCGGGGACCGTTTACCTGAACTTGAAAAGATCGTAGCTGAGACACTGGAAGCCAAAGGTGTCGACCAAACTTATACAGTGGATTATGATTCCAGTGTTACCTTTCCGACAAAATTGTACGGCTCATATATTTATCCTGCAGGAGAATACGAAGCGATATTGATTACATTAGGCAGGGGAGAAGGGGATAACTGGTGGTGTGTATTATTCCCGCCTCTATGCTTCCTGGATTTCTCCAACGGGACGAGTGTTGCTGAAGCAGAAGAAATCCCTGCAGAAGAAGCACCAGTAGAAACAGAAGAAAAGGAAGAGAAAGAAGTGAAGTTCTTCGTCGTGAAAATATGGGAAAGTATATTTTCCTAGCATATCATCCACACCCCTTTTCATAGAGTAGGAGAAAAGGGGTGTGGATTCTGTTATGTATATTGAAAAAGTGGAAGAAGAGCTCTATCAATTGAAAAAGAAAGATCAAACGATCGGGACTTTCAAACTCATTGAATTTGCGGGTGACATAGGAAAACTGGAGCAATTGCAGGTCGCTGATCACATCTCTCCGGGGCGGGTGCTTGAAGTCTTTGAAGTTATTCAATCCTTTGTGGAGGAGGAAGGTTTTGCTGAATTGCATGTGGAAAGTCACTCGCAAACGCTCGATTTTCTTTTACAACATCAACAGTTCAAATTAGATGATGTCGAAAAAAGTTTGTGGATATTCACAGTTAACCACAAGTAACTGTTAATAAGTGAGTTACTTATACACAAAAAACCTATTTTTTGTGTATAAGCTGTGAATAGATATTTTTAGATGCGTAAAATTACTAACGGAAATTTTGGATATGTGGGTATCTTTGTGGATAACTCGACTCATCATGAGGACATCCTGTGAATAATGTCTGAATTTGCGATATTTTGTAGAATTATTCATAATAATATTTAGAGAAAAAACAACGGTAGAGAGCCATCCACAAATACATCTTTTATCATTTCTTAGATAAGCAGAAGGAGTACGTATGATGAGCATGGAAACAAAGGTTTGGAATGAAGCTATTGAATTTGATTCTTCAATAAAAGAGGCGGCACAATTCCTCCTGAACAAGCAAGTCGTCGCCTTTCCAACAGAGACCGTTTATGGCCTTGGTGCCGATGCTACGCAGGAAGCTGCCGTGCAACGGATTTTCGAAGCGAAAGGGAGGCCGTCTGATAATCCATTGATCGTCCACGTAGCGGATAAAGACCAAGTCGAAAAATTGGTGCACGTTATACCTCCTATCGCTCGACAGCTCATGGATGAGTTTTGGCCCGGTCCGCTGACGATTATTATGGAGAGTAACGGGTCTGCCGCTGAAAATGTCACAGCCGGCTTATCCACAATCGCCATCCGTATGCCTGACCATCCACTGGCGCTCGCTTTATTACGTACTACGGATCGACCACTAGCCGCCCCGAGTGCAAACCGTTCCGGCAGGCCCAGCCCGACCACGGCTGAGCATGTTTTTCAAGACTTGAATGGACGGATCGCCGGCATCCTTGATGGTGGACCCACTGGGGTCGGTGTGGAGTCTACTGTTGTTGACTGTACCACCGAAATCCCTGTCATTCTTCGTCCAGGAGGCGTAACTAAAGAAGATTTGGAACAAGTGCTTCCAGAAGTCATCATTGATCCAGCGCTTGCTAATGAAGAGCAATCTCCAAAATCTCCGGGGATGAAATATACTCATTATGCCCCTGAAGCGCCACTATGGTTAGTGGATGGGGAAGAAGATTTCTTCCATGACCAGATGGAAGAGTTATCGAAGCAAGGTTACCGAGTCGGTGTAATTGCAAGTGATCAGTTGGCTGCTCAATTGGAGCACGCTTCACTGATTACATGTGGATCAAGAGATGATTTAGCGCAAATAGCTGAACGGCTCTATGGAGCATTAAGAGAATTCAAGAAGGCAGACATCGATATCATCTTATGTGAAACATTCCCGGAAACCGGGGTCGGTGCTGCCATTATGAACCGATTGACAAAGGCAGCTGTGAAAAAAATCAAGCAGTACTAACATAGAGTCCCCCTTCCGCGCATACGATGATATAGCATGTCCGAGGAGGGGGATTTTCAGTTGGAGCAGCTGACTTCATTGATTTTGTTATCCATTGCCTTAGGTTTAGATGCTTTTTCCGTGTCCTTAGGGATGGGCTTACAAGCGGTACGTTTAAAACATGCTTTTGTCGCAGGGATCGTCATAGGTGTTTTTCATATTTTCATGCCGGGATTAGGAATCCTGCTAGGAAAATGGCTCTCGGTTAGTGCAAGCGAATGGGCGACATTAGCTGGTGGGGTCATGCTGTTCGGTTTAGGTGCCTATGCTGTATTCGCTTCCTTTACAGAGAAGCACTCCTTCTCGTATCGGATGACAGGTGTAGGTATATGGTTATTTGCCTTGAGTGTGAGCATTGATAGTTTCCCGGTCGGTTTCAGTATAGGCTTGAGGGAAGCAGAAGTTTGGATATATGTTCTGTCTTTTGGAGTATTCAGTATGGTGCTTACATGGGCTGGGTTCATCATTGGACGCAGAGCTGGTAGTCTTCTCGGCACCTACAGTGAATTGCTTGGCGGAAGTATTCTGTGTGCTTTAGGTTTAAATGCCATATTCTGACAAATTTTTAGTCGAGCATCTTCCTGTGATATTATAGAGAAAATGGACTATGGGTTAGGAGAAGAATGGTTATGAATATTTTATTTGTCTGTACTGGAAATACCTGCCGAAGTCCGATGGCGGAGGCAATATTGAAATCAAAACTTGCGGATGGACAAGTTCGATCTGCAGGGATTTTTGCAGGCAAAGGGGAAACGCTTGCGAAAAATTCCGAAATCGTCCTTGGTGAAATTGATTTAACCCTGGACCATCAAACAAATCCTGTGGATAAGGATTCCTTAGCCTGGGCGGACCTGGTCCTTACTATGACAGATCGCCATAAACAAACATTGGCTTTGCAATACCCTGAACACGAGGACAAATATTATACGCTCAAGGAGTATGTGTTGGTGGACGAGGTCCAATGGGATAAATTGAAAGATTTATACAGCAGCTTTGAAGACAAGCGTTCAGCGATTCTAAGTGAATATCAGTCTTCTTTGGATGATTATGAACTGGAGAAGAAGCTGCTGGAAGAGTTGGGAAAGGAAATTGAAGAAATTGAACAATTGGAAAATGACCTGCCTGACTTGAATATAACCGATCCTTTTGGCGGAAATGTTAGCATCTACCGAAATACTCGGGATGAACTGGAAGAGCATATTGAGCTTCTAATAAAAATGTTGGAAAGAAATGATAGTTAAAGTTTCCTTTAAGGTGAGCCTGAAGTGTAGAGAAACCGATTCAGTTTACGTTTGAAACCATTCCTTTATTAGTAAGGAATTGGTTCTCATTACATATTCATTTCATGCTTTATCCAATAACTGGACTGCATTCGCCGGCCGGGAAAGAGGGAAAGGTCAGGCGAGAAGAAAATCACTTATTACATAATAAGAGGGCCTATTGAAGCAAATCCACCGCTACTGATTGACAGTTGAGAGGGAAACTGTCACGATGAGATTGATTATAGTAGACGGGAGTGTCAGAAGATGAAAGTAATCCTTGCTTCAGATCATGGCGGCATCAATTTACGTAAAGAAGTGGCGGATGTTTTGGAAGAACTTCAAATAAAATTTGAAGATATCGGATGTGAATGCGAAAGTTCTGTCGATTATCCTGATTACGCTATTCCGGCAGCAGAACGTGTTGCTGACGGTGAATTTGATAAAGCGATCTTGATTTGCGGGACAGGCATCGGTATGTCCATTTCTGCAAACAAAGTAAAAGGCATACGCGCTGCCTTAGTCCACGATCTCTTCACTGCTAAAGTGACAAGGGAGCATAATGACTCCAATGTACTTTGTATGGGTGAGCGTGTGATCGGTCCTGGTCTGGCGAAAGAAATTGCTAAAACTTGGGTTTCTACAGATTTTGAGGCGGGCCGTCACGAAAGACGTGTCAGTAAGATTGCCGAATACGAAAATAAGTAATACAATGGAATATAGAAAAGCGGATGCATATGTATGCGGAAGCTGACAATTGAAGGAGGAGCCGATTGCTTCTCCTTTTTTCATATCCCCTTGGAGGAGGTGGAGTAAAATGATGGATTTAGAACAGAATCAAGCGGATGTCAACAATGTAGTCAACCAGTTGATAGAGGATGGTTCTACTAGACACGGCTTATTTGTCATCGGATGTTCGACGAGTGAGATTGCAGGTAAACGAATAGGTACTTCGGGAAGTGAAGCGATTGCTGAAGTCGTATTTAGTGAACTGAAGAAACTGGAAGATCGAACAGGTGTACAATTAGCTTTCCAGTGCTGTGAGCATTTGAACCGTTCGCTGGTCATAGAACGATCAGTTCTTGAACAGCAACGCTTAACAGAAGTTGCAGCAATCCCAGTCCCTCAAGCCGGGGGCTCGATGGCTTCGTATGTTTTTAAACAAATGAAGGATCCAGTTCTCGTGGAACGGATTGAAGCTGAAGGTGGTCTTGATATAGGAGATACCTTGATCGGGATGCACTTGAGGCGAGTCGCTGTTCCGCTTCGGATTGAGCAAACGTCCATCGGCCATGCTCATGTAACGGCTGCTAAAACTCGACCCCCTCTCATTGGCGGGGAAAGAGCTGTCTATGTAAATCGTTCAGAAGAAGGGTCATGTGATCATTAGGAATGGAAAGGGGAACGTTTGACCATGAATCATGTTAAATCAACAGACGCAGAAATTTTTGCAGCAATCAAGGATGAGAAGGATCGCCAACAGGATAATATTGAACTGATTGCCTCAGAGAACTTTGTATCAGAGGCTGTAATGGAAACGATGGGGACTGTGTTGACGAACAAATATGCAGAAGGCTATCCTGGCCGCCGTTATTATGGTGGATGCGAACACGTGGATGTGGTTGAGAATCTAGCTCGTGACCGCGCGAAACAGCTGTTCGGAGCAGATCACGCGAATGTCCAGCCGCATTCTGGGGCCCAAGCGAATATGGCCGTTTATTTCACAGTTCTGGATCATGGTGATACGGTATTAGGAATGAATTTGAATCATGGTGGTCACTTGACTCATGGCAGTCCGGTCAACTTCAGTGGAAAGCTTTATAACTTTGAAGAGTATGGTGTAAATGATCAAGTTGAAACCATTGATTATGATGCTGTATTAGCGAAGGCTAAAGAAGTAAAACCGAAACTTATCGTCGCCGGTGCCAGTGCCTATCCAAGAAAGATCGACTTTGCTAAATTCCGTGAAATCGCGGATGAAGTTGGCGCCTACCTGATGGTAGACATGGCCCATGTGGCAGGGTTGGTAGCTACTGGACTGCACCCGAACCCAGTGCCGCATGCTCATTTCGTTACGACCACCACTCACAAAACATTGCGCGGACCTCGTGGTGGTATGATTCTTTGTGAAGAATCCTTTGCTAAAAAAATCGACAAAAACGTTTTCCCTGGCATGCAAGGAGGACCGCTTATGCATATCATCGCTGCAAAGGCTGTATCCTTCAAAGAGGCATTAGAACCTGAATTCAAAGAGTACTCACACCAACTTGTCGCAAATGCCAAACAGCTGGCTCAGTCTCTTTTAGATAAAGGAGTCGACCTCGTTTCTGGTGGTACGGATAATCACCTTCTCCTATTGGACTTGCGTAACAAAGGACTGACAGGAAAAGTGATTGAGAAAGCTTTAGATGAAATAGGAATTACGACGAATAAAAATGCGATTCCGTTTGACCCTGAAAGTCCATTCGTCACAAGTGGAATCCGTATTGGTACAGCAGCGGTGACAAGCCGAGGCTTCAAGGAAGCTGAAATGGAAGAAATCGCTGACCTGATTGCATATACTCTTGAGCATCATGAAGATGAAGCGAAAATGAAAGAAGCAGAAGAGCGTGTGCGTCAGTTGACTGGCCGTTTCCCTATGTATCAAACACTGAATTATTCTTCCCTTTAATAGACCGAAGAGCCACTAGTAACTGCTAGTGGCTCTTTTTCGAAAATCGCAGTCGCCTATTACCGTGACAGCGGGGTTCGTTACCATATAAGAGTTAGGGGTGGCTTTGAAACAACTCGCATTCCTGCGGGGGAACTGGCAAGCCTCCTCGTTCATTGTGTGCTGACCCCATAAAATTGGACACATAGTTTATGCTGCT